>NZ_SPQN01000006.1 GCF_004571065.1 Geodermatophilus sp. DF01-2
GCGCGACCCTTCAGGTCCAGGCCCCAGCGTCAGACTGAGCTACGGGATCGTGTCCCAGGCGGGAGACCGACGTCGGCGGGCGACCCGGCCACATTTTCACGCCTGCCAGGCGTCACCGATAGGGACAAGAAGACTGAGCTGATCGTCGCCGAGCTCAGGCGCTCTTGCGCTCGGTGACGTCCGTTGCCGGGGCCGCCTCCTCCTTGGGCCCGCCGGTCTTGGAGACCGCGAACTCCGGGCCGAGCTTCTCCAGCGCGAGCCGCCCGTAGACCTGCTGCACGGTGGCCACCCGCTCGGCGCGGCCGCGGCCGAGGAAGCTGACCAGCCAGTGCAGCACCGTGGTGACCCGGCTCTTGAACCCGACGATGTACATCAGGTGCACCACCAGCCAGAGCACCCAGGCGGTGAAGCCCTCGAACTTCAGCTTCCCGATGTCGGCGACCGCGGAGAACCGGGAGATCGTCGCCATCGAGCCCTTGTCGCGGTAGCGGAACGGGCCCTGCGGCGCCTTGCCCGCGGTCCGGCGCTCGATCGCCTCGGCGGCGTAGCGGCCGCCCTGGATGGCCACCTGGGCCACGCCCGGCAGCCGGTCCAGGCTGATCATGTCGCCGACCACGTGCACCTCGGGGTGACCGGGCAGCGTGAGGTCGGGCAGCACCGAGACGCGGCCGGCGCGGTCGACCTCGGCGCCGGACTGCTCGCCCAGCAGCCGGCCCAGGGGGCTGGCCTGCACGCCGGCGGCCCAGATCTTGGTGGCCGCCTGGAGCCGGCGGATCTGCCCGTCGGCGTCCTTGACCTCCAGGCCGTCGGCGTCGACGTCGGTCACCATCGCGCCCAGCTGCACCTCGACACCGATCTCGTTCAGCTGGCGGCGGGCGCGGTCGCCGAGCTTCTCGCCGAACGAGGGCAGAACCGCCGGTGCGGCGTCGAGCAGGACCACCCGGGCCTGGGTCGGGTCGATGGTGCGGAAGTCGCGGCGCAGCGTGCGGTGAGCCAGCTCGGCGATCTGCCCGGCCATCTCCACTCCCGTGGGGCCGGCGCCGACGACGACGAAGGTGAGCAGCCGGTCGATCTCGGCCGGGTCGGTGGCCAGCTCCGCCAGCTCGAACGCGCCGAAGATGCGGCCGCGCAGCTCCAGGGCGTCGTCGATGCTCTTCATGCCGGGCGCGAACTCGGCGAAGCGGTCGTTGCCGAAGTAGGACTGCCCGGCGCCCGCGGCCACGATCAGCTCGTCGTAGGGGTGCACCGTGGTCCGGCCCAGGATGGTCGAGGTGACCGTACGGGCGGCCAGGTCGATGTCGGTGACCTCGCCGAGCACGACCCGGGTGTTCCGGTTGCGCCGCAGGACCTCGCGGGTGGGCGGGGCGATCTCCCCCTCGCTGAGGATGCCGGTGGCCACCTGGTACAGCAGCGGCTGGAACAGGTGCTGGCCGGTCTTGGCCACCAGCGTGACGTCGACGGGGGCGTGGCGCAGCGCCTGCGCGGCGAACAGGCCGCCGAAGCCGGAGCCGACGATGACGACCCTGGGCCGACCGGACGAGGAGATGCCGACGGGGTCGGTCACAGGTGATGTCGTCATGATGAATCAGTCTCCCACCTCGGTGTCTCGGGGCCGTGCACGCCCGGAGGCGATCCAGGCCACAGTCGAGTCCCCTACCCGCCGCCCGGCGCCTCACGCGGACCGGGTAGACCGGTCCGGTGCCTGATCCCGCGCGCCGGGTGGTCCTCGTCCCCGGCCTCGGGCTCGACGCCCGGTCGTCGGCGCGGCTCCGGGGCCAGGTGCCGGCGGACGTCGTCCCCCTGCCCGGGATGGGGGTGCGCGGCCCGGTGCCCGACCTCGAGGAGCTCGCCGCCCGGCTGTGCGCCGGGCTCGGCCCCGGCCCGGTGCTGATCGTCGGTCACTCGCAGAGCTGCCAGGTCGCCGCCGCCGCGGCCGGCGACCCGCGGGTCGCCGGGCTGGTGCTGCTCGGGCCGACCACCGACCCCCGCCTGCGCTCGGTCGCGGCGCTGGTCCGGCGGTGGGTGCCGACGGCGGCGTGCGAGCGGTGGCCGCAGGCGCTGCTGGTGCTGCCGCAGTGGCTGCGCACCGGGCCGCGCGCCATGCGGCAGCTGTGGCGCGCCACCTCGCCGGACCGGATCGACGTCCGGCTGCGCGGGGTCGGGGTGCCGGTGACCGTCGTCCGCGGCACCCGCGACCGGCTGTGCCCGCACGACTGGGCCGCCGCCGTGGCGGCTGCCGCACCCGACGGTCGGCTGGTCGAGCTGTCGGGGGCCGCGCACCTGACCCCGATGAGCCACCCGGCGGAGGTCGCCGCGGTGCTGCTGCGGCAGGCCGCAGGCGGCATCGGGTCGAAGCGGTGCCGACCGGGCGCCTGACCCCGGCGACGGGCAGGGTCGCCGGGGTCGGTCGGCGCCTCCGAGGCGCGGACCTCCGTGCGCGGGCCGGTCTCCGACCCGCCCGCGGCCGCCCTCGACGCGGCCGTCGCCGACGGGCACCGAGGGGACCGGGAGGTGGACGGCGGTCGGGGGGCCCGCCGTCCGCCGCCCGGGGTCAGCGGCCGGCCCGCCGGCGGCCGGCGAGCACGGCCAGCGCGGTGAGAACGACGACCGCGGCGACCTCGACCCAGAAGGACTCCCACCACAGCGTGGCCGCGGTGGTCTCGACGAAGCCGAAGAGGCCCACCGTCGTCGACAGCACCAGCGCGGCCAGCGACCCGGCCGCGAACGCCGCGCCCAGCGCAGCCGCCCAGGGCACCAGCCGCGGCGGGGCGACCAGCAGCAGCAGGGCCCCGCCGACGCCGAGCGCGGTCTGCACGAGGAACGCCGGACCGATGACGTCGATGCCGCTGTAGCCCTGCTGCCACAGGTAGCCGTGGATGCCGGCGATGACGGCCAGCAGGACGGCGCCGAGCAGCCGAAGGACGCCGACCACGGTGCCCGACCGCTGCCGCGGTGCCGCGGTGCCGGCGCTCATCCGGTCACCGTCACGGGGACCTCCATGCCCATCGCGCGGTGGTTGCCGACGGAGCAGTAGAAGACGTAGTCGCCCTCCTCGAGGGTGACCGTCAGCGTCGCCGTCCCACCCGGCGCGATCGTCTCGGTCCGGGCGACGTCCGCGCCGTCCCGCTCGACCACCAGGTCGTGGGTGGCGCTGCCCTCGTTGACGACCTCGATCGTGTACTCGCCGGGGGAGAAGGAGTCCTCGGAGAGCTCGATGTACATCTCGCCCTCGGTGGCGGTGATCGTCTCGCTCTCGCTCTCGCCTTCCGCGGGCGAGCTCGACCCCGGCGAGGCCGGAGCCGCCGCCGACGTGCTCGTCTCGGCGGTGACGGCGGGTGCGGCGTCGGGGATGTCGGCGGCGTCGTCGTCCGCGGAGCACCCGGCGAGCAGGAGGGCGCCGAGCGCCAGTGCGACCGCCGTGGCGCGGCGGGTGGGACCAGAGGGGTGGGACACGCGGGAACCTCCTGGATGCGGGCGGCGGACCAGCCCGACGGCGGGACCCCCATGGATGGCGATGCTGCAACTTCGAAGCACCTGGGGGCACCCCCCAGTACGGGGTGTTCGTCGCCGGACCGCGCTCAGGATGGGGCGGGGTCTCCCACGCGCCGGCACCAGGCCACGATGGTCGCGAGCACCTCCGGGTCGACCGGACGGCGCAGCTCGCCCCGGTAGTGCCGCAGCGAGGCCGCGCGCGGCTGCCGGCGCAACGTGTGCGTCAGGTCGGGTACGCGGTGGACCTCGACCGGTCCGGCGACGGCCGCGGCCAGGACGGCGAGGTCGTCGGGTGGCACCTGGAGGTCCTTGTCACCGGTGACGGCGAGGACCGGGACGGCCAGCCGGGCGAGGTCCACCCGCGGGTCGTGGACGAGGAACTCGCGGGTCCAGCGGGCGTTGACCCGGACGCCACCCATCCGCGCGACGTCGGTCGTGGTCGCCGCGATCCTGCGGTGGTTGGCCGCGACCTTTCTCTCCAGGTCGGTGCGCAGCAGGCGGAGCAGCCCGCGGACCGGCGCCGGCAGCGTGGGCGCGATCTGCCGCGCCTGCCAGCGGAGCAGCTCCGCCCCGGGCGTCGCGCCCATCGCCAGCAGGACGACGCCGGCCACCGGGGCGCCCCGCCGGCCGGCCAGCGCCGCGGCCAGGAGAGCGCCCTCGCTGTGCCCGGCCAGCAGGACCCGGCCGGGGTCGACCTCGGGCCGGGCGGCCAGCGTCTCCCGCGCCCGGGCGAGGTCGTCGACGTTGTCGTGCAGGCCGGCGGCCCGCCAGTCGCCGGGACTGTCGCCGACGCCGCGCTTGTCGTAGCGCAGCGAGGCGAGCCCGTCCTCGGCCAGGGCGTGCGCCAGGGCGCGCGTGACGTCGAAGCGCATGCGGCGGTGGTTCGAATCGCGGTCGAGCGGGCCGGACCCGGCGGCCAGGAGCACCGCGGGCACCGGCCCAGGACGGTCGGGGAGGGTCAGCGTGCCGGCGAGCGCCGGCTCGCCAGGCACCCGCAGGAGCAGTTCGCGCACCTCAGCGTGCCGGGGCGAGGGCGCCGGCCACGCCGGCCGGGTCGTCGACCCCGAGCAGCAGGGTGTCGAAGCGCTGCCCGGTCAGGCGCACCCGCACGGCCGGCCGGCCGCGCCGCACCGACACCAGCGTCTTCTCGCCCCGTCCGCGCCAGGTGCCGATCTTGCGCCGACCGGGCAGCGCGAGACCCGGAGCGCGCAGGCCGCGGGTGGCCGCCAGCCCGTCGGGGAGGACCTCCACCGACCGGACGGCCGACCGCGGCACCTCCAGGTCGCGCAGCAGGCCGAGGACCCGCTCGCCGCGGGAGAGGGAGACGGTCAGGGTCCGGGGTGTCGTGGTCACGGTCGCCATGGTTCGATCATTACCGAGACTGAGAACGATGTCAATCATGAGAATGGTGAGCCATGGCGACGGCGGACCTGCTGCTGCACCCGGTGCGACTGCGGATCGTCCAGACCTTCCTGGGCGACCGCACGCTGACGACGGCCGACCTCCGCGCCGAGCTGCCCGACATCCCGTCGGCGACGCTGTACCGGCACGTCGGCGTGCTGGCCGAGGCCGGTGTCCTGGCCGTGGTGGGAGAGCGGAGGGTGCGCGGAGCTGCCGAGCGCAGCTACCGGCTGGTGACCGAGGCCGCCTCGGTCGGTGCCGCGGACGCCGCGGCCATGTCGGTCGACGAGCACCGGCGGGCGTTCGCCACGTTCGTCGCCGCGTTGCTGGCCGAGTTCGACCGGTACGCCGACACCGCCGGGAGCCCCACGCTCGACCCGGCCTCCGACGGGGTCGGCTACCGGCAGGTGGCCCTGTGGCTCAGCGACGAGGAGTTCACCGGGCTGGTGGCCGAGCTCCGCGCCGTCCTGACCGCACGCGCGGCGCTCGAGCCCGACGGCGTCCGCCGACGGCGGATCGTCAGCCAGGTGTTCCTGCCGGGATGACGGCCGCGAACACGTGCCCGGCCACCAGCCGGGTCACCCGGCGCGGCGTGCCGCCCGCACCGCCGTCCGGTTGGCCCTGGCCAGGGTCTTGGCCGCCTTGCGGACCCGGCGCGGCTCCCGGTCGACGGTGCCGCGGGTGAGCAGCCCGACGCCGATGCCGAGCAGCCAGACGTCCTTGGCCACGGTCAGCCCCTCCTGGGTCGGGGCCAGGCTGCCCGGCTTCCGCATGCCCGGGGTGTTCAGGTACAGCCCGAGCAGCCCGCCGGAGAACGCCGTCAGCGCCGCGCCGGCGACCGCGGTGGGCACGAAGGGCGTCAGCAGCGCGGTGCCGACGGCAATCTCCCCGTAGGCCAGCGCCCTGGCGAACTGCTGCGGGTCGACGTCCTTCAGGAATGGGTAGGTGCCCGAGGCGAAGCCGTGCAGGCCGGCCGCGGTGCCCTCGTCCGCGCCGCGCTTGCCCAGGCCGCTGTTGAGGATGAACGCACCGGCCGAGATCCGGGGGCCGATCTCGGACAGGGTGATGGGCAGACGCATGGTGCTCCTCGCTGACCGCCGACGGTGAGGGCCCGGACTGACCCTCGGCGGCAGTCCTGTGCCCACCACCCGGGGCGTCAACCCTCGTTGCCGGTCAGCGGCCCCCGCGGCGGGAGCGGCCGCTGAACGACGCCGCCGAGTGCGTCCCGGCGCGGGCGGCGAGCTCGGCCCGCGTGCGCGCCGGACCGGATGCCCGGCCCTGGCCCCGCTCGGAGGCCGTCGTCCCCCGGCTGGACGCGGCAGCCGACGCGCTCCCGGAACGGCGGCGCCGCCCGCCGCCCTGGCCCTGCGGCTGGGGCTCGGGGGCGGGGGCCGGCTCGACGTACGGCGCGGTCGGGCCGGTCAGCGCGGTGATCTCCGCCGCGCCGGGCCGGACGGCGCTCACGGTCGGGGTGATGCCGGCCTGCCGGGCGAGGGTGCGCACCTCGCCGGCCTGGTCCGGGGTCGAGACGGTGACCACGGTGCCACCGGCGCCGGCCCGGGCGGTGCGCCCGGAGCGGTGCAGGTAGGCCTTGTGCTCGGCCGGCGGGTCGACGTGCACGACGAGCGCAACGTCGTCGACGTGGATGCCGCGGGCGGCGATGTCGGTGGCCACCAGCACCCGCGTGGTGCCGTTGCTGAACGCCTCGAGGTTGCGCTCGCGGGCGTTCTGGCTGAGGTTGCCGTGCAGGTCGACGGCGGGGACGCCGGCCGCGGTGAGCTGCTTGGCCAGTTTCTTGGCCTGGTGCTTGGTGCGGGTGAACAGCACGCTGCGGCCCAGTCCGGAGGCGAGCTCGCGGACGACGGTGGGCTTGTCGGCGACCTCGACCCGGAACACGTGGTGGGTCATGGTCGACACCGGCGCGACGGCCGGGTCGACCGAGTGCGTGGTGGGGTTGCTCAGGTAGCGCTTCACCAGGACGTCGACCCCGTTGTCGAGGGTCGCCGAGAACAGCAGCCGCTGGCCGGTCCTGGGCGTCCGGTCCATCAGCCGCTTGACGCCGGGCAGGAAGCCGAGGTCGGCCATGTGGTCGGCCTCGTCCAGGACGGTGATCTCGACCGCGGACAGGTCGCAGTGGCCCTGGCCGATGAGGTCCTCGAGCCGGCCGGGACAGGCGATGAGCACGTCGATGCCGGCGGCGAGCGCCTGCACCTGCGGGTTCTGGCCGACGCCGCCGAAGACGGTGGTGGCCCGCATGCCGAGCGCCCGGGCGAGCGGGTCGACGACGGCGAGCACCTGGTTGGCCAGCTCGCGGGTCGGGACCAGGACCAGCGCCCGCGGACGCTTCGGCTGCCGGCGGCTGTCGGAGGCGGCCAGCCGGGCGGCCAGCGGGAGGCTGAAGGCCAGCGTCTTGCCCGAGCCGGTGCGCCCCCGGCCGAGGACGTCGCGCCCGGCGAGGGTGTCGGGCAGCGTCGCCACCTGGATGGGGAACGGGGCGGTGATGCCGCCGGCGGCGAGCACCTCGACCAGCGGCGCCGGCACGCCGAGGTCGGCGAAGGTGGTGTCGGTCGGTAGCTTCGCCGGGGTGGTGGGGTGGGCGGACGACATGGCCGGTGCGCCGGCCGGGACGACGGGGGTCGGTGCCGGCTCCGGAGCCGTCGTGCGGGGCTGCTGATCGCTCTGCTGCCGGCCGGTCGCGGGGCGGGTGCCCCGGCCGCGGCCGCCGCGGCGTCGGCGGGTGCCCTCGCGGGCAGGGGTGGACGGGTCGTGCGGAGTCATGGTGTTCCTCGGGCTCGGTTCGCCGTCGGGCGTCCGGCCCCGTCCAGAGGCTCTCCGCCTGCGCTTGCGAGGCGTGAGGGGGACGGGGTCCTCTTCGGGACGTCGGACAGCCGGGCGCGCCGGGATGGCGCTGCCTGGGTGGGCGGGCCCGGCGTCACAGTCGAGTCCCACGCCCCGGATGGGCAGCAGGGCAACGCCGGTCTCTCCACTCAACCAGACGCGGGGCCCGGCTGTGCCGGGACACGGGGGAGTCCCCGGTCACACCACTCCCGGCGGTGAGGGCCTCGTGACCGGACGCCTGCGGGCGCCGGCCCTCCGGCCACTGTCCCGCCCTCCGCCCCGTCGGCCATGCTGTCCGCCGTGACCAGCACCGCCGCGCCGACCTGCACGTCAGCATGGTCGTGTTCATCGTCCTCTACGGACTGGATCGGGTGGCCACGGTGCCACCGACGCTGGCGCTGTGCCGCGAGTTCTTCGACGCGCGGGCGCCGGTGGTCTTCGGCTGGGTCTTCGCCTCGCACCAGGTCGGCTCGGCGTTCGCGGCCTTCGGCGGCGACGTCATCCGCGACGTGACCGGCTCCTACGACCTGGCCTGGTTCCTCGCCGGGGCGCTGTGCATCGCGGCGCCGGCGATGTCGATCCTCATCCTGCGCCGTCCGCCGGCCGTGGTGGGGACGACGCTGCCGACCGACCGCGACGAGGCCGCGGCCGCACAGGCCCACGGCTGAAGAAGGACCCCCCTGCCCCCCGCCACTCGCAGGCTCGCGGCGGGACCCCGCAGGGGGGCCGCTCACGCGCGGGCTGCGGCGGCCGCGGCCCGTGCCAGGGGACGGGTGAGCGCGGCCGAGGCCAGCAGTGAGCAGAGCGCCAGGAAGCCGATGGTCACGGCCGGTGACGAGAGGTCGGCGAGGGCCCCGGCCAGCACGGCACCCAGCCCCTGGCAGGTCATGCGCGTCGACGACTCCGCGCCCAGCACCTGGCCGCGCAACGGCGCCGGACTGAGCGCCAGCAGCCACTCCAGTTGCGCCAGCGAGGCGGCGTAGCCGACGCACGCGACGGCGACGAGGAGGACGGCGACCGGCAGGCCGGGCTGCAGGACGAAAGGCGCGAAGGGCGCGGCCAGCAGGAACCGCAGGGGCGTGCTCGCCCGCTGCCGTCCGGCCGCGGTGAGAAACCGCCCGACCACCAGGTCACCGGTCAGCATCCCCGCGGCGGCCGCGGCCAGCAGCCATCCCGCGGCGTCCCCGACGTAGGGGACGAACAGCGCCTCGCATCCCACGATCAACCCGTTGGGCAGGCACAGCGCCAGCAGCAGCACGCGGGTGTCGCGCCCGGCGAGGATCAGCCGGTTGCCCCGCGCGGTCTCCCGGATGCCCGGCCGCGCCGTCCGCCGCGGCGCGCGCTCCCGGACGCCGGAGCGCAGGACCGGCACCGCGACGGCCGACAGCAGCGCGGCGACCGCGAACACCTGGCCGGTGGTCAGCAGGCCCAGCAGCAGCCCGCCGGTGGCGAAGCCGACGATCTGGAACGCCCCGACCGCCACGTTCATCGCCGAGCGGGCGAGGGGGAACCGCTCGGCCGGCACCACCTCGCTGAGCAGTCCCCAGCGCACGCCGCCGCCGACGGAGAGGACGTAGGCGCCGCCCAGGAGCAGCGCCAGCCGCCCCGCCGTGCCGAGCGGGAGGGCGGCCTGCAGCACGAGGACGGCGGTCGACAGGACCCCGACGGCGGTGAGGGCCCGGCGCGGCGGGCTGGCGTCGGCCGCGGACATCAGGGTCGTGGCGCCGAGGACCTGGATCACCGACGGGCCGAACATGGCCAGGGCACTGAGCAGCGCGGACCCCGTCCGCTCGTGCACCACGACCGCCAGCGCCAGGCTGGCCGTGGTGGAGGCGGCGACGGACAGCGCGCTGCTGGTCCACAGGGCCCGGAACTCGCGGTCGGTGAACAGCTGCCGGTAGGTCGTCACCTCGTCAGGCTCGGCCGCGCTGCCGGGCGCACCCACACTTTCGGCTACGGTCGAAAGGTGGGTGAGCTGATCGTGGACGCCGACGTGCTGGCGCGCACCCGCTTCGGCACCTCGCCGTGGGCGGAGACCCTCGCCGGCCTGTCGATCCTGCTGCACCCCCAGGTGCAGCCGTGGCACCGCGACTGGCGCACCGCCCACCTCCCGCAGCTACGCGCCCGGCTGGCCGACGACGAGGTCACCGCGGCGCTGGTGCGCGCGGCGTTCTCGCGGACGTGGATGGCGGACTTCCTCACCGTCCCGCCCCGCACGCCCGATCTCACCCTCGACGAGGAGCTGGAGCACCTCGAGTCCCTGCCCGACGACCGGATCCGGGCCGACCTGGAATACGTCTCGGGCCCGCTGCCCGCCGTCCTCGGGGCGAGCGGGCTGGCGCACCGGGCCGCGGAGCTGCTGCGCTGGACGTGGCGGACCGGCATCGCCCCGGAGTGGGAACGCCGGCGCAGGGTCCTGCGCGCGGACGTGGTGTCGCGCACCGCGCGGCTGAGCACCGAGGGCTGGTCCGGGGTGCTCGACGGCATCGGCCCCGGCGTCCGCTGGCTGGAGAACGGCCGCCTGCAGGTCAACCCGCAGCCGTACCCGCCGCGGGACATCCGCGGCCGGGACCTCATGCTCATCGCCGCGCACAGCCGGGGCAGCTCGGTCTCCTGGCACCTGCCCGACCGGTACGCGGTGGTCTACCCGGTCGTCGGGGTCTTCGCGACCGCGCCCGCGCCGCTGCCCGAGCCGCTGGCCCGGCTGCTCGGCCGCTCCCGCGCCCGCGTCCTCACCCGGCTGCGGACGCCCGGCAGCACGAGCGCGCTCAGCGCCGAGCTCGGGGTCCCCGTGGGCAGCGTCGGCGGGCACCTGCGGGTGCTGCTCGACGCCGGGCTCGTCGAGCGGCGCCGCTCGGGACGCGAGGTCCTCTACTGGTGGAGCGACACGGGGCAGGAGCTGGTCGAGGCCGCGGCTGCTCAGGCCCCCGGCTGATCACTGCCGGACCAGCAGGGAGGCCTGGGCACGCTCCGTCGCTGAGTGCAGGGGCACTCAGCGACGGAGCGTGCTGCTCAGGTGGTGCCGGTGAGGGCGGGGTCGACGGTGCGGCCGGCGATCAGGTCGGCCGCCCGCTCGGCGATCATGATCGTCGGGGCGTTGGTGTTGCCGCGGACCAGCGTCGGCATCACCGAGGCGTCGACCACCCGCAGCCCGTCGAGGCCGTGCCAGCGCGCAGCCGGCCGAGCCGGCGCCGACGACGACGATGTCGAAGTCGTCCCTCACCGGTGCCGCCCGTGCACCAACCCCATGATCCGAGCCAGCGCGTCCGCGGCCGCCGCCGGCCGGCCGAAGCTCATCAGGTTCACCGGCAGCGGCACCCGCTGGCGAGTGATGGCCTTGGCGCGCGTGAACTCGCGCAGCCCGTCCTCGCCGTGGATCCGGCCGAAGCCGCTCTCGCCCACGCCGCCGAAGGGCAGCGCCGGCACCGAGGCGAAGGTGAGCACCGAGTTCACCGAGGTCATGCCGCTCCGCATCCGGCGGGCGAGGTCCATCGCGCGGGCCTTCGACCGGGAGAACACCGCACCGGCCAGGCCGTGGGGGTTGGCGTTGGCGCGCTCGAGGGCCTCCTCGGCGTCGCGCACCTTCGTGATGGTCAGCGTCGGGCCGAAGGTCTCCTCGCACACGGCGGCGGAGGTCTCCGGGACGTCGAGCAGCACGGTCGGCGCGACCATGCGCCCCTCCACCGTGCCGCCGGCCGCCACCCGGCCGCCCGCGGCGACCGCGTCGTCCAGGTGCCGGCGGACGACGTCGGTCTGCGACGCCATCGTCATCGGGCCGTAGGCGGCCCCGTCGTCCGACCCCGGCCGCAACGCGCGCACCTTCTCGGTCACCTCGGCGACGAAGGCGTCGTACACCCGCTCGGTGGCGTAGACCCGCTCGATGCCGATGCAGGTCTGCCCGGCGTTGCTCATCGCGCCCCACACCGCGGCATCCGCGGCGGCGGCCACGTCGGCGTCGTCGTCGACGATCATCGCGTCCTTGCCGCCGAGCTCCATGAGGACCGGCGTGAGGGTCTCGGCGCAGGCGGCCATGACCGTGCGGCCGGTCGACGCCGAGCCGGTGAAGGCGAGCTTGCCGACGCCGGCGCGGCACAGCGCCGCGCCGGTCTCGCCCAGGCCGGTGACGACGCAGAAGGCGTCGGCGGCGTCCGGGACGGCGGCCCGCCAGGCGTCGGCCAGCCACGTCCCGACGGCCGGGGTGTGCTCGGAGGGCTTGACGACGACGGCGTTGCCGGCGGCCAGCGCGTAGGCGATCGAGCCCATCGGGGTGAAGACCGGGTAGTTCCACGGGCCGATGACGCCGACCACGCCGAGCGGCTGGTACTCCAGCCAGGCCGCGTGATTGGCCGCCAGCAGGCCGGGGCTGACCCGCCGCGGGCCGAGCACCTTCCGTGCGTGCGCGCCGGCCCAGGCCAGGTGGTCGACGGCCAGGGTGATCTCGAGGATCGCGTCGGCGTGCGGCTTGCCGTTCTCCCGGTGCACCAGGTCGGCCAGCTCGTGCATCCGGCGGGCCAGGTAGCCGCGGTAGGCGGCCAGTCGCTGCCGGCGGCCGTCGAAGCCGAGGCCGGCCCAGGTGGTGGCGGCGGTGCGGGCCCGCTCGACCACGGCACGGACGGCGTCGGCGTCCTGCACGGGGAACACCCCGACGACCGCACCCGAGGCGGGGTCGGTCGACTCGAAGGTCTCGGCGGCGCCGTCCCGGAACTCGGCCGGGGCGCCGTCCATCTGCTCGGCGAGAGGCATGGGAACGCAGGTTACTCGCCGGTAGGCGGACCCACCGGGGACGGTCGGGGTCAGCGCGCCGGCACCAGGTCCTCGCGCTCGAGCGCCTCACGGTCGGACTCCAGGACGTCGGCGGCGGCCACGACGATGTTCGGATCCGGCCGCCCGACGACCGCCTCGTCCTTGCCGTCGTAGGGCATCGTGCAGAGGACGAAGCGCAGCGCCTCCAGCCGGGCGCGCTTCTTGTCGTTGCTCTTGATCACCGTCCACGGGGCGGAGTCGGTGTCGGTGGCGGCGAACACGGCCTCCTTGGCCGCGGTGTAGTCGTCCCACCGGTCCAGCGAGGCCAGGTCGGTGGGCGAGAGCTTCCACTGCCGCACCGGGTCGATCCGCCGGACGATGAAGCGGGTGCGCTGCTCGCGCCGGGAGACGGAGAACCAGAACTTCACCAGCCGGATGCCGCTGTCGACCAGCATCCGCTCGAACTCCGGCGCCTGGCGCATGAACCGCTGGTACTGCTCGTCGGTGCAGTAGCCCATCACCTGCTCCACGCCGGCGCGGTTGTACCAGGACCGGTCGAACAGCACGATCTCCCCGGCGGCCGGCAGGTGCTGCACGTAGCGCTGGAAGTACCACTGGGTCTGCTCGCGCTCCGACGGCTTGTCCAGCGCGACCACCTTGGTGCCCCGCGGGTTGAGGTGCTCGGTGAAGCGCTTGATGGTCCCGCCCTTGCCGGCGGCGTCGCGGCCCTCGAAGAGGATCACGACCTGCTGCCCGGTGTCCTTGACCCATCTCTGCAGCTGCAGCAGCTGGATCTGCAGCCGGCGCTTCTCCCGCTCGTAGTCCTTGCGCGGCAGCCGCTCCTCGTACGGATAGCCCTCCCGCCAGGTCTCGATCCGTCGCCCGTCGGGTCCGAAGAGCTCGCCGTCGTCGTCCCAGTCCTCGTCGGACGCGTCGTCGGGGAGGGCCTGCAACCGGTACTTCGAGACGTCGATCTCGCTCACGGTCCCCCCGGTACCCGCGGCCGCGCCCGCTGCACGCGCCGCTGCGATGCTGACCGGCGTGTCCGACCCCTTCGACACCGCCGAGCTGCGGCGGCGGGTGCTCGCCGCCTGGGCCGACTCCCCGGCCCGGTTCCGGGAGGACGCCAATGCCGAGGAGGACCTCGTCCGCGGCGGCTACCGCGATCGGCTGCTGGTCGAGCTGGCGCAGAACGCGGCCGACGCCGCCGCCCGCGCGGAGGTGCCGGGACGGCTGCGGCTCGAGCTCGCCGACGACGGCGCCGGGGGAGAGGTGCTGCGGGCGGCCAACACCGGCGCCCCGCTGGACGCCGCCGGGGTGCAGGGCCTGGCCTCGCTGCGCGCCTCGGCCAAGCGCGACCAGCCGGGGTCGGTCGGCCGCTTCGGGGTGGGGTTCGCCGCCGTCCTCGCGGCGAGCGACGAGCCGGAGCTGCGCTCCACCACCGGCGGGGTGGTCTTCAGCGCCGACCGGACCCGCGCCACCGTGGCCGGCGTCCCGGCGCTGACCGACGAGGTGGCCCGTCGCGGCGGCGCGGTGCCGGTGCTGCGGCTGCCGTGGCCTGCCCTCGGGGTGCGCCGGGTCGGCACGGCCGAGGTGGTGGAGGCCGTCCGCGGTGTGGCCCGCCCGCCGGCGTGGTGGGCGCGGCTCTACGCGGCCCTCGACGGTGCCGAGCGCGAGGAGCTGGCCGGGCTGCCGGTGCCGCTGGCCGACGGCCGCACCGCGCACGGCCCGGCCGGGGTGCTGCTGCCCGACGAGGGGCTGCCGGTCTCGCGGCTGGGCCCGCTCGGGCTCCGGCTGGCTGATCCGGCGGCCGTCGCGCCGGCGCCCGCCCGGCGGCTGCTCGAACGGCTGGGCGCCCGGCCGGCGACCGCCGCGGCCGTGCTCGCCGACCCGGAGGTGCGGGCCGCGGTGGAGACCTCGGTCGATGCGTTGGAGGACGGCTGGGACGCCGACCGCGATCCGGCCGCCTTCGCCGACGCCGTCCTGGCGCTCGTCGCGGCCGCCGGGCCCACCCCCGGGGAGCTGCCCTGGCTGGCCGAGCTGGCCCTGCCCGACGCCGACGGTGGCTGGGCGCCCGCCGGCGAGCTGGTGCTGCCCGGGTCGGCCTTCGCCGGCGTCCTGGTCGAGGGCGGCCTCGGCACGCTGGACGCCGCGGTGGCCGCCGACCCCGACGCCCTGCGGGCGGTCGGCGTGCTCGACGGCTTCGCGCTGGTCCGGGCCGAGGACCCCGACGACCTCGACGTCGACGGTGCGGAGGACTGGGCCGACGCCGTCCTCGACCGGCTGCCCCCGGACGCGCCGGCGCCGTCCTGGCCGCCGCTGACCGCCGTCCGGGACCTCGACCTGGTCGCCGACTGGCCCGGCGCCCTCCCGCTGCTGGCCGCGCTGCCGGCGGAGGCCTGGGCCGACGTCGCCCTCGGCGGCGTCGCGGTGCCCGGCCATCTGCGCTGGTGGCTGGGCACCCACCCCGTGCTCGGCGGCCGGCGTCCCGACCGGCTGCGGCACCCGGACGCAACGGAGTTACAGGGACTGTACGAACCGGCGGACGTCGATGCCGCTCTGCTCGACCTGCTGCGCCCGCCGGCCACGGTCGACGACGTGCTGGCCGACGTGGACGGCGCCCTGGACCTGCTCGACCGGCTCGGCGACCCCCGCCGCACGGTCGCCCCGGCCGTGCTGCGCACCGTCCACGCCCGGCTGGCCGCGGCACTGGACGGGGTGGACGCCGAGCCGCCGGACCGGGTGCGGGTGGCGCCGGACCGCGTGGTGCCCGCCGGAGAGGCCGTCGTCCTCGACGTGCCGTGGTTGCAGCCACTGGTCGATCGGCCGCTCGTGCCGGCCGGCGGGACCCCGGGGCCGGTGGCCGACCTGCTCGACCTGCCGCTGGCCGGCGAGGTGGTGCGGGCACGGGTCGAGAGCTGGCCGGCCCGGCGGATCCGCTGGGCCGACGTCCCGGGGGCGGGGCTGGCCGCGGCCCGGCTCGGCGTCGCGGAGCTGACCGGGGAGATCGCCGTCCACGAGCCGCTGCGGGCCGGTGGCCGGGCGGTGCCGTGGTGGCCGGGGGACGAGCTGGACCACGTCGACGGCACCCCGGCAGCGCTCGGGCGGGCGCTGGCCTGGCGGGCGGGGGCGTGGCCGCTGCGCCAGGCGCTGGCCGAGGCGTTCGCCGCCCCCGACCGGACCGCCGCGCTGGCCGCCGAGGACGCCGTCGGCCCGTAGGTCGGCCCGTAGGCCGGCCATGCCTCCGTCCGGTAGCCGGTCCCCGGAGCGCTCACTGCCGGCGATGAACCGCCATCGCGCTCCCCGCATGGCCGTCGGCCGACGACGGTCGCCGGCGTCGGCCGGATCCCTAGCCGGCGGAGCGACCGGCCTTGCGTTGCTGGTGGGCCTCCCAGCGGGCGCGGTCGCGGGCGCGCGCCTCCTTGGTCCGCTCCCGGTGCGCGGCGCGCCGGCGGGCCCGGGCGAGCTCGCGCTCCTCGAAGGACGAGTGCTGCTCCCAGTTGCTGGACAGCAGCGCGACCACCCAGAGGCAGAGGCCGCAGATGGCGACGAAGGCGGCGAGGACGGGGTCGAACAGCAGGAAGGCCGCGACCGACCCGGCCAGCCAGAGCCCGCCCCACACCGCCAGCCGCTTGGACACGCCCTCCAGTATCCCCGCCCCCGTGCGGGGCGCCGAGCGGGTGCACCCGCTCCCTCCCAACAGGCCCTTGCTTCCGGGGACCGAGGTCCCTACGGTCGCGGACAGCGGTTCAACAGCCAGCCGCGGCACCAGATGCCGGACTCCGTGGTGTGCCACCGCTGCTCCCGTGGCCGTCCGTACGGGTTCGCTTCCAGCAGAGAGGCGCACCGTGACCGCTCTCCCCGAGACGCCTGCGGATCTCGTGTCGATCGACGTGACCGGGTCGGCCACCAGCGTTCTGGTCACCGTCGCCGGTGAGGTCGACTCCTCCACCGCCCCCTCGCTGCGGGCCGTCGTCGACTCGGCGCTCGCCGGCGGCGCCTCCTGCCTGACCGTCGACCTCGACGGCGTGACCTTCCTCGACTCGGCCGGGCTGTGCGTGCTGGCCGGTGCCCACCGCCGGGCGGCGGAGGACGGCGTCCGGCTGCGGGTCCGCGCCTCCACCCGGGCGGTCGTCCGGCCGCTGCAGATCACCGGGCTCTACGACCTGCTGGCCGTCGAGCGGGTCCGGTCCGGGGCCGGCGCCGCCTGACCCACCGGGGCGGCCATCTCGCCCCGCGAGCACCCGCCCGACGGCGGCCGCTACGTGCTGCCCCACACTCGGCCGGTCCGTTCCATGTGGTGAACGAACATCGCGGGGGCGATTCGGACAGCACCGGCCCCGCGACGATCGTCGATAGATCACCTGCAGGTCACGATCGATGTCGCCTCTGGCAAACCCGGCACGTCGTCCCTTTACAGTGTCCGGCCATGTGCCAGAGATCACACCGTGACGCCGTGCGGCGAGGCGGTCCACAGACGCCGCCCGACCCGCCGGGAACAGACCTGGAGCGGGCCGCATGCTGAGCATCGACGCGCTGCGGGTCGCCTACGGCGGCGCCGTCGAGGCCGTCCGCGGCGTCTCCATGGACGTGCCGGACGGCAAGGTCGTCGCCGTCCTCGGCAGCAACGGCGCGGGCAAGTCCACGCTGCTGCGCACGATCTCCGGGACGCTGTCGCTGCACCGGGGCAGGGTCGACGCCGGGAGCGTGCGGCTCGACGGCGCCGACCTGGTCGGTCGCGACCCCGGCAAGATCGTGCGGCTCGGCGTGGTGCAGGTGCCCGAGGGCCGCCGCATCTTCGGCCGGCTCACCGTGGAGGAGAACCTCCGGGCCGGGGGCATGGCCAGCAAGGACAAGAGCGCCAAGGCAGCGGCGCAGGAGCGGGTCTACGACCTGTTCCCCGTGCTCAAGGAGCGCACCTCGCAGCGGGGTGGGCTGCTCTCCGGCGGCGAGCAGCAGATGCTGGCCATCGGCCGGGCGCTCATGGCGAGCCCCAAGCTGCTGCTGCTCGACGAGCCGTCCCTGGGCCTGGCCCCCCGGATCATCGGACAGATCGGTGAGGTGATCGCCGAGATCAACCGGCAGGGCACCTCGGTGCTGCTGGTCGAGCAGAACGCCACGATGGCCCTGGGCGTCGCCGACCTCGCCTACGTGCTCGACGTCGGTGAGGTGTCGCTGTCCGGGGACGCCCGCGAGCTCGCCCGGACCGACGAGGTGCAGCGGCTCTACCTCGGCCACGAGAGCGAGGCGCCGCAGGAGCGCACGACCGCGGCACCTCGCAAGACCCTCTCGCGGTGGACGGCATGAGCGCGCACGCTGCCGAGGTGCCGCAGCTGCGCAGCGACGTCCCGCCCTTGGAGGTCCGCGACGTCACTGTCCGCTTCGGTGCCATCACGGCGCTGGACAGCGTCTCGTTCACCGTCGCGCCCGGCTCCGTCCACGCCATCATCGGCCCCAACGGCGCCGGCAAGTCGACGATGTTCAACGTCCTCTCCGGCGTCTACCAGGCCGCCGAGGGCGAGGTCCGGTTCGGCGACGTCCGACTCGACCAGATGCGGCCGTACAAGATCGCCGGGGTCGGGGTGGCCCGGGCCTTCCAGAACATCGCGCTGTCCGCGACGCAGAGCGTGGCCGAGAACCTCATGCTCGGCCGCCACCACCTGACCAAGGCCGGCTTCCTCGCCGCCGGGCTGCGGCTGCCCCGCGCCACCCGGGAGGGCCGGCGGCACGGGGAGCGGGTCGCCGAGATCGCGGAGTTCCTCGAGCTCGGCGACAAGCTGCACACGCCGGTCGGCGTGCTGTCCTACGGCGACCAGAAGCGGGTGGAGGTGGCCCGGGCCCTGTGCACCGAGCCGCGGCTGCTGCTGCTCGACGAGCCCGTGGCCGGGATGAACGCCGAGGAGACCACCCGCATGGCGGAGGCGATCCGCGAGATCCGCTCGGCCCTCGGCATCTCGATCGTCCTCGTCGAGCACGACATGGGGATGGTCATGTCCCTCGCCGACCGGGTCACCGTCCTCGACTTCGGCCGCCGGATCGCCGACGGCACACCCGCCGAGGTGCAGGCCGACCCCGAGGTCATCCGCGCCTACCTCGGCTCCGGCGAGGACGACACCCCGTCCGAGGCCTATGCCGCCCACCAGGGGTCCCCGCGGGAGCCCACGCCGCGCTCCCGCTCCGGAGCCACCGCCACCCATCCCTCCGACACGCCCGGGACGCCCTCGTGACCCAGTTCCTCTCCCTGCTCGTCAACGGCATCTCGCTCGGCACCATCTACGCACTGATCGCCCTGGGCTTCGTGGTCATCTTCAAGGCCAGCGAGGTCGTCAACTTCGCCCACGGCTCGCTGCTGCTGCTGGGCGCGTACGTCATCGCCGTGACCTCGGACGCCCTGGGCTTCCTGGGTGCGGTACTGGTCGGGGTCGCGGTGACCGCGGTGGCTGCGGTGCTCGTCGAGCGCCTGGTCATCAACCGGCTCCGCGGCGCCCCGGTGATCAGCCTGGCGATCGTCACCATCGGCGTCGACATCATCATCCTGACCGAGCTCGTCCGGCGGCTCGGCTCCGACATCCTCAACGTGCCGCATCCGTGGGCGGGGGAGTCGATCCGGTTCGCCGGCGTCGGCATCAGCCTCAACCGTGGCGTCGCCATGGTGGTCGCCGCCGTCCTCATCGGTCTGTTCTTCCTGGCCTTCAAGTACTCGAACTGGGGCGTGGCGATGCGCGCCTCGGCCGAGGACGGCGAGACCGCGGCGCTGATGGGGATCAAGCAGGGGCAGGTCTCCGCGCTGGCCTGGGTGGTCGCCGGCGTGCTCGCCGCGGTCGCGGCGCTGTTCCTCGTCGGCTCGCCCACACCCGGGGTCAGCCCGACCGTGTACGCCGTGGCGCTGGCCGCGTTCCCGGCGGCGATCCTCGGCGGGCTGGACTCCACGGGTGGGGCGCTGGTCGGCGGGCTGCTCATCGGGATCGCCGAGACGCTGGCCACCGGCTACCAGGACGAGATGCTCTTCCTCGGCCGCGGGTTCGGCACCGTCGTCCCCTACATCGTCATGCTCGTCATCCTGCTGGTGCGCCCCTCGGGGCTCTTCGGCACGAGGGAGCTGACCCGTGTCTGAACTCACCGCCCCCGCGCGGCCGGGAGCCAGCCCGGCCCGGACCGACCGTCCCGCCGGCCCCCGGCGGAGCCCTCGCTCGCTGGTCAAGCCGCTCCTCGTGGCCGCCCTGCTGGTGTTCCTGCTCGTCTTCCCGCTCTACTTCGACGAGTTCTGGCTGCGCACCGGGTTCGCGGTGTTCGGTGCGATCGTCGGCGCCATCGGGCTGAACCTGCTGGTCGGCACCACCGGTCAGCTCTCTCTGGCGCACGCTTTCTTCCTGGCCGTGGGGGCCATCAGCTACGTCTACGTGTCCGGAGAGTCCGGCGGCCTGGGGGACTTCCAGGTGTCCGGACTGGGCCTGCCGCCCATCGTCGGCATGGTGGTGGGTGTGCTGCTCGCCGGCCTCGCCGGCCTGCTGTTCAGCCCGATCGCCGCGCGGCTGGGTGGCATCTACCTCGGCGTCGCCTCGCTCGGCCTGGTCTTCATCGGCCAGCACGTGCTCAACAGCTGGACGTCGGTGACCGGCGGCTTCAACGGCCGGGCGGCACCGCCGTTCGAGCTGTTCGGCTTCAGCTTCGGCAGCACCGACCCCCAGCTCTTCGTCCTCGGCGTCCCCTTCCGCGAGGCCGAGCGGCTCTGGTACCTGGGGCTGGTCCTCGCCCTCGGTGCCTACGTCGTGGCCCGCAACATCCTGCGCAGCCGCCCGGGGCGGGCGCTGCAGACGCTGCGGGACAGCGAGGTGGCGGCCTCGGTCATGGGGGTCAACGTCCAGGCCTACAAGGCGCGTGCGTTCCTGATCAGCTCGATGTACGCGGGGCTGTCGGGGGTGATGTACGCCCTGTCGATCGGCAGCGTGGCGCCGGAGTCCTTCGGCCTGCTCGTCTCCATCCAGTACCTGGCGATGATCGTGATCGGCGGGCTGGGCTCGGTCGGCGGCGCGGCGCTCGGCGCACTGTTCGTCACCGCGCTGCCGCTGGTGTTCCAGCTCTACGCCGACGCGCTCCCGCTGGTGACCGGCGTCGGCGGCGGTGGCCTGGCCGCCGGCGAGGCGGCCCGCTACCTCTACGGACTGGCCATCATCCTCGTCATCCTCTTCGAGCCCGCCGGTCTGGCCGGGCTCGCCCACCGCTTCCGCCGGGGACGGGCACGGCCCGGCGGCAAGGTCACCCGTCCACCCATCGACCAGTCCAGCACCTCTGGACAGAGCACCAACCTGTCGGACCGACCAGCACAAGGGAGCAACCCGTCATGACCCGTCGTAGAGCACTCCGCGCGGCCACAGCCGTGGCCGCGATCACAGTGGTGGCCACCGGCTGCAGCACCCGGGCCGAGGACGCCGGGGGCGGTGGCGGCGGCGGAGCGGCGGCCGGCGACGTGGCCACCGACGTCGGGGTCGAGGGGGAGACCATCAACCTCGGCGTCCTCACCGACCTGACCGGCGTCTTCGCCGCGCTCGGCAACGACATCACCAACGGCAACCGGCTGTTCTGGCAGGACAACCAGGTCTGCGACACCTACGACGTCAACCTGAACGTCCAGGACACCGGCTACGTGCCGCAGAACGGCGTGCAGCTCTACAGCGCGATGCAGGACAGCGTCCTGGCCATGCAGCAGACCATCGGGTCGCCGATCAACACCGCGCTGGCTCCCGAGTACGAGGCCGACAACATCGTCAACTTCCCGTCCGCCTGGTCGGAGACGCTGACGCTCATCCCGGGCACCGGCGTGCTGGGCGCCACCTACGACGTGGAGATCGCCAACGGCTACGACTACCTCTTCGACCAGGGGTTGCTGGCCGAGGGCGACACCGTCGGGCACATCTACTTCGAGGGCGAGTACGGCGCGAACGGGTTGGAAGGCAGCCAGGCGGTCGCCGAGGCGCGCGGCCTGGAGCTCATCGAGGCGCAGATCACGCCGCAGGAGCAGGACATGAGCGCGATCGTCAGCCAGTTCGCCGCGGCCGGGGTCAACGCGATCGTGCTCACCGTGGCCCCGGGCCAGACCGCCTCGGTGGCCGTGGCCGCACAGGCCCAGGGCCTGGACGTGCCCATCCTCGGGAGCAACCCGGTCTTCGCGCCGGGCCTGCTGGAGGGCCCGGCGGCCGAGAAGCTCAAGGAGGACCTGTACGTCGCGGGGCCGATCGCGCCGTGGGACCAGTTCCCCGAGCTGCTCGAGCAGTACCAGGCCGAGTTCCCCGGCGCCACGCCCAGCCTCGGGGCGGTCTTCGGCTACGGGATGGGCGAGGTCATGAAGCAGGTGCTCGACACCGCCTGCGAGAACGGCGACCTCACCCGTGAGGGCGTGCTCGCGGCGTTCAACGAGCTCGAGAACGTCGACACCGGCGGGCTGATCGTGCCCATCGGTGGCTTCGAGGAGGGCCAGTCGCCCAGCCTCCAGAGCTACATCGCCCGACCCGCGGACGTGCCCGGTGGTCTGACCATCGCGGCCGAGCCCTTCGAGGGAGAGCTCGCCTCCGACCTCGCCTCCGAGGCCGACTGAGAGAGGACCTCCCTGCCCCCACCCCTCGCAAGCTCGGGGTGGGCCCCTGAAGGAGCCGGATCGGCGGCGCCCCTCCCCTGCGGGAGGGGCGCCGTTGTCGTGTCCTCCCGAGTGAGCCCCGGGGGGCCCGCGGTGCGGTCCGGTGGGACCGCAGTGTCACAACCGGCCGCGGCGGGCGACCGGAACCAACCGGACGGCGAGGAGCCCGACGAGCACCGCGGCGACCCCCAGGGGCACCGAGGGCGGCGCCGACCGGGCCGCCGTGGCCATGAGGAACGGGGCGGCGAAACCCAGGTAGGCGCAGGCCAGGAACGCCGACGTCAGCTCACCCCGCCGGGTGGGCGCGGCCAGCCGGCCGGTGACGGTCAACCCGGCCGCCAGGCACAGGCCGCCGCCGGAGCCGAGCAGCGGCGCCGCGACGAGCAGCCACGGCCACGCGTCGGTGGCGACGAAGACCGCCGCCGCGGCGAAGCCGGCCGAGCCCAGGCCCGCGCCGGTGACCGCCGTCCACGGCCCCAGCCGGCGCTGCAACCCGGCCACCAGCGTTCCCGCGCCGAGCGTGATCCCGGCGAGCACGCCGGTGACCGCGACCCCGCCGGCCGGCAGCTCACCCAGGAGCGGCACGGCCGAGATCACCGAGGACGGGAAGGCGTAGACGCAGACCGCGACCGGGGCGAGCACGGTCGCGGCCAGGACCAGGTTCCCCGGCGGCAGCAGTGGGGCCGCCGGGCTGTCGGTGGCGCGCCGCCCGCCGGGGTGCAGGACGACCGTCTCCGGCAGGCGCACCGCCAGGACCAGCCCGGCCGCCACCAGCACCGTGTGGAGGAGGTAGGGCAGGACCGTCGGCGCCGGCGCGAACTGCCCGAGCAGTCCACTGGTCAGCGGCCCGAGGGAGAAGCCCGCCGTCATGGCGAACGCCGCCCGCCGTCCGCCCGCACCTTCTCCGGAGGCCGCGGACAGCTCGCCGACCCAGGCGCTCGCGACGCTGAACACGATCCCGCTGACCACTCCCTGCAGGAACCGGGCCGCGAACAGCAGCGCCAGCGAGCCCCCCGCCGCCGCGAAGGCCAGCGACGCCAGCCCGGCGAGGGCCACCCCGGGGATCGCGACGCGGCGGCGGCCCAGCCGGTCCGACAGCGGACCGGCGAGGAAGAGCGCGGGCACGAGGCCGGCGGCGTAGCAGCCGAACAGCGCGGTCAGCACCTCCGGCGACAGGTCGAGCCGCTCCTGGTAGACGAGCAGGAGGGGGATCGGGACGTTCGTGCCGGCCGCGACCGCGAACAACGTGAACACCGCTCGCTTCCAGGCCACCGGGGCACCCTACGGACGGTCCGGCACTCCCCGCCCGGAACGTGCGGAGGGGGCGCTGCGGCGGGGCTGCGCGGTCAGGGGCAGACTCTCGGGTGTCGACGTGGACTGACGAGGAGGACCCCGTGCGCAATGCGGTCATCTGCGAGCCCTTGCGGACCCCGGTGGGCGGCTTCGGCGGCTCGCTCCGCGACGTCCCGGTGCAGGAGCTCGCCGCGACGGTCGTCCGCGCCGTCATGGAGCGCACCGGGCTGCCGCCCGAGTCGGTGGACGACGTGCTGCTCGGCCACTGCTACCCGACGATGGACGCCCCGGCGCTCGGCCGCGTCGCCGCCCTCGACGCCGGCCTGCCGGTGACCGCCTCCGGCCTGCAGGTCGACCGGCGCTGCGGCTCGGGGCTGCAGGCGGTGGTCTACGCGGCGATGCAGGTGCAGTCCGGCGCCTCGGACGTCGTCCTGGCCGGCGGCGCGGAGTCGATGAGCAACGCGCCCTTCTACTCGACCGCGATGCGGTGGGGCGTCAAGGCCGGTCCGGGCGTGCTGCTCCAGGACGGCCTGGCCCGCGGCCGGGTGACCGCCGGCGGCCAGAACCACCCGGTGTCCGGCGGCATGCTGGAGACCGCGGAGAACCTGCGGCGGGAGTACAGGGTGTCCCGCGAGGAGCAGGACGAGTACGCCGTCCGCAGCCACCAGCGCGCCGCCGCCGCCACCGAGGAGGGCCGGTTCGCCGACGAGGTCGTGCCGGTGACCGTGAAGGGCCGGAAGGGCGACACCGTCGTCGACCGCGACGAGCACATCCGCCCCGACTCGACCGTGGAGACCCTGGCGAAGCTGCGGCCGATCCTCGGCAGGGACGACCCGGAGGCCACCGTCACCGCCGGCAACGCCAGCGGGCAGAACGACGGCGCCGCGGTCTGCGTGGTGACCTCGCCGGAGAAGGCCGACGAGCTGGGCCTGCGGCCGCTGGCGCGGCTGGTGTCCTGGGGGGTCGGCGGCGTCCCGCCCAAGACGATGGGCATCGGCCCGGTGCCGGCCACGGCCAAGGCGCTCGACCTGGCCGGGGTGGCGCTGAAGGACGTCGACCTCATCGAGCTCAACGAGGCGTTCGCCAGCCAGGTGCTCGCGGTGACCCGCGAGTGGGGCTTCACGCCCGGCGACTTCGACCGGATGAACGTCAACGGCTCCGGCATCTCCCTCGGCCACCCCGTGGGCGCCACGGGCGGTCGCATCCTGGCCACGCTCACCCGCGAGATGGTGCGCCGGGACGCGCGGTACGGCCTGGAGACGATGTGCATCGGCGGCGGTCAGGGTCTGGCCGCCCTGTTCGAGCGGGTCTGAAACTCAGACCCCCTGCCCCCACCGTAGAAGGACCCCGTCCTCCTCACCCCTCGCACGCTCGGGGTGAGCCTCGGGACGGGGCACCGCAGGGGACCAACCCTTCCACTTCGAGTACAGGAGCTCCCACATGTCCGGCCCCACCGACCAGCAGCGTGTCGCGATCGTCACCGGCGCGGCCCGCGGTATCGGCGCCGCCACCGCCCGGCGGCTGGCCGAGGACGGCTTCGCCGTGGCGGTCGTCGACCTCGACGAGGACGACGCCCGCGGCACCGTGCAGGCCATCGAGGGCGCCGGCGGCCGGGGCCTGGCCGTCGGCGCCGACGTCGGTGACGCCGATCAGGTGCAGGCCGCCGTCGACCGCGTCGTCGCCGAGCTGGGCCCGCCGGTGGTGCTCGTCAACAACGCCGGCGTCACCCGTGACAACCTGCTGTTCAAGATGACCGACGCCGACTGGGACATGGTCATGCACGTGCACCTGCGCGGCTCGTTCCTCATGGCCCGCGCGGTGCAGGAGCACATGGTCGAGGCCGGCTGGGGCCGGGTGGTCAACCTGTCGAGCACCTCGGCGCTGGGCAACCGCGGCCAGGCGAACTACGCCACCGCCAAGGCCGGGCTGCAGGGCTTCACCAAGACCCTCGCCGTCGAGCTGGGCAAGTTCGGCGTGACCGCCAACGCGATCGCCCCGGGCTTCATCGCCACCGACATGACGAAGGCGACCGCCGCCCGGATCGGCGAGGAGTGGGAGTCCTACGTGGCCAAGCGGGCCGCGGCGATCCCGGTGCAGCGGGCCGGCCGGCCGGAGGACATCGCCCACACGGTGTCCTTCCTCGTCAGCGAGGGCGCCGGCTTCGTCTCCGGACAGGTCGTCTACGTCGCCGGCGGCCCCCGCAACTGAGGAAGGACCCCCTCCCCGCGCCCTTCGTGAAAGGACCCCGTCCTGGGCCCCTTCGCAGGCTCGGGGACGCCCTGGACGGGGCCCCGAGCGGCGAGGGTCGGGCCCTGGAGGGGGCCGCTCGCCGAACCCTTCGCCCGCTCAGGTCTGCAGCGGCTCCCAACGGCCGGCCAGTGCCCGCTCGACGGCCTCGGCCAGCCGCCGCACGTCCTGCTCGGTGCGCCCGGCGGGGAGCTCCTCGAGGGACTGGGCGGTCAGCGCCGCGCAGTGCTTCAGCACGGCCTGCCGCTGCCGCTCCGTGCGCGCCTGCCAGCCGGCCTCGGCGAGCACGGCGAACAGCCGCTCGACGATGGTGGTGTCCTGCCGGCCGTAGCTGCGGATCTGGGTGACCGAGAGGTCCAGCAGCGCGGCGTGGTCCCACGACGGCAGGAGCAGCCGGTGGACGCCGTCGTCGGCGGCCACCCGCCGGTGCCAGGTCTCCCGGCTGCTCAGCCGCCCCATGAGCGCCGAGATGTGCGAGAGGGCGTGGACGGCGGTCGTCGGGTCGTTGATGCCCGGGGAGAGCGCGCGGGCGGCGATGTCGACCAGTTTGCGCAGCCCGTAGCTGGGGTCGGCCGCCGGCGACCGCTCGAAGGAGAGCGCCACGTGCCGCTGCAGCGCGGCCTCCAGATCCCCGACGGGCGGTTCGACGGTCCCGCCGTCGCTCCACACCCAGGCCAGCGGCGTGCCCTCGACCACCGACTCGCCCGGACGGCGGTCCAGGCGCAGCACCGCCCCGCACCCGGACAGCGCCTCCAGCAGCGGACCCTCGTCGGTCCGCACCAGGAAGCCACTGGCGCGGGCACACAGCGGCCGGGCGTGCGCGGGCACGGCCGACAGCGGCCCGTCGGGCTGCTCGTCGGCCTGCAGCTGGGTCGCCAGCCGCTCGATGGTGTCGGTGGACTCGGCATGGACCTGACGCATCATCGTCTCGACGCGCAGCTGCCGGGTCTGGTGGGCGAGGAACGTCACCAGCGCCGCGACCGAGGCGAGGGCGAACAGGAACCCGACGGTCACCGACAGGCGGGGGACGAACGCCGACTCGCCCGACTCGTCCGCCGACCGCACGCTGCGCAGCACCACCAGCGCGTACACGAACGTGGCCAGCAGCACGCCGAGGCAGACCTGCACGACGCGGTCGCGGACGAAGGTCTGCAGCAGCCGGGGGCTGTACTGGCTGCTGGCCAGCTGCAGCGTCACGATCGTGAGCGAGAACAGCAGCGTGGTGACCGAGATGATCGACCCGGCGATCGTCGAGAGGATGCCGCGGGCGGCCGACGGCCCGCCCTCGAACACCAGGGCCAGCGGCTCCTCCCCGGTGTTGAGGATCTCGTCGAAGATCGGCAGCACGAGCCCCAGGGCGAACGCGAGCACGATGAGCGCGGTCGGCAGCGGCCAGAGCGCGCCCGTGAAGGAATCGCGGAGCCTCGACCAGGCACCGCCCCGCGGTGTCACGACGACGGGTCCCGGTCGGGGTAGCGGGCGCGGGCCAGCGCGTACACGCCGAACGCGGCGAACCCGGCGGCTACCGCGCCCAGCAGCCAGGGCCCCGCGCTGACCGAGGCGATCGCGGTCAGCGCGCCGTCCAGGCCGGTGGCGGTGGAGACGTCGGCGGTCGTGGCCGCCCGCCACAGCAGCACCCCGACCAGGCCGAACGCTATGCCCTTGGCCATGTACCCGACGCGCCCCAGGGCCTCGATCAGCGGCTCCCAGCGGTCGGGAGCCGCGGGCAGGTCGATGTCCTTCATGAAGCCTCCGGTCAATCCGCGGACCAAGGTGTAGACACCTACGGCGACCACGCCGACCGCCACGGTGAGGACCAGCGCGGCCCCGCCGGGGATGCCCAGCGTCTCGCCGGTGAGCTCGCGCAACCGCTCGTCGGCCTCGTACTCCAGACCGAAGGCGAACAGCAGTCCGGTGAACCCGAGAACGGCGTAGACGGCGGCCTTGGCCAGGCACCTCGCGCAGACGAACGCCGTCCGCCAGCGGTGCTGCGGGTCGAGGAGCCCGTGCCACCACAGCAGCACCTCGCCGGCCTGCCACAGCGCCAGGGAGAACAGGCCTACGCCGATCAGCCAGAGCAGCGCCGTCCCGCCGGGGGTGGCGGCGACCGTCTGCAGGGCGCCCGTCTGGTCGGCGTCGGTGTGGGTGCTGCCCAGGGCCAGCTGCACCGCCAGCCAGCCGATGAGCAGGTGCAGGACGCCGTAGGCGACCAGGCCCACGCGGGCGACCGCCTCGAGCACCGGGTGGTCGGTGACCTCGCGGGCGTGCTCGACCAACCGGTGGACGCGGTCGAGCAGCGGGCGGGCGGTCGGCACCGGACGATCGTGCGGGACGGAGCTCAGGTCCGCTCGGGGTAGCGGGCCCGGACCAGGCAGAAGGCGCCGAACGCGGCGATGCCGATGGCGACGACGGTGAGCAGCACCTGGCCGAAGGGCACGGCCAGGAGACTGCGCAGGGCGCCGTCCAGGCCGCTGGCCGCGGCCGGGTCGACGGTGACCGCCGCCCACACCAGCAGCACCCCCACCAGGCCGAACGCGACCCCCTTGGCTGGGTAGCCGGCCTGCCCGAGGCGGGTGACCAGGCGGGTGGCCTCCGGCGGGGCCTCGCGGAGGTCGATCTCCTCGAGGAACCGCTTGGCGACGCCCTTGTGCACCAGGTACACGCCGATGCCGACGATGGCCAGACCGATCAACCCCACCAGCCACCGCCCGGCGGGCCAGCCGAAGATGCCGGCGGCGGCCTGCTGCTGCTGGCCACCGGACTGCCCCCCGCCGGTGGCGTACCGGACCGCCAGCGCCGCGAGCACCGCGTAGACGACGGCCTTGGCCACCGACTTGACGACCGTGACGACCGCCTTCTTCCGCGCGTCCCCGGACGCGGACAGGCCGCTGCGCCAGCGCAGCACCTCGGCCGCCTGCCACACGGCCAGCGCGACCATCCCGGCCGCGACCACCCACAGGAGCACCGCTCCGAACGGCTGCTGGGCCAGGGTGGCGAGCGCGCCGCCCTGGTCGGCCTGCGGCGCACTGCCGCCGACGCCCCAGGCCAGCTGGACGGCCAGCCAGGTGATCAGCAGGTGCACCACGCCGTAGGCCACCAGGCCGACCCGGGCCAGGTGCTCCAGGGTGTCGCTGTCACCCGCCCGGCCCGCGGCTCCCGCGGCCTGACCGATCGTCCCGCGCCCGCCCATGGCTCGCTCCTCCCACGTCCGCACGGCACCGTGCGACTGGTCAGCGTGGCACAGCGCGGGTCCGGCCGACAGGCGACGGAGCGCCGGTCAGCCGCTGAGGCGGAGTCGCTCGAGCGCGGAAACCGTCACCGAGCGACTCCGCTCGGGCGTGGAGGCAACCACAGCAGCCCCGGGCCACCGAGCGCAGCGCCGTGTTGTGCGCGGCCGGATGCGCCATCCGTGACGACGTCCCCTCCACGTGCTCCGCCTCGGTCGTCACGCCGCTCCCCGCTCCGCCGGCCGCTGTGCCACGGCGGCGCGGGCGGCGTGACACGGCTCTCGCCGGACCGCCGTGGCCGGGCCGCGCCGGGCCGCGGTCGCCGTCCGCCGGTGGGGGACACTGACAGCCGTGGCGAGTGGTGCAGCGGCGGCGGCGGTGGAGCGGACGAGCCCGGAGCAGGCCCGCCGGGCCTGGCCCCGGTGGCTGGCCGGCGGCGTCGCGCTGCTGGTCGTCGCCGTGGTCGCGGTGTTCTGGGAGGCCGGCGGCGCCCGGCTGCTGCTCGGCGTGGCCGGTGTGCTGACCGCGGGGCGCGGCGCGGTGCTGGCCGCCTCCGGTCGCGGCCGGGTCGCGGGTGTCGCGGCGCTCGTCGTCGGTGCGGTCGCGGTCGCGGTCGCGCTGGGGCCCGCGGGCGCCGCGAGCCGGGTGCTGCTGGTGGCCGTGCCGGCCGGGCTGCTCGTCGGGGCGCTGGCGCTCCTCGGCCGCGGCGGGGCGGTGCGCCGCAGCGGCCAGGCCGCACTGGTCTGGTGGACGCTGGTCACCGGCCTGCTGGCCACGACCGGCCTGGTCGCCGGCTGGGACCGCGCCGCCGACGGCGCCACGGTCGTCGGAGCCCTCGGCCTCGGCCTGCTCGGTGTCGTCCTGCTCGTCGGATCCGCCAGCCTGCGCGCCATCGCCACCCGGCCCGCCCCGGCCCGCCCGGCGGCCTGTGCCGGCTGTGCGTGCGGCGCCGGCGGCTGCGGCGTGCCGCGCTGAGCCCCGGCCGCCGCGGATAGCGGCCGATCCCGTACCGGTTCGCCGCCGACCGGACGGGGCACCCCGTGTCCGTGAGCGGACACGTGTTCGTCGTCGGGGCCGACCTCCGGCGGCTGGTCTGCGACGACGTCCTGGTGCCCACCGACCGGTCCCTGCGCGTCACCCCCGGATGGCGCCGGCTGCTGCCGGACGACCTCGTGGCCAGCGAGGACTCCCACGGCCTCTGCCTGGACCTGGTCTGGCGCGACAGCGAGCGGGTGCTCGAGGTGTCCGGCGGGCGGGCGGACGGCCGGGCGCAGCAGCGGCTGTGGCTGGTCGACACCGTCGACGACGGGGAGGGCGACCCCGACGACGCGCTGCGCTGGATCGTCGACGGGGCGCGCGAGGCGCTCGCCGCCGTCGCGCGGCAGGAGGTTTCCGCGCCCGTGCACGGGCGGGCCCGCCGGCTGGTCGCGCTGCCGGCCCTCGGCACCGGCTGGGGCGGGGCCGCCGGGCTGCGCGGGACGCTGCTGCAGCAGCTGCTGCCCGTGCTGCGCGAGTGCGCGGCCGCGCACGGCCTCGACGTCGCGCTCGTGCTGCGCGGGCCGAGCGACCTGGCCGCGGCGCAGCGGGTGCGCCGGGCCGAGCCGGACAGCTGGGACCTGCCCGGGCACCTGCGGGAGCTCGCCGAGGATCTCGGCGAGCGGGCCCGCCGCGGGCAGCTGGCCGCGTTCGTCGGCGCCGGGGTGAGCGCCGCCGCCGGGCTGCCCACCTGGGAGCAGTTGCTCGACGAGCTGGCCGAGCGGGCCGGACTGGACGAGGCGCTGCGCACGGGGCTGTCCCGGCTGCCGGCCCAGGACGCCGCCGCCCTGCTGGCCCGCGAGCTCGGCCGCGAGGAGGTGGAGGGCTTCGTCGGGGAGCGGTTCGGGCCGGGGCAGTACGCGCTGGCGCACGCGCTGATCGCCGACCTGCCGGTGCAGGAGTTCGTCACCACCAACTACGACCCGCTGGTCGAGCTCGTCGCCGCCGACATCGGCCGCGACCTGTCGGTGCTCCCGTTCGACGACGCGGAGCCGGGCCGGCCGTGGCTGCTCAAGCTGCACGGGGACGCCGCCCATCCGGCGAGCGTCGTGCTGACCCGCGAGGAGTACCTGCAGCTCGGCGACTCCCGCGCGGCGCTGGCCGGGGTGCTGCACTCCCTGCTGCTCACCCGGCACGTCCTCTTCGTCGGCACCTCGCTGCAGGACGACGACCTGATCCGCATCGCCCACCAGGTGCGCAGCGCGATCCAGGCCCCGGGCGCGGCGTCGCGCCGGCGCAGCGGCACCGTCCTGGCGCTGCGGGAGGACCCGGCCCGCGCCCGGCTCTGGGAGCAGGACGTGCAGACGGTGGCGATGGCTCCGGCCGACACCCCGCCGGCCGAGGCGGCCCGCCTGCTGGAGGTGCTGCTCGACCTCATCGGGTGCCTGTCCACCCCGCCGACCGGCTACCTGCTCGACCCGGCCTACTCCGGGATGCTCGACGAGGAGGAGCGGGCGCTGGCCGGGGCGCTGCAGCAGGTGGAGCGCGCCGTGCCCGGAGGGGCGACGGCGTCGGCGACCGGCGAGGTGGCCGCGCTGCTGCGCCGGCTGGGCTCGCAGGGTCGCGCGACGCGCGAGCGGACGCCGGCGGACCAGGCCAGCACGCCGAACGACGACCGCCTGCAGCAGCAACGCCCCGGGTGAGAGAGGACTACCCTTCCCCCCACGCCCGGCCCCCTCCAGGGGCACCGCCGCGAGCGTGCGAGCGGTGGGAGGAGGGGGTCCTTCTGCTGGAAGGCGGCCGTTCCAGTACGTCACCAGGCCCGCGGCGGGACCCTGCAGAGGGGCCGCCGTCTCACGTGAGCCGGTGGTGTGCGGAGCTGGTGGCCTGGGCACCGGTCCCCTCGTGCGTCGACCCCGTCTCGAGAACAGTGCCCTCCTCCTCGCCAGGGGCTACGGCTGGCTCCCCGACGCCCGGCGGGCGCGCGGCCGGCGCACCGTCGCCGTCCGGCTCGGGGGCATGCCGGCGCTGGGGATCGAGGGTCCCGACGCCGCCCGCTTCCTCTACGACGAGGACCACGTGCGCCGCTCGCACGCCATCCCCGAGCCGGTGCGGGGGACCCTGTTCGGCAAGGGCGCGGTGCACACCCTCGACGGGCAGCAGCACCGGGTGCGCAAGGCGATGTTCGTGTCCCTGCTCATGGACGACGCCCGGATCACGGCGCTGGTCGAGCGGGCCACCGCCGCCTGGGACGCCGCGGTGCCGGGCTGGGCCGGCCGGGAGCGGATCGTCCTGTTCGACGAGGCGGCCGAGGTCATCACCCGCGCGATCTGCGACTGGGCCGGCGTCCCGGTGACCGACGACGAGGTGCCCTCGCTCGCCCGCGACCTGACCGCGATGGTCGACGGCTTCGCCACCGCCGGGCCGCGGCACTGGCGCGCCCGGCGGGCCCGCGGCCGCCGTGAGGCGTGGCTGGCGCGGCTGGTGGAGGACGTGCGCAGCGGTGCCACCACGGTGTCCGGGAGCTCGGTGGTCGACGCGGTCGCGCGGCACCGCGACGCCGACGGGGAGCGGCTCGACCCGCGCACCGCCGCGGTGGAGGTGATCAACGTCATCCGGCCGACCGCGGCGATCAGCTGGTTCCTCGCCTTCTCCGGGCACGCGCTCGTCCGGTGGCCGCGGTACTGCGAGCGGCTGGCCGCCGGCGTCCCCGGGTTCGCCGAGGCCTGGGCGCACGAGGTGTGCCGCTTCTACCCCTTCGCGCCGTTCATCGGTGGCCGGGCGCCGCGCGCGGTGGAGTGGGACGGCGAACGGGTGCCGGCCGGCGCGATGGTGCTCCTCGACCTCTACGGCCAGAACCACGACCCCGACCTGTGGGGCGACCCCTACAGCTTCCGGCCGGAGCGCTTCCTCGACCGCGAGATCGGCGCCTTCGAGCTGGTGCCGCAGGGCGCGGGCGACCCGCGCACCAACCACCGCTGTCCGGGCGAGCAGATCGTCGTCGCCGTCCTGGCGGCGCTCTCCATCCGGCTGGCCCGCCTGCAGGCCGACGTCCCGGAGCAGGACCTGTCGATCTCGCTGCGGCGCATCCCGGCCAAACCCGTCAGCGGCGTGGTGCTGCGGGTGCGCGGCACCGACTGAACCGGGCCGGTCGCGCTCCGTCGTGGGCGCGCCGGGGACGACGGCGGTCGTCGGTACCGCGTGGTGTCATCGCAGCCCGGGGATGGGGGGATGCATGGGCAGGTGGCTCGTGCCGCTGATGGGTGTCGTCGGTCTGCTGACGCTGGTCGTCGGCGTGGTCTGGGCCGAGTTCGACCGGGGTTCGATGGGCGGCGTCGGCGTCGTGGGTTACGGCGCTCTCCTGCTGGTCGTGGCCGCCGCGGCCGCCGTGGCCGTCGAGGCGCAGGGCCGCCGCCGCCCCACCTCGCCGCGCCGCTGAGGAAGGACCCTCCTGCAGGCAGAAGGACCCCGTCCTCCTCACCTCTCGCAGGCTCGGGGCGAGCCTCGGGACGGGGCCGGAGGAGGTAGGGGGTCCTTCCTCAGGACAGGCGGGCGAGCTCCGCGGGCAGCGCGCCGGGGGAGAGGACGCCGAGCCGCTGGGTGGCCCGGGTGAGCGCGACGTAGAGGTCGTTGTGCCCGCGCACCCCCTCGTCGAGGACCCGCCGCGGATCGACGACGAGCACCGCGTCGAACTCCAGCCCCTTGGCCTCGGCCGGGGCGAGGACCACCGGGCCCAGGGAGGAGTCGGCGTCGGGGCCGGACGAGACGCCGCCCAGCTGCGAGGAGACCGCGGCCGCGAGCTCGGCGACCCGGCTGGCCGGCGCGACCACGGCGGTGGTGCCCTCCTCCACCGCCCACTCCGCGGTGACCTCGGCGACCCGGTCGGCCAGCCGGGCCTCGCCGGTCACCTCCGCCCACGGCGCGGCGGTGCCCGGCCGGACCGAGCGGGGCGCGCCGGCCCCGGTGCCGCCCGCGGCGAGGACGTCGGCGGCGACGGCCATGATCTCGGCCGGCGTCCGGTAGTTGACGGTGAGCTCCTCGAGCCGCCACGCGTCGCCGACGTGCGGGCGCAGCGTCTCGTCCCAGGCGGCGGCACCGGCCAGGGTGCCGGTCTGCGCGAGGTCGCCGACCGCGGTCATCGACCGGGTGGGGCAGCGGCGCACCAGCAGCCGCCAGGCCATGGGGGAGAGCTCCTGGGCCTCGTCGACGACGACGTGGCCGAAGGTCCAGGTGCGGTCGGCGGCGGCCCGCTCGGCGGTGCTGCGGGTGTCGACCGCCCGCTGCCGGTCGGCCAGCTCCTCGGCGCTGATCAGGTCGCCCGCGCTCAGGACCTCGGCCTCCAGGTGCTCGTCCTCGAGGTCGATGGAGCGCGAGCCGTGCAGCACGTCGAGGGTCTCCTGGGCCTCGGCCAGCCGCCGGCGGCGGTCCCGCTCGGCGCGGGCCCGCTGCGCGCTGTCGTCGAAGCCGAGCAGCTCCTCGGCCTCCTCCAGCAGCGGGACGTCGGCCGGCGTCCACTGCTCCGAGGACATGGCCGACCCCCGCGGACGGTGCAGCAGCGCGCGGTCGGCGTCGTCCCACCCGGGGGTGGCGGCGGCGATCCGGGCGGGGTCGGCGAACAGGTCGGTGAGCAGCCGCTCGGGGGTCAGCACCGGCCACAGGTCGTCGACCAGCAGCCGGACGGCGGGCTCCTCGGCGACCTCGCGGCGCAGCGCGGCGACGTCCTCCCGGTCGAGGAGGTCGGCCGCGTCGATGCCGGTGCCGATGCGTTCGGCGTAGCGCCGGGTCAGCAGGTCGACGACGCGGCGGGCGAACACCGGTCGGGCCAGGTTGTGCAGCCGCTCGGCCCTGCGCGCGGCGGCCTGCGCGCGCCGCACGTCGACCGGCCGCAGCCGCAGGGCGAAGCCGTCGACGGTCACCTCGCGTGGCGCGTCGGGCACGACCTGCCGGCCGGCGACGGCGCGCTCGAGCACCTCGACCATCTCCAGCCGGCCCTTGACCCCGGCGGCCTCCGGCGACTCGACCCCGCGGGCGTCGAGGCCCGGCCGCAGCTGGCCCAGGCCGGCCAGCAGCACGCCGGTCTCGCCGAGCGAGGGCAGCACGTCGGCGATGTAGCGCAGGAACGTCGGGGTGGGGCCGACGACGAGCAGGCCGCGGCGGGCCAGCCGCTCGCGGTGGGTGTAGAGCAGGTAGGCCGCGCGGTGCAGCGCGACGGCCGTCTTGCCGGTGCCCGGCCCGCCCTGGACGACGAGGACGCCGCGGTCGTCGGCGCGGATGATGCGGTCCTGCTCGGCCTGGATGGTGCGGACGATGTCGGTCATCCGGCCGGTGCGGGCGGTGTCGAGGGCGGCCATGAGCGCGGCCTCGCCGGTGAGGCCGGACCCGGCGACCCCGTCGGTCAGCACCTCGTCGTCCAGCCGGACGACGGTGCGCCCACGGGTGCGGATGTGCCGGCGGCGCGCCACGCCCAGCGGGTGCACCGGGGTGGCGGTGTAGAAGGGACGCGCGGCCGGCGCGCGCCAGTCGACCAGGGCGGGGTCGCCACCGGCGTCGTCGGCGGCCAGCCCGATCCGGCCGATGTAGAGCGGGCCGTCGCCGGTGCGGTCGATGCGGCCGACGCAGAGGCCCGCCTCGGCGGCGTCCAGGGCGGTGACCCGCTCGGTCTGGAACCGAACCGTGGCGTCGCGCTCCTGCAGGGCTTGCGGGTCGACGGCGGGCCACGCGATGGCCTGCCGCAACCGCTGCTCGGCCAGGTCGCGGGCGGCGTCGAGCCGGCCGTAGAGCTCCTTGACGTACTGCTGCTCGGCGTCGATCTCGGGGTGGGGTACGGCATCGTGCTGCGTCGTCGACACTGCGCGGTCTCTTCCTCCGGCACTCGTCCTGGGGAAACGGACGAACGCCCATGGTGCCCGCGCATTCCCGGGGCCGGTCAGCCGTCCGGCCCGTCGCGGACTCAGCCGGTGGAGCCGGGTTCGTGAGCGCCGGGGTTGTGCACTTATCGTGGTCTCAGGGCCGAGACCACGAGGAGCGCACAATCACCCCCGCAGTGACCATTCACGGCAGCCATTGGCCAGGGGAGTATCGCGGGCATCGTCGCCGGGGTCAGGAAAGGGCGCCGTCCCGCTCGAGCAGCCGGGCGTAGCGGTCGAGAGCGAACGGCCACCCCTGCTCGGCCATCATCCGGCGGTAGTCACCGGCACCCTCGCCGTGCCGGCGGAACGCGCGGTGCTCGACCGCTACCCGGGTGCGTCCGTCCTCGACCCGCTCGAAGCGGACCTCGACCTCGCTGGCGCGGCCGGGGTCGGGCACCGGCTCGCGGCGCGGGCTGATCTGCCAGGTGAACAGCGCCCGGCGCGGACGGTCCACCTCGCGCAGGGTTCCCCAGTCGATCCGGAAGCCGTCCGGGCCGTACTCCGACGCCCGCCCACCGGGGCGCGCGTCGAGCGCCACGGACTCCAGCACGTCCTGGGACCAGCTGAACTCCCGTGGCCACCACTCGGCGAAGCGGTCGAAGAAGACGGCGAGGGCCTGCTCCGGCGAGCCCGGCACGGTGACCGTCGTCGTGGTCGCGTCCTCGGCCATGTGGCACAACCCTACGGACCCTCCTGGAGGGATGGTCGGCGCCCAGGCGCCCAGGCGCCCAGGCACCCAGGCGCCCAGGCGGTCAGCTCGGCTAGCAGTCGCAGCTCCCGCCGCGCCAGCTGGTGCAGCCGCGCTGCGAGGCGACCGCGCGCGACCCGGGGCCGGCAGGCGGCGTGAGGGGGACGGAGGGATCGCGTAGGCGGGACGGCGGCGCAGGGCCGTGGCGGCGGGCATGGAGCACCTCGCTGCAGGTCGGATCGGTCCGGGATGCCGGGGAGCGTAGGGACGGCGGCGTCCCGGGCGACAGGGCTCTCGGTCCCTGTCCGGCCGGGACGGCGGCTGCCCGCGGCCGGTGCGGCGACCCCGCGTGGCGAGGGGGGACAGAAGGGTGCCCGGGCCGTTACGTTCGCCCGGTGAGCGTGATCGCCCGGAACCGGGTCCGCGTGCGCGGGGTCGCCGACGGGCGGCCGATGGTCTTCGCCCACGGCTTCGGGTGCGCCCAGGAGATGTGGCGCCTCGTCGCCCCGGCGTTCGCCGTCGACCACCGCGTCGTCCTCTTCGACCACGTCGGCTCGGGCCGGTCGGACCTGTCGGCCTACGACCCGGGAAAGTACGGCTCGCTGGACGGCTACGCCGCCGACGTCGTCGAGATCTGCCGGGAGCTGGCGCTCGACGACGTCGTCTTCGTCGGGCACTCGGTGAGCGCGATGATCGGCGTCCTGGCCGCGGCGCGGGCGCCGGGGCTGTTCGGCGCGCTGGTGATGGTCGGGCCCAGCCCCCGCTACGTCGACGACGACGGCTACACCGGCGGTTTCTCGCGGGAGGACGTCGCCGCGCTGCTGGAGTCGCTCGACAGCAACCACGTGGGCTGGTCGGCGGCGATGGCTCCGGTGGTCATGGGCAGCCCCGACCGGCCGGAGCTGACCGCCGAGCTGACCGACAGCTTCTGCCGCACCGACCCGGACGTCGCCCGGCAGTTCGCCCGCGTCACGTTCCTCTCGGACAACCGCGCCGACCTGCCGGGCGTGCGGGTGCCCACGCTGGTCCTGCAGTGCCGCGCCGACGCGATCGCCCCCGAGGTGGTGGGCCGCTACGTGCACGCGCAGGTGGCCGGCAGCGTCTTCACCCTGTTGACGGCGACCGGGCACTGCCCGCACCTGTCGGCACCCGAGGAGACGACCGCCGCGATCCGGGACTTCCTCGGGTAGGAGCGGCGATGGGGGAGCAGCGGCGACCGGATCGGCGGGAGGGTCCCGCGGGCCTGCGCCGGCTCCTCGAGGAGGACCCGGCCGACCTGTACGAGAACGCCCCGTGCGGCTACTTCTCCGCGCTGCCCGACGGGCAGGTGGTCAAGGCCAACCGCACCTTCTGCGAGTGGACCGGCCGGCCGCTCGGCGAGCTGCTCGGCGTGCGGTTCCAGGAGCTGCTCAGCATCGGCGGGCGGGTGTTCTACGAGACCCACCTGGCGCCGCTGCTGCGGATGCAGGGGATGGTGCGGGAGGCCGCGCTCGACGTCGTCCGGGCCGACGGGTCGCTGCTGCCGTGCCTGCTCAACGCGGTCGAGGTGCGCGACGCCGACGGGGCGCCGCTGCTGGTGCGGGCGACGGCGTTCGAGGCGACGTCCCGGCGCCGCTACGAGCGCGCGCTGCTGGCCGCGCAGCGCGCGGCCGCGGAGTCCGAGGTCCGGGCGAGGACGCTGCAGGAGGTGGTGTCGGAGGTGTCGGCGGCGACCTCGGCGCGCGACGTGGCCGAGGTGATCGTCCGCCGGAGCCGGGAGGCCGTCCGCGCCAGCGGTGCGGCGTTGTGGCTGGCGACCGAGCGGCGGGGGACGGCGCGGCCGGAGCCGTCGGTGCCGCCGATCCAGCTGGTCGCCGCGGACGGGATCCCGTCGGACCTGCTGGAGGCGATGGAGTCGGCGGCCCTCGGCGGCGCGGAGCTGGTGCGCGACGGCGGAGTGCACGTCGTGCCGCTGGGGGCCGGGCTCCGGGCGGTGTGGCCCGGCCTGGCCGCCGCGATGGCGGACACCGGGCAGGAGGCGCTGGTCGTCGTCCCGGTGGACGCCGACAGCCGGCACCTGGGCGCGCTGGTCCTGCTGCTCGGGGTGGTGGGGGACAGCGGTCTGATCGACCTCACCCCGCCCGGGGAGCGCGGCACGCTCGCCCGGGCCGACGCCGACCTGCTGGCGACCGTCGGGCGACAGGCCGGCCAGGCACTGGAGCGGGTGCGTCTCCACGAGGAGACCGTGCGGCACGCGGAGCGCTCGGCGTTCCTGCTCGACGCGGCACGGCTGATGGCCTCGGCCGGCGACGTCGGGCAGACCGCCGAGCGGCTGGCCGAGCTGGCGGTGCCGCGGCTGGGCGACGTCTGCGTCGTCGACCTGACCGGCGAGCACGGCACCAGCCGGCACGCTGCCCGGCACGGCGACCCGGCGCGCCAACCGCTGCTCGACGAGCTGGGCGACCGGAACCTCTCGCACCTGGCTGCCTCCCACCCGGCGGTGCAGGCGGTGGAGCTCGGCCGGACGGTGTGGATCCGCCAGGTGACCGACGACTGGCTGGCCGAGATCACCGCCGATGCGCGGCACCTGGAGGTCGGCCGCGCCCTCGAGCTGGTCGACATGGTGTGCGTGCCGCTCGTGGCCGACGGGCGCATCCTCGGCGTCCTCACCCTCGGCAGCGACCGTCGGCGCGGGCCGCTCACCGCGGCCGACGTCGAGGTCGCCGAGCAGCTGGCGCTGCAGCTGTCGCAGGTGGTGGAGAAGGGACAGCGCCTGGAGCTGGAGACGCGGACGTCGCACACGTTGCAGGCCAACCTGCTACCGCCGGCCCCGCCACCGGTGGCCGGGCTGGCCGCCGCCGTCCGGTACCTGCCGGCCAGTCGCGGTGCCGACGTCGGCGGCGACTTCTACGACGTCGTCCCGCTGCCGGGCGACCAGGTGGCGCTCGCGGTGGGGGACGTCGTCGGCCACGACGTCACGGCCGCGGCGGTGATGGGCCAGCTGCGCAGCGTCTACCGGGCGCTGCTGGCCGACCGGCCACCGCCCAGCGCGGTCATCGACCGGCTGCAGGCGGGGTGGTCGCTGCTGAGCCTGCAGCGCATGGCGACCGCGCTGTTCGCCACGCTCGACCCGGGCAGCGGCCGGCTGCGGGTCGCCTCCGCCGGGCACCTGGCGCCGCTGCTGGTGACGCGCGGCGGAGCGGAGCTGCTCGACGTGCGGCCCAGCCGCATGCTCGGCGCGCCGCCGGCGCCCGGCCCGGCGGTGGAGTGGGCGGGGGTGCTGTCCCGGGGCGCCACGCTGGTGCTCTACACCGACGGGCTGGTCGAGAGCAGGGACGCCGACCTCGACCGGGGCCTGACCGCCCTCCTGGACGTCGCGGCGCGGTCCGGGACGGCCGACCCCGACGAGCTGTGCGACCGGCTGCTGGCCGAGCTGGCCGGCGGCGTGCGCGCCGACGACGTCGCACTGCTGGCGATCACCCGCCGGCCCTAGCGCAGGCGCCCCCCGCGCGCGACCATCGGCGCAGGGCACGTGCGGCGCGGGAGGCGGCCATGGAGCGTCCACCCAACCCGGTGACGGACGCCATCGACGGCGCCACCGGTGACATCACGATGTCCGGCGATGCGATGCGCTGGTCGCCGGAGCTGGCCGAGGCGCAGCCGCGGACGACGTCGTCCTCCTTCCCGGGCGTGGACGTCGCCGCCGGGTTCGGCTCGCTGCTCGGGCTGGACGGCGCCGGGGTACGGCGCCTGGTGTCCGGCGCGGTGACCTCGCTGACGACGGCGGCCGGGGACGTCGTCGCCGAGCTGCGCCAGCTCACCCGGAGCCCCGATCCCGACGAGGGGACCGACGTCGACCCCGACCCCGCCCCGCGTTGATCATGGGCTCGTTGCCGGCGACACGCGGCGACACGTCGTGCGGACGGGCAACGAGCCCATGATCACGGCTCCCCTCGGGTGCGCCGGTTCCGGCGGCGCCCTGTAGAACCGACACAGGACCTCGGCCACCGACGTGGGGAGTCGTACCGCATGAGCAGCTCGTTGACCCTGGCGCCCGCGCCGCCGTCCGAGGCCGCCGAGGAGGTCCGCACGCAGGTGCGGGAGTTCCTCGCCGCCGAGCAGGCCGCGGGCACGTTCAGCACGCACGTCGACACGTGGTTGTCCGGCGTGGACCCGGCGTTCTCCCGGAAGCTCGGGGAGCGCGGCTGGCTGGGGATGACCTGGCCGAAGGAGTACGGCGGGCACGAGCGCTCCGCGATGGAGCGCTACGCGGTGACCGAGGAGCTGCTGGCCGCCGGGGCGCCGGTGGCGGCGCACTGGATCGCCGACCGGCAGTCCGGGCCGAACCTGCTGCGCTACGGCACCGAGGTGCAGCGCCAGGAGATCCTGCCGCGGATCGCCGCGGGGGAGTGCTACTTCGTCATCGGCATGAGCGAGCCGGACTCCGGCTCCGACCTGGCCTCGATCCGCACCCGCGCGGCCCGCAACGGCGACGGGGACTGGGTGGTCAACGGCGCGAAGATCTGGACGTCGAACGCCCACCACTCGCACTACGGCATCGTGCTGGTGCGCACCGGCCCGCCCGGTGAGGGGCCGCGCGGCAAGCACCAGGGGCTGACCCAGCTGCTGGTCGACCTGTCGCTGCCGGGGATCAGCATCAACCCGATCCGCATCCTCGACGGCGGGCACCACTTCAACGAGGTGGTGTTCGAGGACGTCGTCGTCCCCGGCGACATGCTCCTGGGCGAGGAGGGCGCCGGCTGGCACCAGGTGACCGCGGAGCTGGCCTTCGAGCGGTCCGGGCCGGAGCGGTTCCTGTCGACCTACCCGCTGCTGGCCGAGTTCGGCCGCCGGGCCGCCGACTCCGGCGACGCCGCGCAGCTGGCCACCCTCGGCCGGCTCTCGGCGCGGCTGCTGGCGCTCCGGCAGCTGTCGCTGCGGATCGCGGCGGCACTGGACCGCGGCGAGCTGCCCGACATCCCGGCCGCGCTGGTCAAGGACGTCGGGACGACGTTCGAGGGGGACGTCGTGGACGAGATCCGGCGGGTCGTCGAGGTGACGCCGTCGCTCGACTCGCCCGACCCGCTGGACCGGGCGCTGGCCGAGGCGCAGCTGCACGCGCCGGGCTACACGCTGCGGGGTGGGACCAACGAGATCCTGCGCGGGATCGTGGCACGAGGGCTGGGGTTGCGCTGATGGCATCGGATCAGGACCTGGTGGTCGAGACCGTCCGGGACATCCTCGCAGGCCACGAGCCGTTCGCGCTCACCGCGGAGAGGCCGTGGGACGCCGGGCTGTGGGCCGACCTCGCCGAGGCCGGGCTGACCGGTGTCGGGCTGCCCGAGGAGGCGGGCGGCTCGGGGGGCGAGCTCGCCGACGCGATCGCGATCGCGCGCACCCTCGCCGCGGGTGCGGCCGCCGTGCCGGTGGCCGAGCAGCTGCTGGTCGCGGGGCCGGCGCTGCTCGCGGCCGGGCTGGACCTCCCCTCGCCGGAGGAACCGCTGACGATCGCGGTGGAGGGGGCGGTCACCGCCGAGCCGGTGGACGACGGCGACGGGCCGGGGCGGTGGACGCTCACCGGCACCGCGACCGACGTCGCCTGGGCCGGAGTCGCGCGGCACGTCGCCGTCCTGACCGCCGCGCCGGAGGGCATCGAGGGCGCCGTCCTGGCGCTGGTCGACACCGAGGGGCTGGCCACCAGCGACGCGCGCAACCTCGCCGGGGAGCCGCGCGGCTCGCTGGTGCTCGGTGGCGCACCCGCGGCCGGGGCGCTGCTGACCCCGGCGCGGGCCGGGGAGGTGCGGGCGCGGTACGCGCTGGCCCGCGCGGTGCAGCTGGCCGCGGCCCTGGAGCGGGTGCTGGCGTGGACGGTGCAGTACGCCGGCGAGCGGCAGCAGTTCGGCCGGCCGCTGGGGAAGTTCCAGGCGATCCAGATGGAGCTGGCCGAGATGGCCGGCGAGGTGACCGCGGTGACCGCGCTGGTCGACGCCGCCGTCCAGACCCTGGGCCGCGGAGAGGACGTCGTCCTCGCCGCGGCGGCGGCCAAGGTGCGCGCGGGGGCGGCGGTCGAGGTCGTGGCCCGGCTGGCGCACCAGGTGCACGGCGCGATCGGGTTCACCCAGGAGCACAAGCTGCACCACCTGACCCGGCGCTGCTGGTCCTGGCGGGACGAGGCCGGGTCGGAGCTGACCTGGTCGAGGGTGCTCGGCGTCGGGCTGCTCACCGAGGGCGGCGACGGCCTCTGGCCGGCTCTGACCCGGGTGGTCTGAGGCAGGACCTCACCCGCCCTCCACCGTGGAGGGACCCGTCCTCACCACCTCTCGCAGGCCCGAGGCGGGGCCCGGGACGGGGCCGCGGTGGGACCTGCAAGGGGGCCGGCGGGGCCGGGCGGTGCGGACCGGCCGGCCCCACGACGGGTCCGGGGTCGGACTCCGAGCTCGGTCAGGGAGGCCGCTGCGGGGCTCGTCCGCATCATCGCCGTCAGCACGCAGCACCCATGGGACTCGGGCCCCGCCGCGCTCAGGTGCGGTTGGTGCTGGGGAAGACCGGGCGACGGCGTCCGAGGAAGGCCGCCCGGCCCTCCTCGAAGTCCGGTCCCGCGAGCAGCTCCACCTGCACCTGCTCCTCGGCGGCGAGGACGGCCTCCAGGGACTGGTCGTCCTGGGCGAGAATCCGTTTGAGGCCGGCGGTCGCCGCCGGCGACGCCGCCGCGAGTTCCTGCGCCATGGCCAGCGCCTGTTCGACCGCGCTGCCGTCCTCGACGACAGCGTCGACGAGGCCGATCCGATGGGCTTCTTGCGCCGACACGGTCCGCGCGGTGAGCATCAGCTCGCGGGCGCGGCCGGCGCCCACCCGCCGGGGGAGCGTGTAGAACAGCCCGGTGTCGGCGACCAGCCCGATCTTCGCGAACGAGGCGACGAAGCGGGCCGAGGAGCCGGCGACGACGAGGTCGCTGGCGCAGGCCAGCGACAGGCCGAGGCCGAAGGCGCCGCCTTCCACCGCGCTGACGATCGGTGTCGCGGTGGTCACCATGTGCCGGGCGATCTCGTTGACCAGCTGGAGGCGCCGGTGCGCCACCTCGGGGTCCGGGGACATCGACCGGATGTCGCCACCGGCCGAGAACACCGCGCCGGCCCCGGTGAGGACGACGGCGCGGCAGCCCGGGTCGTCGGCTGCGCGGCGCAGCTGCTCGAGGAAGGCGATCCGGTCGTCGAGATCGAGGGCGTTGCGGCGCTCGGGGCGGTTGAGCCGCAGCAGTCGGACGGTGCGGTGCTCCTCGACGAGCACGGCGGGGGCCTCGGACGAGGCCGCCCCGGCGGTCACTTCGCGGCCCCCCGGAGGAGTTGCCTGGCGATGATGACCCGCTGCACCTCGCTGGTGCCCTCGTAGAGGCGGAACAGCCGGGCGTCGCGGTAGAAGCGCTCCACCGGGACCGAGCGCATGTAGCCGAGGCCGCCGTGCACCTGCACCGCGCGGTCGGCAACCCGGTCCACCATCTCGGTGCAGAAGAGCTTGCAGCTCGACGGCGCCAGCCGCTGGTCCGTGCCGTCGTCGTAGGTGCGCGCCGCCTCCATGACCATGGCGCGCCCCGCGTAGGTCTCGGTCTGCGAGTCGGCCAGCATCGCCTGCACCAGCTGGAACTCCGCGATCGGCCGCCCACCCTGCTTGGTCGTGGCGGCGTACGTGACGCTCTCGTCGACCAGCCGCTGGGCCAGCCCGACGCACAGCGCGGCGATGTGGAGCCGCCCTTTGGCCAGCGAGCGCATCGCCGCACCGAACCCCGCGCCTTCGACCCCGCCGACGAGGTCCTCGGCCGATACCCGGACGTCGTCGAAGAAGACCTCTGCGGTGACCGCGCCGCGCTGGCCCATCTTGGCATCCTTCGGCCCGATCGTGACGCCGTCGGCCCGGGCGTCGACCGCGAGGACCGAGATCCCTTGGGTGCCCTGCGTGGCCTCGCCGGTGCGCGCGAAGACCATGAACAGGTCCGCGTCGGGTGCGTTGGTGATGAACCGCTTCTGACCGTTGACCACGTAGTGGTCGCCGTCGCGGACCGCCCGGGTGCGCAGACCGCTCGGGTCGGACCCGGCCTCAGGCTCGGTGAGGGCGAACGACGCCACGAGCTCCCCGGCCGCGAGCCGGGGGAGGTAGCGCTGCTTCTGCTCCTCGGTGCCGAAGTTGACCAGCACCTGGCCGGCGATCCCGTTGTTGGTGCCGAACATGGAGCGGAAGGACGGGGTGGTCCAGCCCAGCTCCATGGCCAGCCGGACCTCCTCCTGCATGGACAGGCCCATGCCGCCGTGCTCCTCGGGGATCGCGTAGCCGAACAGCCCCATGTCCGCGGCCTGCTTGCGGAGCCGGTCGGGGATCCTGTCGGTCTCCTCGATCTCGTCCTCGGCGGGCACCACCTCGCGGCGGACGAAGGTGCGGACGGCGCCGAGGACGGCCTCGAAGTCTTCGTTGTCCATGGTCGGTCTCCTGGGTCGAGAAGTCGGTCGGAGGCGGATCAGGCAGAGGGTGCGGGCCGGGCGTCGAGAGGCTCGGCCGGTACCGGGCGGCCGGCCGCGCCGGTGGCGCAGAGGTGCTCGATGTCGGCGGCGGTGTAGCCGAGCTCGGACAGCACCCCGTGCGTGTGCTCACCGAGGTCCGGGATGCCGCCCATGGCCAGCTCCACGTCGGAGAAGGTCATCGGCGGCAGGATGGCGCGGACCGGGCCGGCGGGAGTGCCCACCTCGCGCCACCGGTCGCGGGCGCGCAGCTGGGGGTGCTCGATCAGCCCCTGCATGTCGTTGAGCTGCGCCGCGGGCACCCCCGCCTCGGCCAGGCGCGCGTCGAGGTCGGCCGTCGACCACCTCCGGGTCTCGTTCGCAACCGCCTCGTCGCACTCGCCGCGGTTGGCCACCCGCAGGACGTTGGTGCGCAGCCGGGGGTGCTCGGCCAGGTCGGGTCGGTCGAACACGTCGACGACGAGCCGCTGCCACCCCCGGTCGTTCTGCACTCCGATGAGGATCTGCCCGTCCCGGGTGGGATAGGCGTCGTAGGGCGCGATCGAGGCGTGGCTCAGGCCCATGCGCGGGAGCTGCCGCCCGGCGTACATCTGCATGTACATCGGGTGGCCGAGCCACTCGGCGGTGGCGTCGAACATCGACACGTCGACCGTGGCGCCCTCACCGGTCCGCTCCCGGCGGAACAGCGCGGCCAGCACGGAGTTGGTGGCGTAGAGGCCGGCGGCGATGTCGGCGCTGGGCACGCCGGTCTTGGTGGCGGCGTCCGGGGTGCCGGTGATCGAGACCAGGCCCGACTCCGCCTGGATCAGCATGTCGTAGGCCTTGCGGTCGCGCCGGGGGCCGTCGGTCCCGTAGCCGGAGATGTTCACGACCACGAGGCGGGGATGTGCGGCCCGCAGGGTCTCGGCGTCGAACCCGAGGCGGGCGGCCGCCCCGGGTGCGGAGTTCTGCAGGAAGACGTCGGCGCGGGCGACGAGCGCCCGGGCCACCGCCAGGCCCTCGTCGGTCTTGAGGTCGAGGGCGACGGACTCCTTGCCCCGGTTCAGCCAGACGAAGTGCGAGGCGAGCCCGTGGACGGCGCCGTCGTAGTTGCGGGCGAAGTCGCCCTCGCCCACACGTTCGATCTTGATGACGCGGGCGCCGAGGTCGCCCAGGTGGCGGGTGGCCAGCGGAGCGGCCACGGCCTGCTCGAGCGCCACCACGGTGACCCCGGCCAAGGGGAGGGGCGGCGGTGGAACGGCGGTCATGGCCTCAACATGGCGGACCGATTGCGCGAAGTCCAATACCCAATCGCCGGCCGACTGATGCTCCGTCAGTTCATGATGCGGTATGGATCTGCACCAGTTGGAGGCGTTTCTCGCCGTCGCCGAGGAGCTGCACTTCGGCCGCGCCGCCGAGCGGCTGCACATGGCCCAGCCGCCGTTGAGTCGGATGATCAAGCAACTGGAACGCGACCTGGGTGCCGTGCTCTTCGAGCGCACCACGCGCAGTGTCCGGCTGACCTCCGCGGGGGAGGCGCTGATCAAGCCGGCCCAGGAGGTCCTCGAGGGCTGCCGGCTGGTGCGCTCGGCGGTCCGGGGAGCGGGCCAGGGCGAGACCGGCCGGGTCCGGCTGGGCTTCGCGGGGCCGTCGTCCTACCTGCTGGTGGGCCAGCTCGCCCGCCTGGTACGGCAGCGTCAGCCCGGCATCGAGCTCAACCTGCAGAGCGTCACCTACGCCTACGAGGCGCTGCGGCTGGTGATCGAGGGATCGATGGACCTGGCCCTGGTGCGCTTCGCGGTGGAGCCCCCCGGCATCGCCTCCCGCGTCGTGGCCGAGGAGCACTACGTCCTCGTCGTTCCCGAGGGGCACCGGCTGGCCGGCCGGAGCGAGGTCAGCATGGCCGATTGCCGCGACGAGGCGTTCGTGGCACTGCCGGCCGATCCCGGCTCGAGCGTCCGCGACGCGTTCGTCCGGGCCTGCTACGAGGTCGGGTTCGCGCCCAACATCGTGCAGGTGGCGCCGGACTCGTGGACGGTGATGGCCCTGGTCGCCGCCGGGGTCGGCGTCACGTGGAGCATCGACACCGCACTGGCCAACATGCGCACCGACGGCATCGTGGTCGTGCCGCTGGCGGAAGGGCGGGAGCCCTCGTATGCCCGCCTGGCGTGGCGGGCCAAGGACGACAACCCCGCGCTCCGGGAGGTCCTGCGGGCGTCGGAGGACGCGCTGCCCTCCCCGGCCGTGGACTAGGCCAGCCGGACGAGCCCGAGCTGGCTGGCCGAGACGACGTGGCGGCCCTCCCGGTCGAAGATCTCTCCCGTACCGAGGGTCCGACCGTGGGCCACCGCCTGGATCCGGCTGTCGAACTGGTGCCAGGCCGAGAAGTCGGGATGCCGGTGCCAGGTCAGCGTGTGCGTGAGGCTGAGGATGCGACTGCCGGGAGCGTGCCGGCGTGATCCGAGGGCGCGGAAGGCCCCCTCGAGGATGCTCATGTCGGTCACGTAGGCGACGACGGCGGCTCGGACCACCTCGTCGTCGGGCAGTTCCCCGGTCGTTCGCAACCACGCGGTCTGGTGGTCCTGCGGCGGCTCCACCACCTCGAGGTACGGCGGGACCGCAGCGTGCCGGAACGACACCGGGCGCTCCGTCCGCCACCACGCCGGCACCCGCTCGTCGTCCCCGAAGCGGTCGGCGAGCTCGGGCAGCTCCTCGGGTGGCGGGGCCGGGAGCGGCCGTGCCGGATGGTGCACCGGGAGGTCCTCCCGCGTCGTTCCCCACCGGGAGAGGGCGGTGAACCGCTCGGTCCCGTCCTGGGCCAGGAGGGTCGAGCGCCGGGTCGACATGGAGGCCGAGTCGGTGAGGCGCTCGACCCGCCAGTGCAGCGGCTCGTTCGTGGGGACGCCGGCGAGGAAGTCGGCCTGGAGGCTCAGTGCGCGGTGACCACCGGGCACGGTGCGTCCGGCCGCGGCGACGGCCTGGGCGAGCTGGAGTCCGCCGAAGACCCGGTCGGCGGGGTGCCGCTGCGGCCGGCCGAGGAAGTGATCGGCATCCGGGGCGCCCGGCTGGCGCTGCAGTGCGAGCAGATCGAGGAGCTGATCCAGGGTCACGGCGGCAGGGCGCGTCTGGCGAACGGGTGCGGACACGGGAGCTCCTTCGGCGGCCGGGTGCCGCAGATCCTAGTGATTGATTCGGGACCGCTGTGCTTCGTGAATCGATTGATGCTGCTCGCTCAATAACCGTGCGTGCAGAAAGTATTGGACGTCGACCGTCGGCGCTGGGCACAGTGATGACGACCACACCCGGGCGGCACGGGTCCACAGCGTTGCGCCGCACGCCGGACGCGAAGCGACGAGGAGCCCATGTCGCTGCCTTCGCCAGCCCCCCTGGCGGTCCACATCGCCCTGGCCACCCCGCCGGCCCCGGGCCGCCTTCCGGCACGGTCACGCGGAGGGCGACCCCTGTGCGGTTCTCCGGCCGGTCGCCGGTTCGGCGCCGGCCGCCATTCCTGGGCCGGCCGCCGCCCGCGAACCGGCACCTGCCCGGCCCACCCCCGACAGCCCCGACTCCGACGTCCCGACTGCATCTGGAGAACGATGAGATCCCTGCGTGCCCTCGCCGCCCTGCTCGTCGGCGTCTGCCTCGTCCTGGCCGGCTGCGGCCAGGACGAGGCAGACTCCGCCGCCGCCGGGGAGTACCCCTCGGAGCAGATCCGGCTCCTGGTGCCCTACACCGCCGGCGGCCCCACCGACATCGCCGCGCGGGCGCTCGCGGCCTACATGGAGGAGGAGCTCGGCACGTCGTTCATCGTGGAGAACCTGCCCGGCGCCTCCGGCGCCACCGCCTACCAGGAGCTCATCGCCTCGGAGGCCGACGGTCACACGCTCTCCATGACGGCGTTGCCCACCGCGGTGCTCAACTACCTGATCAACGACGTCGGCTACACCCGCGAGGACTTCGCCCCGATCGGGGTCGCCACCCAGATCCCCTCGGCGATCCTCGTGCCCGGCGACAGCCCGTACCAGGACCTCGAGTCGCTGTTCGAGGCAGCCCGCGCCAATCCCGGCTCCGTCACGGTGGCCACCCCGGGAGCCACCAACACCCACGCCGCCGAGACCATGCGGATCACCGAGCTCTACGACGTGCCGCTGACCGTGGTCCCGTTCGAGGGCGGGTCCGAGGTCAAGACCGCACTGCTGGGCGGCAACGTGACGGCGGGCTTCACCAACGTGTCGCAGGACATGCTGCCGGCGCTCGAGTCGGGTGAGATCCGGGCCCTCGCCGTCGGCACCGAGGAACGGCTGGACTACGTCGACGCCCCCACCTTCACGGAGCTGGGGTACCCGGAGCTCACCCAGAGCACCACGACGTTCGGCCTGATCGCGCCGGCCGGCACCCCCGAGGAGGCGATCCAGGAGCTCGAGGACGCCCTGCGCAGCGCGTCGGAGGACCCCGAGGTGGTGGAGGCGCTGGACCCGAACTACGTGCCGGAGGAGTTCATCGGCAGCGAGGGCCTCGAGGAGCTGTTCATCGACGTGGAGGAGACCTTCGGCGATGTCCTGGGGGGCTGAGACGGCCCCGGCCGGCACAGCCGGCGGCGAGCGCGCCACGGGCGTTCGCCGGCACGGTGCAGCCCGGCGTACCCGCAGGGATCCGGACCGGTCGGCCGGTTCCCGGGTCGGCGCCCTGGTCGGCGCCGGGCCCGGGGGCGGGGGGCCGGCGTGGTGAAGCCGGTCAAGACCCGCGGCCTGGCCGATGCGATCGCGGAGTACGTCGAGGACGGGATGACCGTCGCCCTGGAGGGCTTCGGGCACCTCATCCCGTTCGCGGCGGGGCACGAGATCATCCGGCAGGGCCGTCGGGACCTGACGCTCTGCCGGATGACGCCGGACCTCATCGCCGACCAGATGATCGCGGCGGGCACGGTGCGCAAGCTGGTGGCGAGCTTCTTCGCCAGCGGGTCCGCCGGCTCCCTGCACGAGGTGCGGCGGCGGATCGAGCGGCACGACCCCGAGCCGCTCGAGGTGGAGGAGTACAGCCACTACGGGATGTTCTGCCGCTACCAGGCGGCCGCCTCCGGGCTGCCGTTCTTCCCGCTGCGCTCGTACGCAGGCAGCGACCTGCCCGAGCTCAACCCGCAGATCCGGAAGGTCGAGGACCCCTACGGCGGCGCCCCGGTGCACGTGGTGCCGGCCCTGGCCCCCGACGTCACCGTGGTGCACGCCCAGCGGGCCGACCGCTACGGCAACGTCCAGATGTGGGGGATCGTGGGCGCGCAGCAGGAGGTTGTGTACGCCGCCCGACGGGCGATCGTCACGGTCGAGGAGATCGTCGACGAGGAGGTCGTGCGCTCCGATCCCAACCGGACGGTCATCCCGGCGCACGCGGTGGACGCGGTCGTGCACTGCCCGGGCGGGGCGCACCCGTCCTACGTCCAGGGCTGCTACGACCGGGACAACGCCTTCTACCGGGACTGGACGCCGATCAGCAAGGAGCCCGCGCGGCTGCACGCCTGGCTGGCCGAGTGGGTGTACGGCGTGCCGGACCGGGCGGCCTACCTGGCCAAGCTCGGGGACCACTGGCCGGCCGCCGTCGCGGTCGGGGAGCGGCTCTCCCAGCCGGTCGACTACGGACGGAGGCTGGCGTGACCGTCATCCCCACCAGCGAGCCCGACGACAGCGTCGCGGTGTCGAGCACGGAGTTCCTGGCGGCGGTCGCGGCCCGTGAGCTGGCCGGCAAGGGACGGGTCTTCGCCGGCGTGGGGCTGCCCACGCTGGCGGTGGACCTGGCCAAGCGCACGGTCAACCCGTTCCTCGAACTGGTCTACGAGTCCGGCGTCTGCGGAGCGCATCCGGAGGGGATGGCCGAGGGCATCGCCGACTCGGTGCTCGTGTCGGGCGCCGACGCCGTGGTGAGCATGCAGGCGCTGTTCGGCTACGTGCTGCAGCGCGGCAACGTCGACGTCGGCTTCCTGGGCGCCGCCCAGGTCGACCGGCACGGCAGCCTCAACACCAGCGTGATCGGCGACTGGCACAAGCCCAAGGTGCGGCTGCCCGGCTCCGGCGGGGCGGCGGACATCATGCCGAACGCGGGGGAGTGCATCGTGGTGCTCCGCCGGCACGACCCCGGCGCACTCCCGGCGCAGCTGGACTTCTGCACCTCCCCGAGCCCGGTGCGTGCCCGGGCGTCCGACCCGCGCGCGGTGCCCCCGGGCCACGGGGTGGCCACGGTGATCACGCCGCTGGGCGTGCTCCGACGGCCGGACAAGTTCGGCGAGCTGGAGCTCGCGCAGGTGCATCCGGGGGTCTCGGTGCAGCAGGTCCGCGAGAACACCGGCTGGGACCTGGCGGTCGCCCACGAGGTCACGGAGACGCCCCGACCCACCCGTGAGGACGTGCGGCTGCTGCGGGAGGAGATCGACACCGTCCGCCTCTACCTGCGGTGAGCGCCGGCCCGCGCCGGACGTCGAGGTGACGGCACCGGGCCGGCTGCCCTACGTCGTCCTGCTGAGCTGCACGACGCTCGGCACGCTGTCGAGCACGATCATCACCGCGCCGATCAACGCGATCGCCGCGGACCTGGACGCGTCGGCGCGGGAGATCGTCTTCGCGGTGAGCTCCTTCACGCTGGCGATGGTGCTCTTCGCCCCGCTGGCCGGCTGGCTCGGCGAACGGTTCGGCGCCCGGCACTTCCTGGCCGCCTCCCTGGTGCTGATGGCGCTCGCCGGTATCGGGGCGGCGTTGAGCCCCGACCTCTGGGTGCTCGTGCTGATGCGGGCTCTCCAGGGGGTGGCCTGCTCCGCCGTCCCGGCCGCGGTGCAGCAGACCCTCGGGGCCTTCTGGAGCCATCGGCGGGCCCGGGTGATGGCCGCCTGGGCGTCGGCCATCGGTGTGGGGCAGGCGCTCGGCCCGCCGTTGGGCGGTCTCGTCGCCGACCTGGCGGGCTGGCGGGCGGTCTTCGTGACCCACGCCGTGCTCAGCGGTTCGCTCGCGGTGCTGCTGACCCTGTTCGTGCCGGCCGTCCATCGCGGCCGGCCGCCGATGCACGTCGCGGGGATGCTGACGCTCGTCCTCGGGGTCGGCGGCCTGGTCGGCGGGCTGACCTGGGCCGGCCAGGGCGGCGCCGCCCTCGCCGCCGCGGCGGTGTCCGTCGCCGGCGCGGGCGCTCTCGCGGTGCACGCGCAGGTCGCCCGGCGCAATCCCCGGGCCCTGGTGGACCCGCGGCTGCTGGTGGAGAAGCGCTATCTGCGCAGCACCGCCTCGGCCGGGACCGTCATGGCGTGCCTCGGGGTGATGATCGTGGCCACGCCGCTCTACCTCGGCCGGCAGTTCGGCATGAGCCCGAGCCAGATCGGGCTGGTCACGCTGGCGCTCGCGGCGGCGATGGCGCTGTCGGCGCCGTTGTCGTCTCGCCTGGGTGACCGGATCACGCCGCGCCGGGTCCTGCACGTCGGCCTGGCCGGGCTGGCCGTCGGGCCGCTGGCGACGGCCGTGGTCCTGGCCGCGCCGACGCGGTCGGTGGCCGTCGGGGGAGCGGTGCTCCTCCTCGCGCTCACCGGGTGCGCGATCGGGGCGGTGCAGGCGGTGTCCGGCTTCGGCGTGATGCGGTCGCAGGCGGCCGCGCACGGCACCGCGCTCGGCATCCACAACATGATGCGGTTCGCCGGGCTCGCGGTCGGCTACGCCTGGGTGTCCCTGAGCTACCCGACCGGCCAGCTCGCCCTGGTGTACGGCGGGCCGACCCTGCTGGCGGGCAGCACGCTGGCCCTGGTCCTGATCGGCCCGCCCGCGGCGCCGCTGCCCGGCGACGAGATCGCGCTGGCGTGAGGAGCGGCCGGTCGCGGACGCGCCCGTGGTCAGTCGCCGTCGCCGGCGGCGGCCACGCCCGGGAGGCCGGCGTGCGCGATGAGCAGTTCCCCGGCGTGCGCGATGTGCTTCTCCATCGCCAGCCGGACGGCGTCGGGATCGGCCAGCCGCAGCCCGTCGAGGATCGCGGCGTGATCGTGCAGCGACGCGTCCGGCCATCCGCCGACCCGGTGGTAGAAGCGCTGCGGGACGTACCTGGTGGCGGTGCGCAGCAGCCAGGTGAGTTTCGGCGCTGCGGCGGCCAGGTTCAGCACGCGGTGGAACGCGTGGTTGCACCGTTCGACCTCGTCCAGGTCGTCGCGAGCGAGGGCCTCGACGAGCTCGGCCTGCAGCGTGCCCAGCCGGTCCAGCTGCTCGGCACCCATCCGGCGGGTGGCGCGAGCGGCGAGCTCGCCGGCGATCTGCGCCTGGACCCAGAAGAGGTCGCGGACGTCCTCCTCGCTGAGTTCGGCCACCACGAAACCGCGCCGGGGAGCGAGTTCCACGAAACCCTCGCCGCGCAAGGCGAGCAGGCCCTCGCGGACGGGCGTGGCCGACATGTCGAGCTCCTCGGCCAGCCGCTCGACGCGGAGGAACTCGCCCGCCTTGAGCTGGCCGGTGAGGACGAGCTCACGGACGTACGCGGCCGCCTCGTCGCTCAGCTGGGGCCGGGCCATGGCACCTCCTCGGGGACGTCCGCGCCGCAGGGCGGCCGGGCGCGGGGGTGTGTGCGCCCGCAGACGATAGTGGGCCCCGGTCTCTACATAATATGTTATTTGGGTCGTCGTCGCCCGATGTGAGGAGCCATGGTGACCGAGAGCGTTCCCGCCGGGAGCCCCGCGCCCGGGGACGGCGCGGCCAGGCCGCTGCACGGTCTGCGCGTGGTCGAGCTGTCCAGCTACGTCGCGACGCCGCTGAGCGGGATGACGCTGGCCCAGCTCGGGGCCGAGGTGATCCGGGTCGAGCCGCTGGGCGGTGGGGCCGACCGCGGGCGGTGGCCGCTGTCGCGGGCGGGCGTCAGCCTGTACTGGACCGGGCTCAACCGCGGCAAGCGCGCGGTGGAGGTGGACCTGCTGCGGCCCGAGGGGCGCCGGCTGGTCGCCGACCTCGTCGTCGACGGTGGCGGCATCCTCGTCAGCAACACCGAACGCTGGTCCGACCTCGGGTTCGAGGCCCTCCGGGAGCGCCGGCCCGATGTCGTCCACGTGCAGCTGACCGGCCTCCGCGACGGCGGGGCCGCGGTCGACTACACCGTGCAGGCCGGCACCGGCTTTCCCCTGATCACCGGCCCGGACGGGCTCGCGTCACCGGTGAACCACGTGCTCCCGGCCTGGGACGTGGCCGCCGGCCTCTACCTGGCCACCGGCCTGCTGGCCGCTGAGCGGCACCGCACGGCCACCGGTACCGGTGTGCAGGTCCGGGTCGCCCTCGAGGACGTCGCGCTCTCCCTGGCCGGCATCCTCGGGTACCTCGGCGACGCGCAGCTGGGCGGGCCTCGGGCCCGGGACGACAACTACGTGTACGGGACCTTCGGCCGCGACTTCGTCAGCAGCGACGGCGTCCGGTTCATGCTCGTGGCGCTCACCGCGCGGCAGTGGTCGGACCTGCTCGAGATGACCGGACTGCGCCGGGTCGTCGCCGAGCTCGGCGCCGCCCTGGGGGCGGACTTCGACACCGAGGACGACCGCTACCGCCACCGCACGGTGCTGGCCAGCCTGCTCGCCGAGTGGTGCGGGCGGCGCTCGTGGGACGAGATCAGCACCGCGCTCGCCCGGACCCGCATCCTCTGGTCGCCCTACCGCAGCTTCACCGACCTGGCGGCGGACGACGCCCGGCTGCTGCGCGGCAACCCCCTCTTCCAGCCCGTCGAGGAGGAAGGCGTGGGCAGCTACCTCGCCCCCGGCTCACCCATCGTCGTCGACGGCGCGCCGTCGACGCCGCTACCGGCCCCGGAGGTCGGGGAGCACACGCTGGAGGTGTTCGGCCAGGACCTCGGCCTGCCCGCCGGCGAACTGCACCGGCTCGCCGAGCACGGCGTGCTGCGGATGCCGGCCCGGAAGGGGATGCCGGTGTGAGCGCCCACGGCACGGTGCCCGGGCTGGCCCGGACGGCGGTCACCTGGCTGGGCGTCCCCGGGGACCGGCCCGACCGCTTCCCCGAGGCTGCCGCGGCCGGAGCCGACGTCGTCGTGCTGGACCCCGAGGACGCCGTCGCCCCGCACGGCAAGGGCACCGCTCGCGCCGAGGTCGCGGCCTGGCAGGGGGACGCGCCCCGGCCGTGCGCGGTCCGGGTGGACGCCGACAGCCCCTCCCCGGACGCCGACCTCGCCGCGCTCGCGGCGACCGGGCCGGTGCTGGTGCTGCCGGAGTCGGAGGACCCGGGAGCCGTCGCGGCGGTCGTCGACCGCCTGCCCGCGGGCTCCTGCGTCGTCCCCGGCGTGGTCCGGCTGGCCTTCGGCAGCTCGGACCTGGCCGCGGAGCTGGGCGTGGACCCCGAGCACGGCCCGGCGATGGCGAGCGCCCGCGGCGCCCTCGTGCTCGCCTCCGCGGCCGCCGGACTGCCCGGCCCGGTGGACGGCGTGACCGGCGCGGTCGGTGACGCCCAGCGCCTGGCGGCCGACGTCGCCCGGGCGCGTGCGCTCGACGTCGCCGGAAAGCTCTGCATCCACCCGGTGCAGGTCGGCCCGCTGGCGTCGGCGGAGGAGCTGGCCTGGGCCGAGCGGGTGCTCGCCGGCGCGGGGAGCAACGGAGTGGCCGTCGTGGACAGGCGCACGGTCGACAAGCCGGTCGTGGAGCGGGCCCGGCGCCTGCTCGCGGTCGGCCGGACGGAAGGAACAGCATGAGCAACCTGACACCCGACGAGCAGGACATGGTCCGCCTGGTCGCGGAGTTCGTCGACCAGCGGGTCAGGCCCCGCGTGCGGGAGTTCGAGTCGGCCGACACCTATCCCGAGGACTTCATCGAGGAGATGAAGAAGCTCGGCTTCTTCGGCCTCCTCGTGCCGGCCGAGCACGGCGGGGTCGACGTCAGCGCCGCCTGCTTCGCCCGGGTGACCGAGGAGTTGGCACGCGGCTGGATGAGCCTGGCGGGCGCCATCGGTGGCCACTCCGTCATCAGCTACCTGCTCTGCACGTACGGCACCGAGGAGCAGCAGCAGAAGTACCTGCCGGCGATGGCCGACGGCCGCATCCGCGCGACCATGGCGCTGACCGAGCCCTCCGGTGGCAGCGACCTGCAGAACATGCGCACCCACGCCGTCCGGGACGGCGACGACCTGGTCATCACCGGGTCCAAGACCTGGATCTCCAACGCCCAGCACTCCGGGCTCATCGGGCTGCTCTGCAAGACCGACCGCACGGCTCAGCCCGCCCACAACGGGATGAGCGTGGTGCTGGTCGAGCCCGGCGCGGGCCTGGAGATCTCCAACAAGATCCCCAAGCTGGGGTACCGCGGGGTGGAGGCGTGCGAGCTCTCCTTCGACCAGATGCGGGTGCCGGCCTCGGCCGTCCTCGGCGGTGTGCCCGACCAGGGCTGGCGGCACATGATGCGTGGCCTCGAGGTCGGCCGGATCCAGGTCGCGGCACGTGCGGTCGGCGTGGCCCAGGCGGCGTTCGAGGCGGCCCTGAGCTACGCCCAGGACCGGGAGTCGTTCGGCAAGCCCATCTGGAAGCACCAGTCGGTCGGCAACCTGCTCGCGGACATGGCGACGAAGACGCGTGCGGCGCGGCTGATGACGCTCGACGCCGCCGAGCAGCTGGACAGCGGGAAGCGCGCCGACCTCGAGGCGGGCATGGCCAAGCTCTTCGCCTCCGAGGTGGCCATGCAGGTGGCCCTCGACGCCATGCGGGTGCACGGCGGGTACGGCTTCTCCCGCGAGTACGACGTCGAGCGCTACTTCCGCGACGCCCCGCTCATGATCCTCGGCGAGGGGACCAACGAGGTCCAGCGCAACGTCATCGCCGCCCAGCTCGTCGCCCGTGACCGCAACCGTGAAGGAGTCTGACCCGTGAACCTGCTCGACCAGCGCACCGCCGTCATCACCGGAGGCGCCCAGGGCATCGGCTACGCCATCGCCGAGACCTTCGTGGCCCACGGCGCCCGGGTGGTCATCGGTGACCTCGACGGGGACGCAGCAGGGCTCGCGGCCAAGCGGCTCGGCGAGGACCGGGCCTTGGGCGTCGCCTGCGACGTGGTGAGCGGGGACGACGTGCAGCGCCTGCTCACCGCCGCGGTCGACGCCTTCGGCTCCGTCGACGTCCTGGTCAACAACGCCGGCGTCACCCGCGACGCCACCATGCGCACCATGACCGAGGAGCAGTTCGACCAGGTCATCGCCGTCCACCTCAAGGGCTGCTGGCACGGCACGCGCCTGGCCTCGGCGCTCATGCGCGAGCAGAAGTCCGGCGCGATCGTCAACATCTCGTCGCTGTCGGGCAAGGTCGGCATGGTCGGCCAGACGAACTACTCGGCCGCCAAGGCCGGGATCGTCGGCCTGACCAAGGCCGCGGCCAAGGAGATGGCCCACCACGGGGTGCGGGTCAACGCCATCCAGCCCGGGCTCATCCGGTCGGCCATGACCGAGGCGATGCCGCAGAAGGCCTGGGACCAGAAGATGGCCGAGATCCCGATGGGCCGCGCCGGCGAGGTCGCCGAGGTGGCCTCGGTGGCGCTCTTCTACGCCTCCGACCTCTCCTCCTACATGACCGGCACGGTGGCCGAGGTCACCGGTGGCCGCTTCATGTGAGCAGCCGGTGACCCCGACGGTGGACTGGGAGCCGCACACGCTGGCCAGCACGGAAGTCGTGGAGGCCGGCCCGGTGCGGGCCCTGGGCGCGCTGCTGGACGGCGCGACGCCCGTCCCCGCGGTCGGCGCTCCGCTGCCCGCGCTGTGGCACTGGGTGGCCCTTCCGCAGTGGGCGGCGTCCGCGACGCTGGACCGCGACAGGCACCCCTTCCGCGGCACGTTCCTGCCCCCCGTCGACCTGCCGCGCCGCATGTTCGCCGGCGGTGAGGTGACCGTGCACCGGCCGCTGACGGTGGGGGAGGAGGTGCGGCGGGAGTCGCGGGTCGGCTCCGTCCAGGAGAAGAACGGGCGCAGCGGCCGGCTGGTGGTCGTCGTCGTCGAGACCCGCTTCTCCGGTCTGGACGGAGACCTCCGGGTGGCGGAACGGCAGGACCTGGTGTTCCGGGAGGCGTCGGCCCCGGCCGGCGACCCCCCGGCGCCCGAGCCGGCCGCGGCCCTGGCCCCGGTCGGCCCGCCGCTGCGCCGGGACGGCGAGGAGGAGTGGTCCCTGGCGACCGATCCCACCCTGCTCATGCGGTTCAGCGCGGCGACCGCCAACGCGCACCGCATCCACTACGACTGGCCCTACGCGACCCGGGTCGAGGGCTACCCCGGCCTGGTCGTGCACGGGCCGCTGATGACGTTGCTGCTCGTCGAGACCCTCCGCGAGGCCGGAGCGCTGCCCGACCGCGTCCTGCTCCGGCACCGCAACCAGGCACCGTTGTTCTGCGGCCAGCCCGCCACCGTGCGGCACCGGGCCGAGGGGCACGGCGTCGCCGCGACGCTCGAACGCGGCACGAGCGACGCGCCGACCACCTGCACCAGCCTCACCGCACACTTCCTGGAGAAAGCCGTTCCCCATGCGTGAAGCAGTCATCTGCCAGCCGGTCCGCACCCCGATCGGCCGGTACGGCGGCATGTTCACGTCCCTCACCGCCGTGGACCTGGGCGTCACCGCGCTCACGGGCCTGCTCGAGCGCACGGGGATCGACCCCGAGGAGATCGACGACGTCATCCTCGGCCACTGCAACGGCAACAGCGAGGCGCCGGCCATCGGCCGGGTGGTCGCTCTCGACTCCGGCCTGCCGGTGACCGTTCCCGGCCAGCACCTCGACCGGCGCTGCGGCTCCGGGCTGCAGGCGGTGGTCAACGCGGCGATGCAGGTGCAGACCGGTGCGCACGACCTCGTCGTGGCCGGCGGCACGGAGAGCATGAGCAACGCCGCGTACTACTCCACCGACATGCGCTGGGGCGGTGCGCGCAGCGGCGTGCAGATCCACGACAGTCTCGTGCGGGCCCGCTCGACGGCCGGCGGCCGGTTCCACCCGGTGCCCGGCGGCATGCTCGAGACCGCGGAGAACCTGCGCCGCGAGTACTCGATCAGCCGCGAGGAACAGGACCGGCTCGCGGTCAGCTCCCACCAGCGCGCCATCGCCGCGCAGGAGTCCGGCATCTTCGACGAGGAGATCGTCCCCGTCACGGTGAAGAGCCGGAAGGGCGAGGAGGTCGTCGCGCGCGACGAGCACCCCCGGCCGGAGACGTCGATGGAGTCGCTGGCGAAGCTGCGGCCGATCCTCGGTTCGTCCGACCCGGAGGCGACGGTCACCGCCGGCAACGCCAGCGGGCAGAACGACGCCGCCGCGATGTGCATCGTGACGACGCCGCATCGGGCCGAGCAGCTGGGCCTGCGGCCGCTGGTCCGGCTGGTCAGCTGGGCGGTGGCCGGCGTGCCCCCGCGCACGATGGGCATCGGGCCGGTGCCGGCCTCGCAGGCGGCCCTGGACCGGGCGGGCCTCGGCCTGGCCGACATGGACGTGATCGAGCTCAACGAGGCCTTCGCCGCCCAGGCGCTCGCGGTGATGCGGGAGTGGAAGTTCACCGACGAGGACCACGAGCGCACCAACGTCCACGGCTCGGGCATCTCGCTGGGACACCCCGGCGTACGGATGCTCTCCGCGCTCGCCCGGGAGCTGCACCGCAGGCAGGCGCGCTACGCCCTGGAGACGATGTGCATCGGCGGCGGCCAGGGGATGGCCGCCGTCTTCGAACGCGTCGCCTGACCCGCGCCCGTCTCCCGCCCCTTCCGTGCCCGGCCGAAGCCGCAGGCCGCACCCAGCCGGCTCGCACGTCGGCCCCCGTTCGACAGGAGTTCCCCGTGCGCATCGGCATGCCCATCTCCTACAGCGACGGCTTCGCCCGCACCGCCGCCGTCATCCCCGAGTACGAGAGCGCGGGCCTCGACGTCGTCTACGTGGCCGAGGCCTACTCCTTCGACGCGGTCAGCCAGCTCGGCTACCTCGCCGCACGGACGACGACGGTCGAGCTCGTCTCCGGCATCCTCAACATCTACTCGCGGACGCCGTCGCTGCTGGCGATGACCGCCGCCGGCCTCGACCACGTCTCCGGGGGCCGCTTCACCCTGGGCATCGGCGCCTCGGGCCCGCAGGTGGTCGAAGGCTTCCACGGCGTGCCCTACACGGCTCCGCTGGCGCGGACCCGGGAGGTCGTGGAGATCTGCCGCGCGGTGTGGCGGCGCGAACGGCTCGACCACCACGGGACGCACGTCGACGTTCCGCTCACGCCCGAACGCGTCGGCAGCGGGCTGGGCAAGCCGCTGAAGCTGATCAACGAGCCGGTCCGGCCACGGATCCCGATGCTGCTGGCCGCCATCGGGCCGAAGAACGTGGCGCTCGCCGCGGAGCTGTTCGAGGCCTGGGAGCCGGTGTTCTTCCTGCCGGAGGCCAGCGCGGAGGCGTTCGGGCCGGCGCTGGCGGAGGGCGCGGCCCGGCGCGACCCGGAGCTCGGGCCGCTCCAGATCGTCGCCGACACGCGGCTGCTGATCACCGACGACCCCGCCGCCGAAGCCGCCGCGCTCGAGCAGGTACGGGCCAACCTGGCGCTCTACGTCGGGGGGCATGGGCGCCCGCGGGAAGAACTTCTACAACGACCTGGCCGTGCGCTACGGGTTCGCCGGGCAGGCGGCCACGGTGCAGGACCTCTACCTGGGCGGCCGCAAGGAGGAGGCAGCGGCGGCCCTGCCGGAGGAGCTGGTGCGCGGCATCTCCCTCGTCGGGCCCCGCGGCCACGTCGCCGAGCGGGTCGCCGCCTTCCGCGAGGCCGGGGTCACCACGCTCAACGCCACGCCGCTGGCCGCCGACCACGCCGACCGGCTCCGGTCGATCGAGATCCTCAAGGAGCTGGCCTCCTGACCCGCACCGGTTCCGCTGCGGCGGTCCCATAGGCGGCACCTATCGGTCGGTCGGATCAGCGCCCCGTCTTTGACCCAGCCCGGATCTCGGGCACCGTGTCGCGCACCTCGACACCGGAGAGCTCCCGCTCGGCGATGGCGCGGTGCAGCAACGTGGCTCCGACACCGGCCATGACCAGCCCCCAGACGGCTTGCCGGTGGGCCGAGCGGACGACGACGTTGGCGGCGGCGCATTCGACGGCCTCGTCGATCGCGGAACGGTTCGACGGGACAGGGGAGTGCAGGACCAGGGGCAGCTCCGCCACCGCCGCCAAGAAAACCGGGTCGGGCAGCTGCTCGGCCAGGGCGGGCGGGAGCACCAGGGCGATCCGCTGGGTTCCGAACGTGCGCGATTCGAGGGACTCACTGCGCACCGGCAGCTCGGTGAAGCCGATCTCGGCGCGGCCCTGGCGCACAGCGTTCTCGACGTCGACGGGGCCGCCGGGGTCGGAAACGTGGACCTGGATGCCCGGATGGCGCCGTCGCAGCCGGCTGACCAGCTGCGGAAGCGGATCCACCGCCAGGGTGGGCAGTGCGGCGAGCAGGAAACGGGCGGCCTGGAGCCCGCGGACGGCTTCCACCCGGGCACGGGCACGGGCGGTGGTCTGCAACACCCGGCGGGCCGGCACCTCGAACGCGATCCCGGCCGGGGTGAGCACCATCTGCCGGCCCACCCGGGCGGTGACCGGCGGCCGGGAGGTATCCCACGGCCGTAGGGTGAGGTTGCGGACCACCTCGGTGCGGATGACGCCGATCGGCCGGGTGTCACCGCCGGCGCAGGCGTGCGCGTCCGGCGTGGACAGGTCGGTGACCAGCGCGCTCCCGCCGTCGCCGGTGTCCTGCACCCGGACGTCGGCCTGCTGTTCCCCTTTGTGGCGGCGGCGGCGTTCCACGGCGCCGGACGTCGATGTGGCCCTCGTAGAGCTCGCCCCACACGTCGGGCAGCCGCTCGACGAGGACCAACGATTCCTGGGCCAGCAGGGCGGCCTCTGCCTCCGTGCAGCTGCGGATCAGGGCCAGTTCCGGCACGGAGCCCTCGGAGACGTCGGCCAGCTCTTCCGGGCGCACCCGGATCGGCACACCGGTGACCGGTGGCGGGGACCGCGTTCCGAGCACGAAACCATCCTGACCTGCGGCTACGACAGTTCCGGGCGCCCGGCGGTGGCCGTCGTCCACCTGCGGCGGGCAGCATGCCGGGGGTGAGCACCCAGAGCGACCGACACGGACACACCCACCGCCTCGACCTCGCCGACGCCACCGTGCGGGAGTGGGACGCCACCGTCGTGGCGGCCGATCCCGAGCAGGGCATCGTGCTGGACCGCAGCGCCTTCTACCCGGGCGGTGGCGGGCAGCCGCCGGACGAGGGCGTGCTGCTGTGGGGCGGCGTCCGCACCCGGATCGCCGGCACCCGCAAGGGCGACGAGCTCTACCTGGTCCCGGTCGAGGGCGACCCGCTGCCGCCGCCGGGCACCGCCGTCCGCGGCGCCCTGGACGACGAGCGGCGCACCCGGCTCATGCGCACGCACTCCGGGCTGCACGTGCTCACCGGCGTGGTGTTCCGCGACTTCGGCGCGCTGGTCACCGGCGGCAACATGGAGCCGCTGACCGCGCGGATGGACTTCGACCTGGCCGAGGTGCCGCCGGACTTTAAGGAGCGGGTCGCCGAGGCGGTCAACGCCGAGATCGCCGCCGACCGCCGCATCGAGGTGAAGACGCTGCCGAGAGGCGAGGCGTTCGCCATCCCCGACATCATCCGGACGGCGACCAACCTGCTGCCGCCCGACATCGAGGTGGTGCGCATCGTCGACATCGTCGGCCTCGACACCCAGGCGGACGGCGGCACGCACGTCGCCTCGACGTCGATGGTGGGGCGGATCGAGGTGACCAAGATGGAGAACAAGGGCCGCGGCTTCCGCCGGCTGCGCATCCGGATCGTCTGAACCCGGCCGGCGACCACCACACGGAAGACCTCGTCCGGCCGCCCGTCAGCACGGCCGGCCGCCCGGTGCCGCCGACCCCACGAGGAGGCAGGAGTCCCGCCCGCCCCTGGTCACCCTTCTGGAACACGAGAGTTCCGGAGGATGCGTACGGTGCCCCTGCACTCGCAGAACGGGGGACCAGCCATGACACCGACCGACCCAGACGCTCCGAGGACGGCACAGTCCCCACAGACGATCCAGCTGCCGGTCCAGTCGATCGTCGAGCAGCGCCCCGAGCGTCGTCGCCGATGGCTGCGGTGGGCGGTCCCGCTGCTGGCCTTCCTGTTGGGAGCCTGCGTCGGCGGCGCCGACGACATGACCGACCCCACGACGACACCGCAGTACATGACCCTGCGGAGCGAGCTCGACACTGCGCAGGACGAGGTCGCGGGGGCCCGGGCGCAGATCGAGCAGATCATGGCGGAGGCCGAGGCCCGGGTCCAGCAGCAGATGGCCGGCGTCGAGGCGCGCAGCGCGGAGCTCGACCAGCGCGAGCAGGCCCTGATCTCTCGCGAGAACACTCCGCGCAACGCCGAGGCTGCTGGATCGTCGCTCGGAAGCACCGACACCGCATCGGCTTCCACCGACCGCGACTGCTCGGACTTCACCACCCAGGCCGAGGCCCAGGCGGCCTTCGACGCCGTCCCTGGCGATCCCGAGCGACTGGACGCCGACAACGACGGCATCGCTTGCGAGGACTCGGTGAGCAGTTCGGGCTCGGCCGCGTCCGGGTCGGCGGCGGTACGCCCGCCGGATGCGCAGGCTCCGGCGAGTACGTACTACGACAACTGCTCCGCGGCACGTGCCGCCGACGCGGCCCCGGTCCGGGTCGGCGACCCCGGCTACGGCAGGCACCTGGACCGGGACGGCGACGGGGTCGGCTGCGAGTAGCCGGCCCGGGAGGTGCCTTCCGCGCGCGAAAAGCACCTCAGCAGCCGTCGGGCCGTCCTCAGCGGTGCGGGATGCCGCCGGGGCCGTGGTCGGCAGGGACCTGCTCGTCCTCGGGTGGCGGGCCGGGCGGCGTCCCGTCGCCGAACGGCGACCCGCCGAGCTCCTCGCGCCCGTGCGGGGTCAGCCAGACCGACGTGTCCGGTCCGGCCGGGACGACCTGCGTCGGGTTGATGTCGGTGTGGACGACGTAGTAGTGCTCCTTGATCTGCGGGAAGTCGATCGTGTCGCCGAACCCCGGGGTCTGGAACAGGTCGCGCGTGTAGGCCCACAGCACCGGCATCTCGGTCAGCTTCGACCGGTTGGTCTTGAAGTGGCCGTGGTAGACGGGGTCGAAGCGGGCCAGTGTGGTGAACAGCCGGACGTCGGCCTCGGTGATCGTGTCGCCCATCAGGTAGCGCCGGCCCTCCAGCCGCTCCGAGAGCCAGTCCAGCGCGGTGAACAGCCGGTCGTAGGCATCGTCGTACGAGTCCTGGGAACCGGCGAACCCGCACCGGTACACCCCGTTGTTGACCTCGGTGTAGACGCGCTGCATGACCTCGTCCATCTCGTCGCGCAGCTTCTCGGGGTAGAGGTCGGGCGCACCCTCACGGTGGAACGCCGTCCACTCGGTGGAGAGGTCCAGGGTCATCTGCGCGAAGTCGTTGGTGACGACCTGCTTCGTGGGGACGTCGACGATGGCCGGCACCGTGATGCCGCGGTCGTAGTCGGGGAAGCGGGCGAGGAAGGCCTCCTGCAGCCGCTCGTAGCCCAGCACCGGGTCGCGCCCACCCGGGTCGAGGTCGAAGGTCCAGGACCGCTCGTCGTGCGTCGGCCCGCACAGGCCCATGGAGATCGCGCCTTCCAGGCCGAGCAGCCGGCGCACGACGACCGCCCGGTTGGCCCACGGGCAGGCCCGCGCGACCACCAGCCGGTACCGGCCCGCCTCGACCGGCCACCCGCCCGAGCCGTCGGCGGTGATCCGGTCGGGAACGTAGTTGGTGTCCCGCCGGAAGTCCCCGCCGTGGGCCTCGCTGTCGGTGACATAGCCCGAGCCGCTGTTCTCATCGCTCACGTCCCCAGCCTGCGGGACGCCGCGTCGGCCCGCAGCGTCAGAGCCGGGTGGTCGTCGCCTCGTCCCGCTCCCCGTCGAAGAAGCGGTCGAGCACCTGCCCGAACACCGCCGCCTCCGGCTCGGCGACCTCGAACAGGGTCATCGACGAGCGCAGCTTCATCGCGTCGGTCGGTCCGAACACCCGCACCGGGTCGCGGTCGGGCAGCTCCAGCAGTGCCTGCGCGGACTCGACCAGCCGCGGGCCGAGCACCGGATGGTCGAGGTAGGCCTGCGCCTCGGGGACGCCGGAGATCGCGTACCGCTGCGCCGTCGGGCTGTGTCCCAGGCCCGAGACCTGCGGGAAGACGAACCACATCCAGTGGCCGCGCTTGGCGCCGGCCCGCAGCTCACCCAGCGCCCGGTCGTACACGCCGTCGTCCTGGGCACGCACGAACCGCTCGAGGTCGAAGGGGTCGTTCACTGCGCCGGGCCGCCCACCGGGTCGGCCCGCCGCGGCGCGGCCAGCGCCGTGGCCAGGAAGCGCACCATGGTCGCGGTCAGCCGCTTGCGCGAGTCGGCCCGCCGGAACACGTGTCCCTCGCCGTCGAGCTCCAGGTACTCCACCGACCGGCCCAGCTCGCGCAGCGCCAGCACGATCTGGTGTGCCTCGCCGATCGGCACGTTGGTGTCGTGCTCACCGTGGACGACCAGCAGGGGGACGTCGATGGCGGCGGCGGCACGCAGCGGCGAGATGTCCTCCAGCAGCGCCCGGTCCCGCTCGGGGTGGCCGTACTTCGACACCGCGGCCGCGGCGATCCACGGCTCGCTGTCCCGGTAGAACGTGACCAGGTCGGACATGCCGCAGATGTCGACGCCCGCGGCGAAGACCCCGGGGGAGAAGGCCAGCGAGGCCAGCGTCAGGTAGCCGCCGTAGGAGCGGCCGGACACCGCGATGCGGTCGGGGGAGGCGATGCCCCGCTCCACGAGGTGCTCCGCGGCGGCCAGGACGTCGGCGAACGCGGCGTACCGCCCCCCGATGTCGTCGGCGTGCACGAACTCCCGGCCGAAGCCCGACGAGCCGCGGATGTTGGGCGCGAAGACGGTGATCCCGGCCGCGGCCAGCGCCTGGTGCTGCTGGGCGAAGATCGGCCGCTCCTGGTCCTCCGGACCGCCGTGCAGGCTGAGCACGGCCGGTCCCAGGTCCTTCAGGTGGCTGGGCGCCCGGTACAGCCAGCCGGTCAACGGCAGGCCGTCGTGGCCGGCGAAGGTCTCCAGCGTCGGGACGACGAGCCGCCGCGCCGGGAGGGGAGGGGCGGAGGTCACCCGGGTCCAGGCGTGCGTCGTGGTGTCCAGGTGCCACAGCTCCCGCGGGCGCGTCGGCCCCTGCACGCCGAGCACGACGCTCGAGCCGTCGCGGCTGAGCACCGGGTCGGCGGCCACCAGCCCGGGCAGGCCGGAGATCGGCGTCCGCCCGCCGGTGGTGGTGTCCATGAGCTCCAGCTCGCTGCGCCCGGCCACGTTCCAGACCAGCAGGAGGAGCCGGCCGGCGTCGTCGGCGTCGATGAACTCCAGCTCCGCGTCATCCCGGGCGGCCAGGGTCCGCGGCTCGCCGCGCCAGCCGTTCGGGCCGAACGGCAGCCCGATCAGCTGTCGCCGGGGCAGGCCGACGTCGGAGGCCAGGTACACGTAGACCGGCCCGCCGTGCTCGTCGGGAGCCGGCCGGATGAGCGCGACCTCGGTGGAGCCGGTCGCGCCGGGGGGCAGCACGCTGAGGTCCTCGTCGGTGAGCCGGTCGACCACGACGACGTACTGCTGCCCGCGCTCGCCGTCGCGGACGACGATGAACCGCTCCTCCAGCGACACGTCGAGCACGTGGATCAGGTCGCCCTCGGCCAGCGGGTCGAGCCGGCCGGTCGCCGGGTCGGCCAGGAAGCAGCGGGTCGGCACCCCCTCGGCGGCGCCGGGGAAGGTGACGACGAAGCGGTGCCCGCTGCGGGTCCAGGGCCCGAGCTCGGCGTGGGTCTCGGCGTCCCCGGCGACCCGGCGGGCGTCGCTGCCGTCGGGCCGCAGCACCCACACCGCCGTCCGGACGCCGCCGTCGGTGGCGACCTCGCAGGTGAGCCAGCCGCTGTCGGCCGCCCACCGCACGGAGACCACCGGGTCGTCCGAGAGCCGGACGTGCCGCGCCTCGGATCGCGGCCCGTCGAGCACGACGTCCTGGATGTAGACCTGCGGCACGCCCGAGCGGTCGCTGATGAAGGCGACCTGCCGGGCGTCGGGCGTCATGTTGGGGCCCCAGCTGCCCCAGGCGTCGACGAGCGCGTCGGCCAGCGCGACCGCGTCCTCGACGGCCGCCGGGCCCTTTGCCCGCGCGGCGTCCGGCAGTGGCGCCTCCGTCTCGCGCGTCGCCTCTCCGCGAGCGGATTCCAGCGAGCCCCGCGTCGTCACCGTGCCAGGTCCTCCGTGTTCTGCAGCCGCGTCCCGAGCGGTACCGGCCGCCACAGCACAACCGGTCCGGGCGTTCTCCGGTGGGGTCCGGCTCGCGTCGCGTGCGCTCCGCCGTCCCCGCTCACGGTACGGGCAGGCGGCGGCTGCGGACCGGCGGGCGCGCTCGGGGACAGGCGCCGCCGACCGGGGACGACGCCCGCGGGCCCCGGCCGTGGTCGGCGTCGCAGCGCTCTGGCACGCTGCGCCCACCGCCGTCCGCCCGAGGAGGACCGCCCGTGCCGCCGTCGCCCGGCCCGCTCGCGGGGCTGACCGTCGTCGACCTGACGTCGACGTTCCTCGGCCCGTACTGCTCGGTGCTCATGGCCCAGATGGGCGCGCGGGTCGTCAAGGTGGAGCCTCCGGCCGGCGACATCATCCGCGGTGTCGGCGACGAGCGCGGCTCCGGGCTGGGGCCGGCCTTCCTCACCTTCAACCGCGGCAAGGAGTCCGTCGTCCTCGACCTGGCGACGCCGGCCGGTCGGGCGGCCCTCGACCTGCTGATCGACGAGGCCGACGTCCTCCTGCACAACATGCGGCCGAGGGCCGCGGCCCGGCTCGGCATCGACGCCGACACCGTGCTGGCCCGCAACCCGCGGGTCGTCCACTGCGCCGCCGTCGGCTACGGCTCCGGCGGCCCGTACCGGGACGAGCCAGCCTACGACGACGTCGTCCAGGGCGTTTCCGGGCTGGCCGCCGTGCAGGGCGGCAGCGGGGAGCCGCAGTACGTGCGCACCCAGGTGGTCGACAAGACCGTCGGCGTCATGGCGCTGGCCGCCGTGCTCGCCGCCCTGTACGAGCGGTCGGTGTCCGGGCGCGGGCAGGCGGTCGAGGTGCCCATGTTCGAGTCGATGGCGGGCTTCCTGCTCATGGAGCAGCAGGGCGGCCGGGTGTACGCCGGCTGCACCGACGGCACCGGCTACGCGCGGACGGCGTCGCCCTACCGCCGGCCGCACCGCACCGCGGACGGCGTCATCGCGGTGCTGCTCTACACCGACGCGCACTGGCGCGACTTCTTCCGGCTGGTCGATCGGCCCGACCTCGCCGACGACCCGGAGCTGGGCTCCATCCGCGGGCGCACCCGCCGGATCGACGAGCTCTACCGGCTGGTCGACGACGAGCTCGCCCGCCGTCCCACCGCGCACTGGCTGGCGGCTCTGCGCGAGCGGCACATCCCGGCCATGCCGGTGAACACCGTCGACGACCTCTTCGACGACGAGCACCTGGCCGCGGTCGGCTTCTTCGAGGCCGTCGAGCACCCCACCGAGGGCCCGCTGGTGCACGCCCGGCTGCCGTGGACCTTCGGCCGCAGCGGAACGCCGGAGACGCCGGCGGCACCCGCCCTCGGCCAGCACACGGAGGCGACGCTGCGCCGCCTGGGCCTCGACGCCGGCGCCGCCCGGCCGGTCAGTGGGGGGCGGCCTGCTCCGGAGTGAGCCCGCGGGCGGCGGCCCGCTCGGCGGAGACGATCAGCGCGGCGGCGGCCACCGTGCAGGCCGCGACCGCTCCGAACGCGACGCCGTACCCGGCGGCGCTGATCAGCGCGCCCGCCGCCACCGGTGCCACCACCCGGCCCACCTGCCCGGCCAGGGCCTGGCCGCCGGAGACCGACGCGAAGACGGCGGTCGGCACGTAGGTGCCCAGCAGCGCCGGGCGGGCGATGTGGATGACGCCGAACCCCGCGCCGAAGAGCAGCACGAAGAGCACCGTCGACACCGGCTGCGGCAGCGCGAACAGCAGCGCGACCCCGACCGCCTGCCCCGCGATCAGCGCCGCGGTGACCCGGCCGATCCCCAGCCGCCCGGCCAGCGCGGTGAGCGCCACCCGCCCGGCCACCGACATCGCGCCGAGTGCACCGGCGGCCGCCGCGGCCAGCGCCGGCGGCGCACCGCGCTCGAGCAGGTGGGCCACCAGGTGCACGGCGACGGCGGTGATGGCCAGCATCTCCAGCGCCGTGGCCAGGGTCAGCCGGCGCACTGCGGGATGCCGCCACGGGCGGGCGGGTGGTGACAGGGCGGGCGCCGGTGCGGGGGCGGGCAGGGCGGCGGGTCCCGCGGGAGCCGGGTCGGGCACGCCGTCCGGGATCAGGCCGAGGTCGGCCGGGGAGCGCCGCAGCAGCAGCGCCTGCGGCACGGCGCACAGCGCGAGCAGCCCCGAGAGCACCAGCAGCGCGCTGCGCCATCCGAGGGCGTCGATGAGCGCCTGCGACGTCGGCAGGAAGACCGTGGAGGCGAATCCGGCGACCACGGTGAGGGTCAGCAGCGCGGCGCGCCGGTCGCGGCGGAACCACGTGTTGATCACCGCGTAGGCCGGCTCGTACAGCACCGCGGCGCAGGCCAGCCCGATGCCGGTGAACACCAGGTAGAGCTGCGGCAGGGTGCGCACCTGCGACCAGCCGACGACGCAGGCCGCGCCGAGCAGGCTGCCCGCGGTCATCAGCCAGCGCGCCCCGTGCCGGTCCAGCCAGCGACCCACGCCGACCGCGGCCGCCCCGGTGACGGCCATGGCCACGGTGAGCGCGCCCGACAGCTGGGCGGTGCTGGCGCCGAGGTCGCGCTGCATCGGCACGAGGAAGACCGCGAACGAGTAGAAGAGCACCCCGTAGGCGACGGTCTCGGTGACCGCCAGCGCCCACACCATCCGCCACCCGGGGAAGTCCCGGCGCCGCGCGGCCACACCTCCCGACGGCATGGCGGTCAGCGGGACCTCACGAGCCGCGGCGGGCGACCCTGCCGGACCCGGCCTGGTCGACCGGGTAGACCAGGACGTCGGCGACGACGACGTGCGGCGGCCGGTTGGCGATCCAGGTCACCACGTCGGCGACGTCCCCGGCCGACAGCGGCGTCATTCCCTCGTAGACCGCCTTGGCCGGGGCCTCGTCCCCGTCGAAGCGGACGAGGGAGAACTCGGTCTCGACCATGCCGGGGTCGACCTGGCTGATCCGTACGCCGCTGCCGAGGACGTCCATCCGCATGCCGCGGGTGATCCGCTCGACGGCGGCCTTGGTCGCGCAGTACACCGCGCCGCCGGGGTAGACCTCGCGCCCCGCGTTCGACCCGATGTTGATGACGTGCCCGGCGCCGCGCTCGACCATCCCGGGCAGCACGCAGGCCGAGACGTTGAGCAGGCCGCGGACGTTGGTGTCGAGCATCCGGTCCCAGTCGTCCGGATCGTCGGTGTGGATCGGCCCGCGGCCGGCGGCCAGCCCGGCGTTGTTGACCAGGACGTCGATCGGCGTCCACTCCTCGGGCAGCGAGGTCAGCGCGGCCGACACCTGTTCGCGGTCCCGGACGTCCACGGTCAGCGGCAGCACGGCGTCCCCGTGGCCGGCGCGCAGGTCGTCCAGCCGCTCGGTGCGGCGGGCGGCGGCGACGACCCGGGCGCCCTCGGCCAGGAAGGCCTCGACACAGGCCCGGCCGATGCCGCTCGAGGCCCCGGTCACCAGTACGACTCGTCCAGCGGTCACAGCTCTCCAATGCTCGGGGGGACGGGGATCAAGCATGCGGGGCACGGGCCGCGGCGCCGGCCCGGGACCCCGACGGCGCCCGGGTACGGCGGAAGGCGACCGGCCCGGGCGGTGCGTCGCCGACCAGCTGGGTGTCGAGGTAGGAGTCGCGGGACTTCTCGACGTGCACGTGCATCGCGGCGGCGGCCTCCTCGGCCCGGCCGGCCGCGATCAGCTCGGCGACCTCCCGGTGCTCGGCCCACGCCCGCGGGGCGATGCTGCTGACCAGGGGCGCGAAGAACCAGCGGCTGCGCTGGGAGAGCTGCTCGCCGAACTCCAGCAGGATGTGGTTGCGCGCGGTGAGCAGCACGGTGCGGTGGAAGCGTGCGGTGTGGCCGGCCATCTGCTGCGAGGGGACGCCGCGCCGCAGGTCGGCGTCGGCCTCGTCGCAGATGCCCAGCAGCGTGGCGGCGTCCTCGGGGGTGCACCGCTGGGCGGCCAGCTCGGCGGCGGAGCGCTCCACCAGCTCGCGCGCCTCGAAGAACTCGTCCACCTGCTGCCGGGTCGGCTGGTTGACGAACGCCCCGTGGCGCGGCCGCAGCGTGATCCAGCCGTCGCGGTGCAGCCGCTGCAAGGCCTCGCGCACCGGCCCCCGGCTCACCCCGAGGTCGGCGGCGAGGCGTTCCTCGACCAGGTGGTCACCGGGCGCAAGCGTCCGGGCGATGAGCAGCTCCTGCAGGCGCCCGTAAACGTGGTCCCGCAGTGGGAGTGCCCGGATGGGCTGGGTCTCGGACACTTCTCCTGACCTCCGCGTCGGGCGGGCCGTAACCGGTTTGCAATCGTAAACAGTAGACAGGCCCGTGTGTGAGTTGCTTCACTCGGCAGACGTCCCACCCGCACGACACGACTCCCGACAGGGGACGGAGGGCGGCGCCCTCCGTCCCCGTCCGCTCCTCCGCATCGACAGGAAGGCCGACGATGTCCTCCACCCCACCCGTTGCCCGGCAGCGGCGCTCCCGACTGCTGCTCGGCGCAGGGCTCGCCATGAGCGTCCTCCTCACCGCGTGCGGTGGCGACGACGGCGGCGACACCGCCGCCGGCGGCGACGAGGGCGCCGCCCAGGAGTTCAACGACGTCCTGACGTTCGCCACCGGTGGCACCGGCGGCGTCTACTACCCCTACGGCGGCGGCATCGGCAACCTGCTGACCTCCGAGGTCCCCGGCCTCACGGTGACCGTCCAGGAGACCAACGCGTCGGTGGACAACATGCAGCTGCTCCAGTCCGGCCAGGTGCAGCTCGCCTTCGCCCTCGGCGACGTCGTCGCCGACGCCGCCGCCGGCCAGAACGTCTTCACCGAGCCGCTGGACATCTGCGCGCTCGGCAACATCTACAACAACTACGTCCACTTCTTCACGACGGCCGACACGGGCATCACCTCCGTCGAGGACCTCGCGGGCAGGCGCGTCTCGGTCGGCGCGGTGGGGTCGGCCTCCGAGGTCACCGCCGACCGGATCCTGCAGGCGGCCGGAATCGACCCGCAGGCCGACATCGAACGGGCGCAGCTGGGCGTCGCCGAGACGGTCGCGGCGCTCCAGGACGGCACCATCGACGCCGGTGCCTGGTCCGGCGGCCTGCCGACCGGCGCGATCGTCGACCTCGCCAGCACCGACGACCTGGTCCTGCTCGACACCGGCCAGTACGCCGACGAGCTGGCCGAGCAGTACGGCGACTACTACTTCGCGCTGGACATCCCGGCCGGCACCTACGAGGGCCAGGAGGAACCGGTCTCCAACGTCGTCTCGCCGAACATCCTCGTCGTCCGGAACGACATGGACGAGGCCCTGCAGGAGGTGATCACCCGGACGATCTTCGAGAACCAGGAGCAGCTGGAGACCGTGCACCCCGCGGCGGAGGAGCTGGACCCGACGACGGCCGGGGACATCCCGTTCATCGAGACCTGCCCGGGCGCCCAGGCCTACTTCGACTCGGTCAACTGACCCGTCGAGGACGCGCCGCCGTGCTGCCGGGGTCCGGAGCCCGCTCCGGTCCCGGCAGCACGGCGGTGTCCGACCGGATCCGCCGCCGGTGGCTCCTGCTCGTCGCGCCCCTGCTCGTCGTCGTCGCCGCGGTGACCGTGACCGCAGCGCTCGCCTTCGGCGGCGACGGGGAGCAGGCTGTCACCGTGCGCACGCCGGACGGCGACGTCATCGCCTCCCTCCCCGTGGAAGCCGGCGACCGGTTCGCCGTCAGCTACCGCAACAGCGTCTACACCACCCTCGCCGAGGAGCGGTACCGCGTGCTCCCCGACGGCAGGTTCGAGCTGGTCGAGCTGGCCGCCGACCAGGTGGCCGTCCTCGAGGAGTACTACGCCGTCCCCGGCGCCCCGCGACCGGCACCGCCGGGCGACCGCCGCGCCTACGTGGTGGAGCCCGACCCCACCCGGCCCGCTGTCTTCGAGCGCCTCAACATCGCCGCCACCGACCTCGGTGAGCGCACCCTCTGGGTGCCCGGCCACCCGCCGGTCCCCCTGTGGCAACGGGTCGTCAGCGAGAACCCGACCGTGTTACTCGACATCGAGGAGATCTGATGAAGCTGCGAGGTCGCGCACGGACCCGCGCGGAGGAAGACCCCCGCGTCGCCGCCTCGTCGAACGGCGCCACCGCCACCGGGGAGCGCCGCAGCGGTGAGGTCGACGCGGCGACCCTCGACGAGACCGGGCACAGCCGCCCGGTGGACTCCGACGAGATCGACGAGGAGAGGCTGCTCGCCGAGTTCGAGGCGGAGAAGCCGGCCCGTCACCTCGTGGGCATCCCCGGCTACGTCACCGCGGTCTTCGGTGTCGGGCTCTCGCTGTTCGGGCTGTACTGGGTGTTCAACCCGATGCCCAAGCAGGTCTACCTGCCCTACTTCCTGAGCATCGGCCTGTTCCTGACCTTCCTCACCTACCGCGGGTGGGGCCGTTCCACGTCCGACCGGCTGGCCGGCAAGGCCGACCATCCCAACGTCCTCGACTGGCTGCTGGCCCTCGTGTCGCTGATCCCGGCCGTCTACATCGTCTGGGACTGGCAGGCGTTCTTCCGGCGCGCGATCCTGCCGACGGACCTGGACATCGTCGTCGGGACCCTGCTGATCGTCCTGGTGCTCGAGGCGGCCCGGCGCACGGTCGGGGTGCTGGTGCCGGTGGTGGTCATCGGCTTCCTCGCCTACGCCTACTTCGGCTCCAGCTTCCCCTCCCCGTTCACCACCGCCGACTTCACGTGGCAGCGGCTGGTGGGGCACAACGTCATGGGCCTGCAGGGCATCTTCGGTGTCCCGCTCGACGTGGCGGCCACCTACATCATCCTGTTCACGATCTACGGCGCCGTCCTGGCCGCCTCGGGCGCGACGAAGTTCTTCATCGACCTGTCCTTCGCCGCGTTCGGGCAGTCGGCCGCCGGCCCCGGCCGGACCGTCACCATGTCCGGCTTCCTCCTGGGCACCGTCTCCGGCTCCGGGGTGGCCACCACCGTCACCCTGGGCGGCATCGGCTGGCCGCTGCTGCGCAAGGCCGGCTACCCGGCGGAGGCCGGCGGTGGCGTGCTGGCCGCGGCCGGTATCGGCGCGATCATGTCCCCGCCGACCCTGGGCGCGGCCGCGTTCATCATCGCCGAGCTGCTGCAGGTCTCCTACCTGGAGGTACTGCTCTGGGCGACGATCCCGACGATCCTGTACTACCTCGGGATCATCCTGGCGATCGAGATGGACGCCCGCCGGCACGGCACGCACTCGGTCGAGATCGAGACCCAGTCGGCCTGGCGGCTGCTGCTGCGCTTCGGCTACCACTTCTCGTCGCTGGCCGCGATCGTCTTCTTCCTGGTGCTGGGCTACACGCCGTTCCGCGCGGTCGTCTACGCCACCGCGCTGGCCTTCCTGCTCAGCTTCCTCGAGCGGCGGTCCTGGATCACGCCGAAGCGGCTGTGGACCGCGCTGGCGCAGGGCGCGCAGGGCGCGCTGTCGGTCATCCCGGTCATGGCGGCGGCCGGTCTGATCGTGGGCGTCATGACCCTCACCGGGTTGGCGCTGCGGCTGGCCGGGATCATCGTCGACCTCGCCGGCGGCAACATCGTCCTGACGGCCGTGTTCTCGGCGATCGTCGTGGTGCTGCTCGGCCTCGCCGTCCCGGTGACCGCGAGCTTCATCATCTCGTTCGTCATCATCTCGCCGGCGCTGCAGCAGGTGGGTGTCGAGCCGTTCGCCGCGGCGATGTTCATCTTCTACTACGCGGTGCTCAGCGAGGTCTCCCCGCCGACGGCGCTCTCGCCCTTCGCGGCGGCGGCCATCACCGGCGGCAAGCCGGTCAGGACCATGTGGCTGACGTGGAAGTACACGCTGCCGGCGTTCCTCGTGCCGTTCATCTTCGTGCTCTCCCCGAGCGGCGTCGGGCTGCTCTTCGAGGGCGGCTGGCAGACCGTGCTGATCGCGTTCACCACCGCGGTGGCCGCCGTCGCCGCGCTCGCCGTCGTCACCGGCGCGTGGCTGTTGGGCCCGGCACGCATCCCCGAGCGGGTGCTGTTCCTCGTCGCGGCGATCGCGCTGCTGGTCATGACGCCGACGTTCATCGCCGTCGGTGCGGGCTTCCTGGTCGCCGGCTTCGTCGTGCACCTGCTCACCCGCCGCCGGGGCCGGCGCGACGGGGACGGTGCCGACCGGGACGCCGGATCCCCGACCGCCGGGAGTGCGCCGGCCGACCCGCAGCCGGCGCCTGCGCGACCGGCCTCGGCGCCGTCGGCGTCCCCCGTCGCCAGCACCGCGGTGCCGGTGGACCGCCCCCGGACGGAGCGGTGAGTCCGCAGCTCGTCTCCGGCGTCGCCGACCTGCACGTGCACGGGGCACCCAGCCTCGTGCCGCGGCACGGCCTCGACCACGAGGTCGTCGGGGCGCACGCCCAGGTCGGCGTCGACCTCGCCGTCCTCAAGGCGCACGAGGGGTCGACGGTCGAGCGCGCGGCCCTGGCCGACCGGCGGGCGGAGACCGACGGCGTCCGCGTGGTCGGCGGGATCGTGCTCAACTCGCCGGTCGGCGGGGCCAACCCCGACGCGGTGGAGGTGGCCGCCCGGCTCGGCGGGCGCGTGGTGTGGATGCCGACGGTCTCCGCGCCCGCGCACGTCGCCTCGGCGGCCCGTCCCGAGCTCGCCGTGCACAGGACGCTGTCCTTCCGGCAGGTCGACGTCCTCGGCGACGACGGCGCCCTGCTGCCCGCCTGGCAGGAGGTGATCGACGTCGTCGCAGCAGCCGACCTGGTGCTGGCCTCGGGCCACCTCACCTGCGCCGAGGCGCTGGTGCTCTTCCGCGCCGCGCACGCCGCCGGGGTTCGCCGGATGCTGTTCAACCACCCCCGGATGCCGTTCCTGCGCTGGGACGACGCCGCCGCGCCCGAGCTCGCCCGACTCGGCGTGGTGCTGGAGCTGGGCATCCTGCCCGACATCCTCACTCCCGACGGGCCGCCGTCGACCACGCTCGGCGAGGTGTACCCGCACGACCAGCTGGCCTTCGGCGGCGACCTCGGCCACGCCGACCACCCGACGATGGCCCAGGCGCTGCCCGGCTGGCTGGCCGACCTGGAGGCGTGCCTGGGCGAGGCCGGCACCGAGCGGGCCCTCACCACCGTCGGCCGGGAGCTGGTGCTCCGGTGATCCGGGTCGCGCTCCTGCCCGGGGACGGCGTCGGCGAGGAGGTGCTCGACGGGCCGACGCGGCTGCTGCGCCGGCTGGCCGGGACCGGCGCGGTCGAGGTCACCGGGCCCTGGCCGGTCGGCGCCCGCGCCGCGGCGGCGACCGGCGACGTGCTGCCCGCCGAGACGCTGGCCGCGTGCGACGCCGCCGACGCGATCCTGCTCGGCGCGGTGGGGGAGGACCCCCGCGTGCCGGCCGAGGTGTGCCCGCGCCCGGAGGTCGCGCTGCACCGGTTGCGCGAGTGCTACGACCTGCGCATCTCGGTGCGCGAGATTCCGCTCGGCGAGGGCCGCGAGCTGGCCGTGGTGCGCAACCTCATCGGCGGCTCGTACGGCGGCGCGGACGACCGGATGCTTCGCGAGGACGGCAGCGAGGCCGCCGACGTGCTGCGGCTGACCCGGGAGCGGGTCGCCGAGGTCGTGCACATCGCCATCGACGTGCTCGAGCGGCGCTCCGCCGGTCCGCGTGCGGGCGGGCGGCTGGTCTCGGCGGACAAGGCCAACCTCTACGCGACCGGTCGGCTGTGGCGGCAGGTCGCCGGGGAGGTCGCTCGCGAGCGCGGCGTCGACGTCGAGCACCGATACGTCGACCGGGCGGCGTTCGAGCTGGGGTCGGGTGCCGCGGTGCCCGACGTCCTGGTCACCGAGGGTCTGCTCGGCGACATCCTCTCCGACCTCGCCGCCGGCCGGGCCGGCTCGCCGGCGCTGTGCGGCTCGGCCTCGCTGCACCCCGGCGACCCGGTCCGCGGGCGGTGCGTCGGGCTGTTCGAGCCTGCGCACGGCTCGGCGCCGCGGCGGGCGCTGCGCGACCAGGTCGACCCGCTCGGCGGCTTCCTCGCGCTGGCCGCCCTGCTGCGGCACTTCCCGTCCACCCGGGAGCTCGGTGAGCGGGTGCGGGCCGCGGTCGACGGAGTGCTGCGGTCGGGCCCGTGGACCTACGACCTGGCGCCGGAGGACACCCCGCCGGCCACGACCACCGCGGTCGCCGACGCGGTGCTGGCCGCCTTCGACACGCTGGACGACGAGGCGCGGGTCACACCGGTCGCCGTCGAGGAGCCGCCGGTGCGGGTGCCGGCCGACGTGCTCGCCGGGTGGACCACCGCGGTCCTGACGGCGGTCGGCGTGCGCCGGCACCACGCCCGCGACGTCGCCCGCGTGCTGGGCTACGCCGACCTGTCCGGCATCGACTCGCACGGGGTCGCCCGGCTGCCGGCCTACGTGCAGGCGCTGCGGACCGGGGTGATCGCCACCGACGGCGAGCCGACCGTGGTCGCCGGCGAGGGCGCGGTGGCCCTCGTCGAGGGGCACGGGCTCTTCGGCCACCCGGTGACCACGCTGGCGCTGGCCGAGGCCGTGGACCGTGCCCGGGCGCACGGCGTCGGCTGGGTGAACGTGCACGGCAGCAGTCACCACGGCGCCAGCGGCGCGTATGCGCACGAGGCGGCCGACCAGGGGTTGGTCGCGCTGGTCGCCACCAACACCGGCCCGGTCGTCGCGCCCACCGGCGCCGCCCGCCCGTACCTGGGCACCAACCCGCTGGCGCTGGGCGTGCCGGTGGCCGGGGAGGAGCCGCTGGTCTTCGACATGGCGACCTCCGCGGTCGCCGCCGGCAAGTTCGAGATCGCGCTGCGGACCGGTCGCCCCGTGCCGCTGGGCTGGGGGGTGGACGCCCAGGGCCGGCCCACGACCGACCCGGCCGCGGTCTTCCCCGGCAGGGGCGCGCTGCTGCCGCTGGGCAGCGACCGCGAGCGCTCCAGCCACAAGGGCTACGGGCTGGGCCTGCTGGTCGAGCTGCTCACCGGGGTGCTCGCCCAGGGCCCGACCGGCCCCGGCGTCGGCAACCTGACTTTCCGGGCCGGCAGCGGACATCCCGATGTCAGCCACCTAGTCGTGGTGCTCGACCCGGCGCGGCTCGGCGACCCGGCGGAGGTGCGCGGCGGCGCCGCGCGGCTGCTCGCCGGGCTGCGGGCCCTCGCCCCGGTGGACCCGGAGCTACCGGTCCGGACGCCGGGACAGCGGGCCGCCGCCGAGCGCGTGCGGCGCCGGGAGCACGGCATCCCGCTGGACCCCGAGACGCACCGGGCCCTGGAGGCGCTGGCCGGTCAGGTGGGCCGGCCGCTCGGGACGGCCGCCCGTGGCTGAACCGGTCCGAGGCGCTGCCCCGGCCGGCGACGGCGACCCGGCCGGGGATGCGGACGCCGACCCCGACGAACCCGGCCGGCCGCCCGCCGTCGGCGACCGGCCCACCCGGTCCCCGGCGGCGGTGCGCGCCGTCCTGCAGGCGGTGGCCGTCTCCGTGCTCGGCGTGCTGCCCGCCTTCCTCGTCGGCGCCCTGGCCGTGCAGATCCGCGCCGATCTCGACGTGGGGCTGGCCCTGTTCGGCCTGGCCGCGGCGACGCTGTTCACCGTCTCCGGCAGCCTCGCCCGGCCCGGCGGCCGGTTGGTGCAGCGGCTGGGGTCGCGCCGCGGCGCCGCCCTGGCCACCGCGCTGGCCACGACGTCGCTCACCGTGATTGCCCTGGCCGGCTCGCCGGCCGCGCTGATGGCCGGGCTGGCGGTCGGCGGGCTGGGCAACGCGGTGGCCCAACCGTCGGCGAACGCGGTGATCTCCGAGCTGGTCACCGACCAGCGGCTGGGCGTCGCGTTCGGCATCAAGCAGTCCGCGATCCCCGCGGCCACGCTGCTCGGCGGACTCGCCGTCCCCGCGGTGGCGCTCGTGTTCGGCTGGCGGTGGGCGGTCGCCGGCGCCGTCGGCCTCGCCGTCGTCCTGCTGGTGGCCTCCCTGGCCGGCGGGCGGGACGCCGGGCGGCGGGCCCGTGCGGCGGGCGAGCCCGCCGCCGTCCGCGCGCCGGACAAGGGGCTGCCCCGCGGCGGGCTGGTGGTGCTCACCGTCGGCGGCTTCCTCGGCTCGGCGGCGGCCACCTCGACCGGGATCTTCCTCGTCGACTCCGCGGTCGCCACCGGGATCCCCGCCGGCCCGGCGGGGCTGCTGTTCGCCGGCTGCTCGGTGCTCGGGCTGGTCAGCCGGATCGGTTTCGGCTGGTGGGCCGACCGCCACCCCGGGCGCAGCGCCTACCTGTTCATCGCCAACCTGCTCACCGTCGGGATGCTCGGCTACACCCTGCTGGCCGCGGGCCCCGTGCCGCTCTTCGTCGCCGGCAGCGTGCTGGCCTACGGCGCCGGCTGGGCGTGGACCGGGCTGTTCCACTTCGCGGTCATCCGCGACAACCGGGGTGCCGCCGCCTCGGTCACCGGCTTCGTGCAGACCGGCCTGTCGTTGGGCGCCGCCTCCGGGCCGCTGCTGTTCGGCATCGTCGCCCAGGCCGCCTCCTACTCGGCCGCGTGGCTCACGGCGGCGGCGCTGAGCCTGGCCGGCGCGGTCACCGTCCGGATCAGCCGGCGGATGGTCCGCCGGTCCCGCGGCCTGCCGGTGACCCGGCTGCCCGGACGCCGGCGCCCTGCGTCCCCCACCCACCCCGCCGCCCCCGACCTGACCGCCCCGACCTGACCGCCCCGACCCGATCGCCCCGATCCGAGGAGGACCGCCCCGATGAGCACCTGCCGGCTGCACCCGCCCGGCCCCCGACCCGACCCCGCGCTGCTGGAGCGCTGCCGCGCGCTGCCGACGAGCATCCTGTCCGACTCGATGGACCGCGTCGGCGGGCTGCGCGGCCTGCACTGGGTCGGCGGGGGGCGCTGGCCACGGGTCGCGGGCCCGGCGCTGACCGTGCGCACCCGGCCCGGCGACAACCTCGTCATCCACCGCGCACTCGACCTGGCCGCGCCCGGCGACGTGCTCGTCGTCGACGCCGGCGGCTCGACCGAGCGCGCGGTGCTCGGCGAGATCATGGCCCGCTACGCCGCGTCCCGGAACCTCGGCGCGATCGTCGTCGACGGCGCCGTCCGCGACGCCGAGGGCCTCGCCGCGGGCGCCGTGCCGGTCTTCGCCCTCGGCGTCAACCATCTCGGCCCCTACAAGGACGGCCCCGGCGAGATCGGTGGCCCGGTGACCCTGGGCGGCACCGCCGTGGGGTCAGGTGACGTCGTGGTCGGGGACGGCGACGGCGTCGTCGTCGTCCCGCACGAGCGACTGGCCGAGGTCGTCGGGCTCGCGCAGGAGCGGCTGGCGTCGGAGGAGGAGCAGTTCGCGGCGATCGCGGCGGGCACGCTCGACCGGTCGTGGGTCACCCGGGCCCTGGCCGAGGTGCACGTCGGCAACGAGGTCGTGCAGTGACCCGCCGCTGGGGCCTGATCGGCTTCGGCGAGGCGGGCCGGGTCATCGGTGGAGCGATCACCGCCTCGGGTGTCGACCTCGCGGTGCACGACCGGGTGCTGCGCGACGCTGCGCGCGGGCCGGCGCTGCGCGAGGCGATCTCCGCCGTCGGGGCGACCGCCGCCGACGACCTCGCCGCGTTCGCCGATCGCGAGGTGGTGCTCTCACTGGTCACCCCCGCGACCGCGGTGCCGGCGGCCGCCGGGTTCGCGCCGCACGCACCGTCCGGCGTGCTCTACGTCGACCTGAACTCGACGGCGCCCGCCGGCAAGCACGAGGTCGCCGCGGCGTTGACCGGGGTGCGGGTGGTCGACGGCGTGATGACCGGCGGCGGCATCCAGCTCGACGGCGCGAGGATCCCGATCTCGCTCGCGGGACCGGACGCCGCGGAGGCCGCGTCGCTGCTGTCCGCCGCGGGACTGAACGCCGCCGTCGTCGGTTCCGAGGTCGGCGCCGCGGCCGCGCTGAAGATGCTGCGCAGCGTCGTCATCAAGGGCATGGAGGGGCTCTGGGTCGAGGCGCTGCTGGCGGCCCGACAGATGGACGTCGTCGAGCCGCTGCTGGCGAACATCGAGGAGACGCTCGACCGCTACTCGGCCCGCGACTTCGCCACCATGCTGGTGACCACGCACGTCGGGCACGCCGGCCGGCGCCAGGTCGAGGTGCGGTCGTCGCGCGACACCGTCGCCGGCACCGGGGTGCCGCCCCTGGCGTCGAGCGGCGTGCTGGCCAGGCACGAGCTGAGCGCGCGCGGGCTGGAGGCGGTCGGCCGGCACCCGGGGGACGTGCCCGCGTCGCTGACCGAGGCGCTGGAGGTGCTGCGCTCGCTGCCCACCTGAGCCGCGCGGCCGTGCGCCGCCCGGGGCTCAGGTCCGGGCGGCGGCCCGGCGCTGGCGGTGGGCGGCCACCAGCGCGGGGCGCTCGCGCAGCAGCAGGTGCCGGCCGAGCACGATCACCAGCCCGCCGAGGACGGCGAGGGCCGCGGTCGCGCTCCAGGCGACGGCGTAGGAGCTGACCGAGACGACCGCACCGAAGGCCAGCGGCCCGAGCGCCGCGCCCATCCCCATGCCGCCCTGGGTGATCGACGTCGCCTGGGCGGCCATGCCGTGGTGCATGCGGGTGACCGCGTAGGTCGACAGCCCCGCCCAGGCCCAGCCGGTGCAGTAGCCGACCACCGCGCCGACGGCGATCAGCGACTCGACGCCGGTTCCCAGCAGCGCGTAGGAGAGCCCGCCCAGCGACATCTGCGCGGCAACGACGAGCAGCCAGCGGGTGCGCACCCGGTCGGCCAACCAGCCGGCCACCACCCGGGCCAGGGCTCCGACACCGCTGGCCACCGCGGCGATCACGCCGGCGGTGGCCGGGGCGATGCCGCCGGCGACCGCGGTGCTGACGAAGAACGACCCGAGCGCGTTGCCGGTCGCCGCGCCGAGCATCAGCCCGGCGGCCAGCACGTACAGCGGCGCACGGCGGAACGGCCCGGCCGCCTCCGACGGCGCCGCCGACGACCCGGCCGACCCCAGCCGCCGCGGGCCGGGCACCGAGAGCACGACCAGCAGCGCCAGGACGGCGCCCAGGCCGAACGCCGTCCGCCAGCCCAGCGGGATGGCCACCAGCGGGATCGCCACACCCGCCAGCAGGGTCGCCAGCGGGATCGCCGCCTGCTTGAGGCCGTAGGCCAGGCCCTGCCGGCCGGCCGACACCGAACGGGCGATGAGGTCGTTGCTGGCCGGCTGCCCGACGCCGTTGCCCCACCCGGCCACCACGAGCGCGCCGACGAGGACGGCGATGTCGCGGGCGGCCAGCGCGACCACGAGCATCGCGACCGCCGCGGTGAGCCCGGAGATCCGGACGACCCGGACGGTGCCGAGCCGCCGCACCAGCGCGCCGGCGAAGAGCGCCGACACCGCGGAGGTGGCGAAGAACGTCGCGACCAGCAGGCCCAGCAGCGAGGGGCCGACGCCGAGGTCGGCGCGCAGCTGCACCCAGAGCACGCCGACGAGGTAGGCCGGGAGTACGCCCGCGGTGGTCACCGTGACCGCCGCGGTCGCCGCGCGGGCCGAGCCCGCGGGCCGCTCCCGGCGGTTCCTCACGACGCCGTGCTCACGACGGTCTGCTCACGATGGCCTGCTCACGACTCGGGGTCCTCCGTCAGCAGCACGTCGACCAGGTGCTCGGCGATCGCCAGCGACGACGTCGCCGCGGGGGAGGGCGCGTTGCGCACGGCCACCACCGCGCCCCGCCGGGTGATGCGGAAGTCGTCGACCAGGCTGCCGTCGGACTCCAGCGCCTGTGCCCGGATGCCGGCGGTCGCCGGGACCATGTCCTCGACGGTCAGCTCGGGCACGTAGCGGCGGGCCGCGGCGGTGTAGGCCCGCTTGGACAGCGAGCCGCGCATCTCGGCCAGGCCGGTCCGCCAGTGCTGCCGGGCGAACCGCCGGAAGCCGGCGAACCGGGCGATCGCGGCCAGCTCCGCGGGCGAGACGTCGCGCCACCGGTAGCCCTCCCGGGCCAGCGCCAGGACGGCGTTGGGGCCGACCAGCACCTCGCCGTCCACCCGCGGGGTCAGGTGCACGCCGAGGAACGGGTACCGCGGGTCGGGCACCGGGTAGACCAGGCCGTTGACCAGCGCCCGCTTCTCCGGCGTGAGCGCGTAGTACTCGCCGCGGAACGGCACGATCCGCGGGGCGTCGTCGTCCCCGGCCAGGCGGGCCAGCCGGTCGACCTGCAGCCCGGCGCAGAGCACCACCCGGTCGACGACGACCTCCTCGCCGGAGGTGCTGGCGACGACGACCTCCCCGCCGGCGTGCCGCAGACCGGCCACCTCGAACCCGGTCCGGATCGTGGCGCCGGCCGCGCGGGCGTCCGCGGCGAGCTGCTCGGTGACCGCGACGTAGTCGACGATCGCGGTGGTCGGCGAGTGCAGCGCGGCGATGCCGGCTACGTGCGGCTCGAGCTCCTGCAGCTCCGCGCGGCCGATCACCCGGACGCCGGGGACGCCGTTGGCGCGGGCCCGCTCGGCGATGGCGCCCAGCCGCTGCTCCTCGGCGCCGTCGAGCGCGACGAGCACCTTGCCGATCTCGTCGTAGGGCAGGCCGCGCTCGGCGCAGAACTCCTTCAGCAGGGCGACCCCGCGGCGGCACAGGGTCGCCTTGAGCGAGCCGGGCTCGTAGTAGAGGCCGGCGTGCACGACGCCCGAGTTGCGGCCGGTCTGGTGGGCGGCGAGCCGGCCCTCCTTCTCGAGGACGGTCACCACGGAGCCGGGCCGCTGGGCGAGCAGCCGCCGCGCCACCGCCGTCCCGATGATCCCGCCTCCCACCACGGCGTATCGCTGGACCGGCATCGTCCTCCGTCCTCCGGTGCACCCGCGAGGCTGCGGGGGCAGGGGTGGGGAGCCGGCTCCCGGTCGGCGGCTACGGTGACCCGTGTGATCTCCGTCGCGCCGCCGGCCCCGGGCCGTCGTCCCCGTCCGCAGGGTAGTTCCCGATGACCGCACTCACCGGTGTGCTGCCGATCACACTGACCCCGTTCACCGACGACGGCGAGGTCGACGAGGGCAGCATCGACACCCTCGTCGAGGACTACCTCGGCGCCGGGTCGCACGGGCTGACCATCCTCGGGATCATGGGCGAGGCCGCCCGCCTGCTCGACGACGAGCGGGAGCGGGTGCTGCGCCGCTACCTGCGGGCCGCCGCCGGCCGGGTGCCGGTCGTCGCCGGCGTGTCGGCGCGGGCCACCCGCATGGCGCTGGACTACGCCCGCCGCGCGGAGGACGCCGGCGCCGCGGCGGTCATGCTCGCCCCGCCGGACAACACCCGGAACCTCGACCTGGTCTTCGAGCACTTCCGGCTGGTCGCCGAGGCGGTGTCGGTGCCGGTCGTGGTGCAGGACGAGCCGGTCAACACCGGCGTCGTCATGCCGGCGCCCTTCCTCGTGCGGCTGCTCGACGAGATCGAGGGCTGCCGCTACCTCAAGCTCGAGGAGACGCCGACGCTGCCCAAGATCACCGCGGTCCGGCGGCAGGCCGAGCAGCCGGTCGGCATCTTCGGCGGTCTCGGTGGGCTCTACCTGTACGAGGAGCTGCTCCGCGGCGCCGACGGCATCATGACCGGCTTCGGCTTCCCCCAGGTGCTGGTCGGCACCTACGAGCGGTTCGTCGCCGGCGATCGGGCCGGCGCCCAGGAGTTCTTCTTCCGGTACCTGCCGTTGATCCGCTACGAGGCCCAGCTCGGCGTCGGCGGGGTGACCATCCGCAAGCAGGTCTTCGCCCGGCGCGGCGCCATCGCCTCACCGCACGCCCGCTTCCCGGCCCCGCCGGTCGACGAGCTGACCCTCGCCGAACTCGACGACCTCATCACGGCCGTCGGCCTGTAGTCCCCCCACCCCCGCCGCGGGTCGCTGCCGCGCCCGGGGCACCGCCTGCGAGAGGACATCCTGTGCGACTGACGACGCTACGGCTGGATGGCGCGGAGCCCGGGGCGCTGGTGCGCCCGGGCGGCGCGGTGCCGCTGCCTGCGCTCAACGAGCGCTGGAGCACCGACTGGCCGGTCACCGTGCAGGAGCTGCTCGAGCGCGGCCGGGTCGGGGAGCTGCGCGACTGGGTGGCCGGGCAGGACGCCGGCCGGCTCGACGGGTTGGCCCTGCCGCAGGACCGGTTGGTGTACGCGCCGCTCTACCGCCGGCCGCGCAAGATCTGGGGCATCGGGCTGAACTACGTCGAGCACGCCGCCGATCTGTCGGAGAAGGCGCCGTCGACCGAGCCGGCGAGCTTCCTCAAGCCCGACACCGCGATCATCGGCCCGGGCGACCCGATCCGGATCCCGCCGCAGTCGCAGCGCACCACCGCCGAGGGCGAGCTGGGCGTGGTCATCGGCCGGGAGTGCAAGGACGTCGACGAGGCCGACGCGCCCTCGGTGGTCGCCGGGTTCACCACGATCGTGGACATGACCGCCGAGGACATTCTCGAGAAGAACCCGCGCTACCTCACCCGCTCGAAGAGCTTCGACACCTTCTTCAGCTTCGGCCCCGAGCTGGTGACCGTCGACGAGGTGCCCGACGTCGACGCCCTCGAGGTGGCCACGATCCACAACGGGCAGGAGCACCGGCGCAACGTCGTCTCCAACATGACCTTCCGGCCGTGGTGGCTGGTGGCGTTCCACTCGCGGGTGATGACCCTGCTACCCGGCGACGTCATCTCCACCGGCACGCCGGGTGCGGTGCACATCCGCTCCGGCGACACCGCCGGTGTGCAGATCACCGGCTTCCGCGACCTCACCAACCCCGTGGCCTGAGCGGCCCCCCGACACGACGGAGCGCACACCGATGGACCTCGAACTGACCGGCCGGGTCGCCCTGGTCACCGCCGCCTCCAAGGGCCTGGGCCGCGCCACCGCGACGCAGCTCGCCGCCGAGGGCGCGAAGGTGATGATCTCCAGTCGCGGGGAGGAGCAGCTGGCGAAGACCGCGACGGAGATCGCCGGAGCGACCGGCGCGCAGGTCGAGTACTGCGCCGCGGACGTCGCCGACGCCGCCGACCTGGCGCGGCTGGTGGAGCAGACGCAGCAGCGCCTCGGCGGGATCGACGTGCTGGTGAACAACGCCGGAGGGCCGCCGCCCGGCGGGTTCGACGCACTGGACGACGACAGGTGGTACCTGGCGCACGACCTGAACCTGATGAGCACGGTGCGGCTGTTCCGGGCGGTGCTGCCGCACATGCGCGAGCAGAGATGGGGCCGGATCGTCACGATCGCGTCGTCGTCGATCAAGCAGCCGATCGAGAACCTGCTGCTGTCGAACACCTACCGGGTGGCGCTGCTGGGGCTGGCGAAGTCCCTGGCGGTCGAGTTCGCCCCCGAGGGCGTGCTGATCAATACCGTGGGCCCCGGCCGGATCGCCACCGACCGCGTCGCCGGCCTCGACGCCAACCGCGCCGAGAAGGCCGGCATCTCCGTCGAGGAGGTGCGCGCGCAGGCGGAGAAGGCGATCCCGCTGGGTCGCTACGGCACGGCGGAGGAGTTCGCGAAGGTCGTCACCTTCCTCGCCTCGGGCGCGAACACCTACACGACCGGCCAGAACTTCCTGGTCGACGGCGGCATGGTCAAGGCGATCTGAGGAGCCATCTGATGCGTATCGCCCGCTACACCCCGGCTGCCGGCGGCCCGGCGTCCTACGGCCTGGTCGAGGGAGAGGGGGACGACGCCGTCGTCGTCCGGCTCGACGGCTCGCCCTTCGACGGTGTCCGGACGACGGACGAGCGGACGCCGCTCTCGCAGGTGCGCCTGCTGGCCCCGGTCGAGCCGAGCAAGGTGCTCTGCCTGGGCCGCAACTACGCCGAGCACGCCAGGGAGCTGGGCAACGAGGTGCCGGAGATCCCGGTCGTCTTCGCCAAGTTCTCGACCTCGGTGGTGGGGCCGGCCGCCGAGGTGCCGTATCCGCCCGACACCCAGAACCTCCACTTCGAGGGCGAGCTGGCCGTCGTCATCGGCAGGGAGTGCACCCGCGTGCCGGCCGAGGGCGTCGCCGACGTCGTCCTCGGTTACACCGTCGCCAACGACCTGACGTTGCGGGACATGCAGCGCGCGGAGAAGCAGTGGACCCGGGCGAAGGGCTTCGACCGTTCGTGCCCGCTGGGCCCGTGGGTGGAGACCGACGTCGACCCGGCCGGGCTGCCGCTGCGGACCACCGTCAACGGCGAGGTGCGCCAGGACGGCACGACCGCCGACATGCTCCTCGACGTCGCCGCGTGCGTGTCGTGGGTCAGCCAGACCATGACCCTGCTGCCCGGCGACGTGGTGCTCACCGGGACCCCGGCCGGCGTCGGCGCGCTGCAGGCCGGCGACGAGGTGACCGTGAGCATCGAGGGCATCGGGTCGCTGTCGACCCGCATCGTCGCCGGCTGAGAGGCGCCGGCCCGATCCCGGGGTCCTCCCTCTGGTGCCTTGCGCGCGCGACAGGCACCTAGCGCGCGACAGGCACCTGAGGGGCCTCGAGGGTCAGCTGCGCACGGGCAGTCCCAGAGACTGCGCCCACAGCCTCGTCATCGTCGCCACCAGGCGCTCCTCCTCGAACCCGCCGTCGAGCACCAGCCAGTAGTGCACCAGCCCGTTGACCATGGCGACGAGGGCGTGCGCGCTGTACTCGGCGTCGAGGTCGGCGGCGACCAGGCCGTCGCGCTGCAGCTGCTCGATGCTGTGCCGCACGCGGCCGACCATCCGTTCCCGCGCTGCCTGGCGCAGGGCCCGCACCTCCGGGTCGAACGTGGTCACCTGCTCGAACAGCGCCATGAGCGCGGTGTTCTGCAGGTACATGGCGACGAACCGGCGGTTGGCCCGCTCGATGCGGTGCACCGCGGTCTCCTCGGGCCGGCCGTCCGGGGGGCCGTCCTCGCCGCGGGTGCCCATCGAGGCGTAGAGCTCGTCCATCGTCTCGGCGAGCAGCGCCCGGAAGACGGCGGTCTTGGAGCCGAAGTAGGTGTAGAAGCTGCCGTGCGCCACGCCGGCCGCCGCGGAGATGTCGGTGACCCGGGCCTCGAGGAAGCCGTCGCGCTCGAACACCTCGCGGGCGGCGGCCAGCAGCCGGGCCCGCATCCGGCGGCCGCGCTCGGTCGTCGGGAGGGCGGCCGGGACGGGCCCGGCCGGCCCGCTCGCCGGTTCCGATGCTGGGGGCACGGACACCTCCTGGCCCTGTTGTTGACATCGACGTCGGTGTCAACTTAGCTGCTGTCCAGCCCACCTGTCGTCCCTCCGAGGAGGCGTTCGCCCCGATGACCGCGCCGACGACGGACCTGCACGACGACGGGCTGCAGGCGCTGCTGCGGCCCCGGGGGATCGCGCTGCTCGGCATCTCGGGGCGGTCAGAGAACCTGATGTCCCGGCCGCTGCGCTACCTGGTCGAGCACGGCTACGAGGGCGGCATCTACCCGGTCAACCCAAACTACGACGAGCTGGTCGGGCAGCGCTGCTACCCGACGCTGGCCGACGTCCCGGGCCCGGTCGACCTGGTGCTCGTGCTGGTCGCCGCCGACCGGGTGGAGGACGCGATCCGGCAGTCCGCCGCGGTCGGCGCCAAGGCCGCCGTCGTCTACGCCTCCGGGTTCGCCGAGGTCGGTCCGGAGGGAGTGGCCCTGCAGCAGCGGCTGGCGGCGGTGGCGCGGGACACCGGCGTCCGCGTCGTCGGCCCGAACTGCCAGGGCTTCCTCTACGCGCCCACCGGCGTGGTGGCCACCTTCACCGCCGCCGCCGACCGGCCGCTGACCTCCGACAGCGGGGTGGCCTACGTCGGGCAGAGCGGCGCCGTCGGCGGCTCGGTGCTCGACCTGGCCACCGACATGGGGCTGGGCCTGGCGGCGTGGTTCAGCACCGGCAACCAGGCCGACCTCGATCTTTCCGAGGTGTCGATGCACCTGCTGGCCGACCCGACGGTGCGGGTGCTGATGCTCTACGTGGAGGCCACCGGCGACGGCGCGGCCTACGCCGAGCTGGCCCGCCGCGCGCAGGAGGCCGGCAAGTCCCTGGTGGTGCTGCGCTCGGGCCGTTCCAGCGCCGGGCGCCGGGCGGTGGCCAGCCACACCGGCTCGATGCTCGGCGACGACGTCGCCTTCGTGCTCACCTCGCAGAAGTACGGCGTGGTGCTGGTCGACGACATCGACGAGCTGCTCGCGGTCGCCGCGGTACTGGCCGCCGGCAGGCCGGCGGAGGGGCCGCGGGTCGCCGTCGTCACCACCTCGGGCGGGGCCGGCAGCCTGGCCGCCGACCAGTGCGAGGACGTCGGCCTGCAGCTGCCCGAGCTGTCGGCCGCGACCCAGGCGCGGCTGCGCCCGCTGATCCCGGCCTTCGGCGCCCTGGCCAACCCGGTCGACGTCACCGCGCAGCTGTTCAACCGGGGCGCGCACGCCTTCGGCGACGTCTGCCGGATCATCGCCGAGGACGACGCGGTCGACGTCGTCGCCGTCCTGGTGACGATGGTCGTCGGGGACGCCGGCGCCCGGCTGGCCGAGGACCTCGTCACGACCGCCGCCCAGCTGTCCTGCCCACTGCTGGTCGGGTGGATCGCCGGGCAGGAGCTCACCGTCGAGGGCCGCCAGGTGTTCCGCGAGGCCGGCGTCCCGGTGTTCGGCTCGGTCGGCGACCTGGCCCGCGTCGCCGCGCGGCTGGCCCCGCCGCGGCACCGGGGCACCCCCCCGCCGCTGCCCGCGGCGCCCGACGTCCCGGCCGGCGAGGTGCGCGCGCTGCTCGAGGCCCCGGTGGTGGACGGCGCGGCGCTGCTGCGGGCGATCGGCATCGCGCAGCCGTCGTCCACGCTCGTGACCACCCCGGAGGCGGCGCGCGAGGCGGTCGCCGCGCTCCCCGGCCCGGGCGTGCTCAAGCTGGCCGCCGCGGACCTGGCGCACAAGAGCGAGGTCGGCGGGGTGCGGGTCGGCGTCGGCCCCGACGAGGCCGCCGCCGTCTTTTCCGAGCTCATGGACGCCGCGCAGCGGCACCACGTCCCCGGCGTGGAGGGCGTGCACGTGCAGGAGCTCGTCCCGCCGGGCACCGAGCTCATCCTCGCCGTGACCGCCGGGCGGGACGGCTTCCCGCCGGTGGCCACGGTCGGCCTGGGCGGGGTCACCACCGAGCTGTACCGCGACCTCGCCTCGGCGCTGGCGCCGGTGGAGCCTGCGGAGGCGTGGGCCATGCTGCGCCGCCTGCGCGCCTGGCCGCTGCTGGCCGGCTTCCGCGGCGCCGAGCCCGCCGACGTGCCGGCCGCGGTCGACGCGGTGGTGCGGCTGTCGCAGGCCGCGGTGGCCGCCGGCGACCGGCTGGCCGAGTTCGAGGTCAACCCGCTCATCGTCGCGCCGCGCGGGCGGGGCGCCACCGCCGTCGACGTCCTGGTGCGCACCACCGGCTCGCGGGAGCCGGTCGGCGAGTAGGCAAGCTCTGCCCCGGGCCCCGAAGGCCCGCATCCCCGAACCCCAGCAGAGAGGCAGGACACCCCCCGTGGGACAGATCCAGTTGGAGCGGCACGGCGGCGTCGCCGTGTTCACGGTCGACTCGCCCGAGGTCAAGAACGGGCTCACCCCGGAGATGGGGCTGCAGCTGTCGGAGCTCTGCGACGAGGTCGACGCCGACCCGGCGATCGGCGCGGCCGTCGTCCGCGGCGCCGGCGGCACCTTCTGCTCGGGTGCCGACCGCCGGCGCTGGACGCCGGGCAGCGACCAGGCCGAGGACAAGACCTACAAGGAGCTCGGCGCGGTCTACACCGCCTTCCGCCGGGTGGGCACCCTGCAGGTGCCGACGATCGCCGCGGTGCGCGGCGCCGCGGTCGGCGCCGGGATCAATCTGGCGCTCTCCACCGACCTGCGGATCGTGTCCGAGAACGCCCGGCTGCTCGCCGGGTTCCTGCGGATCGGTCTGCACCCGGGCGGCGGCTACTTCACGATCAGCTCCCGGACGGCGGGTCGCGAGGCCACCGCCGCGATGGGCCTGTTCAGCGAGGAGGTCGACGGCGTCCGCGCCGCCGAGATCGGCCTGGCCTGGAAGGCGGTGCCCGACGACCAGGTCGAGGACCTCGCCCTGGAGCTGGCCGGCCGCGCCGCCAAGGACCCGGAGCTGGCCCGCGAGGCGGTCCGCTCCTTCCGCACCGAGGCCGGCCCGCCCGGGATCGGCTGGGAGGCCGCGCTGCACTTCGAGCGGGCCACCCAGATGTGGTCCCAGCGGCGGCGCGAGACCGCCTGACCCGACCTCCCGCCGGGCCGGCGACGAGGCCGGCCCGGCGGGACACCCCTGGAGGGATGCCATGCAGTTCGCCCCCACCGTGCTCACCCCGGCCGAGGAGGCGCTGCGCGCGGAGGTGCGCGAGTTCCTCGCCGCCGAGCTGCCCGCCGACCACCGCCCCGCGCTCGGCTTCGCCGGCCGGCACGACCCGCACTTCTCCCGCACGCTGGCCGAGCGCGGCTGGGTCGGCATGGCGATCCCGCCCGAGTACGGCGGGCACGGGCGCAGCGCCGTCGACCGGTTCATCGTCGCCGAGGAGCTGCTCGCCGCCGGCGCTCCCATCGGGGCCCACTTCGTCGCCGACCGGCAGACCGCGCCGGCGCTGCTGCACTTCGGCACCGAGGAGCAGCGCCGGCGGTTCCTCCCCGGCATCGCCGCGGGCGAGGTCTACTTCTCGCTCGGCATGAGCGAGCCCGACTCCGGCTCCGACCTCGCCTCGGTGCGCACCCGCGCCACCCGGACCGACGGCGGCTGGACGGTCACCGGCACCAAGGTGTGGACCAGCGAGGCCCACAACAACCACTTCTTCGCAGTCCTCTGCCGGACCTCCCCGATGGAGGAGGGCAGCAAGCACGCCGGCCTCTCCCAGCTGATCGTCGACCTGCACGCGCCCGGGGTCACCGTCTCGCCGATCCCGTACCTCGACGGCAGCCACCACTTCAACGAGGTGGCGCTGGAGGAGGTGTTCGTGCCCGGCGACATGGTGCTCGGCGAGCTGGGCAGCGGCTGGCGGCAGGTGACCAGCGAGCTGGCCTACGAGCGCAGCGGCCCCGACCGCTGGCTCTCGACCTTCCCGGTGCTGCGCGAGTGGCTGCGCGAGCGCCCCGATCTCACCGACGCCGACGCCGCCGTCCTCGGCCGGCTGGCCGCCCGCGCCCGCGCGATCCGGCACCTGTCGCTGTCGGTCGCCCGCTCGCTCGACGCCGGGGAGGCGCCGGCGGTCGAGGCGGCGTTGGTCAAGGAGGTCGGCACCCGCTTCGAGCAGGACCTCGTCGAGGCGCTGCGCGACGCCGCCGAGACCGAGCTCGACCAGGGCTCGGGATCGCTGTTCCGGGCGCTGCTCGCCGAGGCCGTGCTGACCTCGCCGTCGTACACGCTGCGGGGCGGCACCACCGAGATCCTCCGCTCCGTCGCCGCGAAGGGGTTGGCCTCGTGAACGAGTTTGCGAGTTCACCGGGGAGCACAGCAGCGCCGCGAACGCAGCCGACGAGCGCCAGCGAGGAGGGCAAGTGAGCGACGACCGCACGATGCTCACCGAGGTCGCGACCGGCCTCTTCCGCGACCTGTGCACGCCCGAGGACGTCGTCGCCGCGGAGCCGACCGGCTGGAGCGAGCGGCTGTGGACGGCCCTGAGCGAATCCGGCTTCCCCGCGGTATCGGTGCCCGAGGAGGCCGGCGGCTCCGGCGGGGACGTCGCCGACGCCTGCGCGCTGCTCACCGTCGCCGGCCGGTTCGCCGCCCCGGTGCCGCTGGCCGAGACCGGGCTGCTCGGCGGCTGGGCGCTGGCCGCGGCCGGGCTGGAGCTGCCCGAGGGCCCGGTGTCGGTGGCCGTCGACCGGCCGGACGACGCCGTCGAGCTCACCGGCGGGCGGTTCTCCGCGCGGTTGTCCCGCGTGCCGTGGGGCAGGCGGAGCACCCGGGTGGTCGCGTTCGCCGAGAGCGGCGGGCAGCGGTTCGTCGTCTCGGCGCCGACCGCGGCCGCGACCGTCACGCCCGGCCGCAACCTCGCCGCCGAGCCGCGCGACACCCTCGTGTGGGACGACGTCGAGCTCGCCGACGATGCCCTGGCGCCGGCCCCGACCGGGGTGGACACCGAAGCGCTGCGGCTGCGGGGGGCGCTGGCCCGCTCCGCGCAGATCGCCGGCGCGCTGGCACGGGTGGCCGAGCTGACCGTCCGCTACACCGGCGAGCGACAGCAGTTCGGCCGCGCAGTGGCCCGCTTCCAGGCGGTGCAGGCGCACCTGGTGACGATCGCGGAGGAGGCGGAGCTGGCCCGGCTCGCCGTCGAGGTGGCCGCGCTCAACGCCCGACCCGACCCGTCGTTCCCCGACGTCGCGGCGGCCAAGAGCGCGGCCGGCGAGGCGGCGACGATCGCGGCGCGGGCGTCCCACCAGGCGCACGGCGCGATCGGCATGACCAAGGAGTACGAACTGGGGCAGCTGTCCCGTCGGCTGTGGTCGTGGCGCGACGAGTTCGGCGGCGAGCGGCACTGGAGCCGGGAGCTGGGCCGGCAGCTGGCCGCCGAGGGTGCCGACGCGCTGTGGCCCCGGATCTCCACCGGGCTGGTGGGCGCGTGACCACCGACTGGGACGTCGTCGTCATCGGCGCCGGCATCGCGGGGTTGACCGCCGCGCGGGTCGCCGCGGAGCGGGGCCTGCGAGTGGTGGCCCACGACCGGATGAGCCCCGGCGGGCAGCTGGTGAACCTCACCGCGCTGCACGATTTTCCGGTGCCGTCGGGGCCGGAGCTGATGACCACCCTCACCGCCGCGGCCGAGGCGGCCGGCGTCCGGATCGGATACGCGGAGGTGACCCGGGTGCGCCCGGGGACGCCGGTGCGGCTGGAGACGTCCGAGGGCGAGGTGACCGCGGAAGTGGTGGTCGTCGCGGCCGGGCTCGGCCCCGGGCGGCTGGGGCTGCCCGGGGAGGAGGCGCTCGTCGGCCGCGGCATCTCCACCTGCGCCGGCTGCGACGGGCCGCTGTTCCGCGGCCGCCCGGTCGCCGTCGTCGGCGACGACGAGTGGACGGCGGAGGAGGCGCTCGAGCTGGCCGGCTACGCGTCGGCGGTGACCGTGCTGGTGCCGGGCTCCCCCCGCTGGTCGGCGGAGCGGGCCGAGCGGCTGGCGGCGGTCGAGACGGTCGAGGTGGTGACCGGTGCGACGGTGACCGCGCTGCGCGGCGAGGGCGTGCTGTCCGGCGTCGCCGTCCGTACCGGGGACGCGGAGCGCGAGCTGGCGGTCGCCGGGGTGTTCCCGTTCGTCGGCCGCCGCGGGCCCGAGGGCCTGGTCGACGGGCTGCCGACCGACGAGGACGGCCGGCTGGTCCCCGACGACGAGGTCCCCGGGCTGCTGGTGGCCGGCGACGCGCGGGCCGGCGCGGAGCAGTCACTGGCCGCCGCCGAGGCCGACGGGCGCGCCGCCGGGGAGGCCGCCGCGCAGGCGCTGGCGGCCACGGCCGGGTCGCTGCGGATCGTCGACCCGACCTACGGCCTGCCGCCGGAGGAGGACGACGCAGCCGTCGTCGCCGGGAGCACGGCGACCTGGACCGACGTCGCGCTCTTCACCAACTCCAAGCCGAACGCGACCGAGCTGCTGCGCGGACTGGGCGGGCGGCTGCAGGCGCACTGGGAGCTGCCGGAGCTGGGCTTCGCGGCCAAGGACAACGCCTCGGTGCCGGCCGACAAGGACACCATCGACTGGCTGTCGCAGCGCTTCAAGATGGTGCTGGTGGCGGTCGGCGACTAGGGCTCGTGCTCGTCGTGGAGTCTCCACGACTCGGTGGAACTGGAGAAGCGCGGCGTCGCGGCACCGCTGGTGGTGACCGAGACGTTCCTGCCGCTGGTGCAGGCGCAGGCCCAGGCGCGGCGGGTGACCCCGCGGTTCCTGGTGGTGCCGCACCCGGTCGGCGGGCTGAACGAGGCGGAGCTGGCCGGCCGGATCGACGGCGCGGCGGCGGAGCTGCTGCGGATGGCCGACGAGGCGAGGGGGCGCCCGTGACTGCGGGAGTGCTCGACCTGCCCGGGGTCACGGAGGAGAGCTGGCAGGAGGAGGCGTACCGCCGCGGCTGGGGCGACGGGCTGCCGCTGGTGGCCCCGACCCCGGCCCGGGTGGAGGCGGCGCTGGCCGCGCTCGACGGCATCGACCTGGAGTTGGGGCCGCTGCCGCCGTCCGGGCTGGCGCCGAGCCGGGAGAGCTTCGCAGCGAACGCGGTGATGGCCGGCTGCCGGCCCGCGGACCTGCCGGTGGTGCTCGCCGCCGTCCGCGCGCTGCAGGCGCCCGAGTACAACCTGCACGGCGTGCTGGCCACGACCCACCCGTGCGCGCCGATGGTCGTGGTCAACGGCCCGGTGCGCGGCGAGCTGGGGATCAACTCGAGCGCCAACTGCCTCGGGCAGGGCACGCGGGCCAACGCCGTCATCGGCCGGGCGGTGCAGCTGGTCACCACGCACATCGGCGGTGCACGGCCGGGGGTCATGGACCGGGCGACGCAGGGCGGGCCGGCGAAGTACTCGTTCTGCTTCGGGGAGAACGAGGAGGAGAGCCCGTTCCCGCCCTTCTCGGTGCGCCGCGGCTACGCGCCGGGGGAGTCGGTGGTGACGGTCGCGGCCACCGAGGGTCCGCACAACGTCAACGACCACGGCGGGACGACGGCCGAGGACCTGCTGCTCACCATCGCCGGGACGATGGCCCAGCCGGGGTCGAACAACGTGTACGTAAAGGGGCCGCACTTCCTGGTACTGGGCCCGGAGCACGCGGCGACGTTCGCCCGCGACGGGTGGACGGCGGAGGCGGTGCGGGACGCGCTGTGGGAGCGGGCGCGGATCCCGGTGTCGCAGGTGTCGGAGGCCAACCGGCGCCAGTTCGAGGACTGGGGCGTGGTACCCGACGGCGACGCGTTCACCGTCAGCACCGGCCCGGAGATGCTGCACGTGCTGGTGGCCGGGGGAGCGGGGAAGCACTCGGTGTGGATCCCGTCGTTCGGCGCGACCGCGGCGGTGTCGCGCCCGGTGCCCCGCTCGCCCGTGAACCGTGCCTGACCTGCCGCTGTTCGGTCCGGACGCCGACCCGGCGGAGGCGCTGGCCGACCTGCTCGCCGCCGGGCTCGGCGACGGGCTGCCGGTGGTGCCGCCGTCGGCGGCCCGGCTGGCTGCCATGGTGGCCGGGGTCGGCGGTCCGGACGCCGTCCTCGGCCAGGTGCCGCCGCTGTTCGGTGACCTGACCGTGCGGGCGGTGGCCTGGTACGCGGTGCTGGCCGGGTGCCGGCCGGCCGAGCTGCCGGTGGTGGTGGCCGCGGCGCGGGCCGCGCTGGAGCCGGAGTTCAACCTGCTCGGCATCGCGACCACGACCGGATCGCCCGCGGTGGCGGTGCTGGTGCACGGGCCGGTCGCGTCGTCGCTGGGGCTGACGCCCGTCGGCGGGCTGGGGCCGGGAGCGCGGGCCAACGCCTGCGTCGGGCGGGCGGTGGCGCTGGCGCTGGCCGGCATCGGCGGCGCGCGGGCCGGCCTGACCGACATGGCGACGATCGGACAGCCGGGGAAGTACACGTTCTGCACCGCCTCGCTGCCGGGGCCGTTCCCGCCCCTGGCCGCTGGGGACGCGGTGACCGTCGTCGGGGCGAGCGGGGTGGTGGAGGTGCTGCCCGCCTCCGGGTACCGGACACCCGCCGAGGTGCTCGCGCCCGCCGCCGCGGCGTTGGCCGGGGTCGCGCTGGCCGCGGGTGACCCGACCCGCTTCCGGGACGGCGAGCAGTTCCTGCTGCTGCCGCCCGAGCTGGCCGGGTTCCTCGACGCGCACGGCTGGGCCGGGGAGCGAGCGGCGGAGTTCCTGTTCGCGGAGGGCAACGCCCTGCTGGCCGCGGCTGCCGCACGGCTGTCCGAGGTGTCCTCGGCCTACGCGGCGGGTGACCTGCGGGTGGCCGCCTCGGCGGACGACGTCCGGGTCGTCGTCACCGGCGGTCTGGGCGTCAAGATGGCCCTGTTGCCCACCTGGATGGGCGGCACCCGCTCGGTCACAGCCGCCGTCCGCGCGTTGCATGACCTGACCCCGTGACGGGCAGTTCCCTCTGGGACGACGACCGAGTCGAGGAGGGCACGGATGCGTAGGACACGGCGGTGGCTGGCCGGAACGGTGCTGGCGGTCGGCCTGGGGCTGACCGGCTGCGCGGCGGGCGAGGAGGCGGACCCGCCGGGCGACGCGGTGCCGGGCGAGGAGGCCGACACCGCGGAGGACCCGGATCCGGTCGATGGCGGCGAGGAGGACCCGGACGGCATCGATCCCGGAACCGGTGGCATCGACGACGACGACGACACGGACGACAACAGCAACTGAGTTCACCCGGCGGGCTCCGCGGCGCCGGGCGCCGCACCGGCCGGCGGGCCGCTCCGGCGGCGACCCGTCCCGGCGCGGCCTGGTCATCTGCGAGCCCCCGCCGCGGTCATGGGCGACCGCAGACGCGGCATTCCCCGTCCTGCGTGCGGATGTAGTGGTCGAGCGGTCCAGGGCGGAGTCGCCGGCCCCGACGAGGAGCCGCCGATCGCCGGGACGACGACCCGTCAGCAGGCCGGCGGTCGTGACGCAGGTGACCGTCACCAGGATCGCGCGTCGCCGGGGTCGGTGCCTGCCGCGCCGACGGGTGTCGGGAAGGGCGGCGGCCGAGCGCGAGTGAAGAGGGCACCGGAACCTCTGCGGGAGGTGGCGTCGTCACGTGGCCACCGTGGCGGCCGGTGCGGTCAGGACGACGAGTCATCCCCAGGCGCCGACATGTCGGCAGGACAGCGCGGGGTCGACCAGCGAGAGCCGCACCCGCTCCTGCTCCAGCCGCACCGATGGTCCGAGCGCGTCGGTGACCAGGTCGGTGTAGAGCTCGGCCTCGTCGTCGGTCAGCCGGTCGAGCCGTTCGGCGGTCGGACTGGCCTCGCGGACCCACTGGGTCGGGTGGGCGAGCAGTGTGGCGCGGTCCATGAGCAGGGAGCGGGCGTGCGGGAAAGCGGCGCGCAGCCGGTCGAGGATGGCGAAGCCGTGGGTGTCGATGTCGCCCCAGTAGCGGAGATCGCGGTCGACCAGCCAGCGCAGCGGCGCCAGTCGGCCGGCCGCGTAGCCGCCGCCGAAAACCACCGCGGTGCCGGGCCGAGCCGGTATCGCCAGGTAGGTGATCTCGTTCTCCACGACCACGACGGTGTCCGCAGCCAGCGGCGCGCCCGTCAGCTCCTCGACGCGGACGGCGATCTCGGTGAACGGCCCGCCGTGTCCGGGAGGGAGCCGCACGCGGACGTGGTCGGGCTTGCTGCGGAATCCGTGCCGGCCGGCGAAGTCCGACCGCGGACGGCCGGCATCGATCCGTTCCGGGGAGAGCTGGCGTTCCAGCAGATCGGTCAGCAGGCCGCGGTTCGCCTCGACGAACTTGGTGTCGACCCCGGGGACGTCGATCTCGCGCAGGTAGCTGCCCGGGCGGGCCTCCCGGTCGATCCAGAGCACGGTGGTGAGCAGCAGGTCCCAGTCGTCCGCGGCGACGAGGACGCGCATCGGGTGCGCGGTCATCCACTGGGCCAGCGCCGGCGCCCGCGTACGGGTTGCGGCCAGCCGGGCGTCGAACGCCTCGACGTCACGGCGCACGCCGAGCACGGCGACCAGGTCGGTCCAGCTGTCGACGGCGACGCGCGCCGGTAGCCGGTTGACCCCGATCAGTCGACCACCGACCGGCGCCTCCGCCACCCGCACGCCCCGAGGGACCGCCGTCCAGCCGGCCCGCCAGGCGCGGACCTCGTCGAAGCGGTCGCCGATGTCGCGCGGCCCGGGTCCGCGGATGGGCAGGTCCAGCGGCGCGAAGGGCTGGCCCGAGGCGTGGGCGGTGAGGAAGTCGCCGCGGTCCCACCGGCGGCGCAGCCGGTCGCGGACGCCGGGCCACGTCGTCCACTCCGGCCGTTGCTGCGCCCGCGCCGGCACGTCAGCGTCCGCCGCCGGCGGCCCGGCGCAGCGCCTGCTGCTCGCGGTACTCCTCGATGGTCAGGCTCTGCAGCCGCGAGTAGTTGCCCGCCGGGTTGTCGACGAAGCCGACGGCGGCCACGTGCGGCTCGATCACGTGGATCTTCTGCAGCGGCGTGACGATGAGCAGCTGCAGCCCGAGCCGGGTGAACAGGGTGAGCGCGAAGCGGGTGGACTCGTCGGAGCCGCGGCCGAAGGCCTCGTCGATGACGACGAATCGGAAGGTCTTCGATCGGGCGGCGGCCGGGTCGAGCCGGAACTGGTAGGCAAGCGAGGCGGCGAGGATGGTGTAGGCGAGCTTCTCCTTCTGCCCGCCGGACTTCCCGCCGGAGTCGCTGTAGGTCTCGTGCTCGGCGTCGTCCTCCCGCCAGCGCTCCGAGGCGGTGAAGACGAACCAGTTGCGGACGTCGGTGACGAAGCGGGCCCACTGGCGGTCGGTGTCGGCGTGGCCCGGGCGGCCGCGGAGCCGCTCGACGATCGCCTGCACCTGCAGGAAGCGCTGCTCGGAGTACTGGTCGTCGCCGTCGGCGAGCGCGTCGTCGGTGCAGGCCCGCAGGTCCCGCTTGAAGTCCTTCACGTCGGGGCGGGGGGTCGGCTGGGAGTCCAGGCGGATGTAGCGGCCGGGGTTGTAGTCGATGTCGACCAGTGAGGCGTTGATGGTGGCCACCCGCTGGGTGATGAGCTCGGCGCGCCGGTTGAGCTCGGCGAGGAAGCCGGCGATGTCGCGGATGGTGTTCTCGTTCAGGTACTGCTTGAAGGTGGCCTCGAAGCGGGGCAGGTCGTCGCCGGTCAGCCGGGCGTGCAGGGCCCGGAACTCGCCCGTGGCGGCGATGGAGGCGTCCATCTCGGCGGTCTCGGTGGGGTGGTCGCGGCGGAAGTCGGCCATCTTCCGCACCAACCGGGTCTCGGCGTTCGCCTGCCGCGTAGCCCGGTGCTCCCGCTCCCGGGTGAGCTGCCGGGAGAGGGTCTCCTCCAGTGCGTCGACCTCGTCGAGGGAGTCGGGCGGCCCGCCGTCGCCGCGCAGGGCCGCGGCTCGCGCGTCGAGTGCGGCCAGGTGGTCGGCCGGCACGGAGGCCGCGGCCTCGAGCCGGGCGGCGACGGCGGCGGCCCGCTGTTCGGCCTCGGTCAGTTCGCTGCGGTGCCCGCCGCGCCGCTGTTCGCAGGCCGACCGCTGCTCGTCGGCGAGCGTGATGGCCTCGCGCACCGCGCCGAGCTCGCGGTCGATCCGGTCCAGCACGCCGGAGGCGGCCAGCAACCGCTCGCGCTCGGCGGCGAGGTCGGCGATCCGCCGGACGCACGCCTCCCAGTCCAGCTCGGCCCAGCTGTCGAAGACGTCGAGCTTGCTCAGCGTGCGGTCCCGCTCCGTCGCGGTGTCGTACCCGGCCCGGGTCCGCGTGCGCTCCTCGGCCAGCCGGTTGAGCCGCTCCTGCACGGTCTGCGCCTGGGCGAGCAGCGCCCGGACCTTGTCCTCGTTGGTCCAGCCGAGCACGTAGGAGCGGCGGTCGTCGATGCGGGTGGCGTCGTTCTTCTCGTGCCGGCCGCCCGGCTCCTTGACCTGACCGGCGCGGGTGACCGCCTTCGGGGTGCGCTGGAACTCCTCGATGGAGACCACGCACTCGTGGTCGGCCCGCCGGGCGAGCTGGGCCTCGACCCACGACGCCAGCGGCGAGTCCTTCACCTCCAGCCTGGCGGCCAGCGACCCGGCCGACGGCAGCGCCGGAACGGCGGACATGCGGGCGGGAACGCGGTAGTACACCAGCCGGGCGCCCAGATGGTGGGCGTCGATCCAGCGGGAAACCACCGGGTAGTGCTCATCAGGCACCAGCAGGGAGAGGGCGAAGCCGCGCAGCAGCCGCTCGGCGGCGCCCTCCCACTCCCGGTGGGCTTCGCCGACCTGGATCAGCTCGCCGGCGAAAGGGAGCGCGGCACCGGGGACGCCGAGTTCGGTGACCAGCCGCTGCCGCAGCTCCAGGCTCTGCCGCGGCAGGCTGCTGCTGCGGCCCCGGAGGCTGGCCAGCTCGGCGCGCAGGTCGTCGGACTCGGTGCGCAGGCCGTCCTCGGCGACGGCGAGCTCGCTGAGCCGGTTCTGCGCGTCGGCGGCGACGGTCGCCGCGCGCCGGCCGGCCTCGGCGACCTCGGCCCGCCGGGCGGCGAAGGTTCCCTCGTCGGCGACCGGGTCCAGTCCGGCGGCGGCGAGCAGTCCGGCGAAGGTCGAGGCCTTGGCGCGACGGGCGTCGCGGACCCGCTCCTCGACCGCGACGAGCTCGTCGATGCGGGCCAGCCGGTCGCCCCCGTGACCCGCGCGCTCGACGATCAGCTGCCCTTCCCGCGAACGGGAGCGGGTGAGGTCGTCGGCGAGCCGGGCGAGCTCCCGGTCGTCGTCCTCGACCGCCTGGCGCAGCCGCTCGATGCGGCGGGCCAGCAGGCCGGCGCGCAGCCGGGCGGTGTGCACCGGCAACGCGTCGCGCTGGGCGCCGAGCGCGGCGATCTCGCCACCGAGCCGCTCGTGCGTGTCGGCGTCGGCGAGCAGGGGGCGCAGCTGCTCCAGCTGGCTGCGGGCGCGGACGACGGATTCGTGCGCCCGGGTCAGGTCGTCGAAGTGGGCGACCAGCCGGTCGATCCAGCCGGCGGCGTCGAACGGCTCCAGCATGTGGCTGCGGACGAAGCCGTTGAGGTCGCTGACCGCCTTCATCGACACGGTCTGGTGGAACAGCTCGAGCGCCTGCTCGGAGTCGATGCCCAGGCGGCGGCGGTAGTCGCGGCCGTAGTCGGGGAATGCGCCGAACACGCCGATTCCGGGCTGCTTCCGCAGCCGGCGCCTGAGCGCGGCGACGTCGGTGCCGAAGTCGGCGAAGTCGGCGGCGATGGACAGGTCGCGGTCGGCGGTGACGTAGAAGCGGTCGGGCTGGCCGGCCTCGCCGTCCCCCAGCCAGAAGACCTGCGCGAGGGTGACCGTGGCGCCGTAGCCGGCGTTGGCGAACACGGCCAGCAGCACCGAGTAGGTGCTCCCGCTGCGCAGGCCGACCTGGCGGGTGCTGCCGGTGGCCTCGTTGCGCTCGGAGCGCCAGTGGCCCTGCACGTAGGAGCGCAGGCTGCGTTCGCGGGTGTCGGCGCCGGCGGCCTTGTTGTAGGAGATGCGTTGGGCGGGCAGGAGCAGGGTGGTGACGGCGTCGACGACGGTGGACTTGCCGGAGCCGATGTCGCCGGTGAGCAGGGTGTTGGCGCCGCCGGCGCGCAGCGTCCAGACGCGACGGTCGAACGTCCCCCAGTTGAGCAGTTCCAGGCGGTCGAGCCGGAACCCGGACGGCGGGGCGTCGCCGGCCGGGTCGCCGTCGAGGGCGAGGGAGACGGGTGTGGTCACGGTGCGCGGCCTCCCTCGTCGTCGGCAGCGGGATCCGGCTCCCCGCGCAGCCCTGCCGCGTAGGCGGCGAGCCGGGCGTCGAAGTCGGCCAGCCACTGGGCGTCGACGAACGCCTTGAGGATGCGGCGCACCTCCAGCGCGCCGTCCGCCCCCGGGACCCGACGGAGGAAGCCGAGCTCGACGATCTTGGTGATGTGCTGGTCGACCTGGTCGACGAGGCGGGCCTCGTTGCTGGTGGCCGGCAGGAAGACCCGCAGCATCGCCACGATCTGCTCGCGGGTGAGGACGAGCCGGCTGCCGGCGTCGGTGGCGTCGAACTCGGCCAGCCGGCGCCGCAGCAGGGCGAGCAGCAGGCTGACGTGGAAGGACAGCGAGCGGCGGGCGACGAGCCGCGGGACGGCGGGAGCTCCGTCGGGCGCGGCGTCGTCCCGCTGCCGGAGGAAGGCGTAGCCCTCGGCCTCGTCGACCACCGGGACGAGGCCGATGGCGGCCATGTAGTCACGCAGCTGGAACTGCAACGGCAGCAGGTGGCGCCACACCTGCTCGTGGGTGTCGCGGTAGACCACGCCCTTCATCAGGGAGGTGGCGACCAGCGGCAGGTCGAGCTCGGAGCGCGCGGGCGGTGCGGTCATGCGGTGGCTCCCTCGGTGACGGCTGGACCGCTGCCGACGCTAGCGAGAGGCGCCGACAGAACCGGGCACAGCCTCGCGTGTCGATGTGCGAGGGCGTGTCGCCGCGGCGGGACCGGCCACCTCGCCTCAGTACAGATCGAAGGCGGCGTGGATCGCCTCGGTCAGCGCCTCCTCCTGGTCGGGCAGCAGGAAGCCGATCTGCCGGCCGAGGGCCGAGCTCGGCACCGTGGTCACGCTGTCGCAGCTGACCACGCTGCGGTGGTCCAGTCCGTTGGCCGCGCCGACGGGCACCTCGGTCGACAGCCCGCGGATCGTGCTGGTGATCGGTGCGACGGTCACCCGGGACAGCCGTGGCCGGACCAGCTCCCGGGTGAGGACGAGCACCGGACGGGCTTTGTCGAGATGAGCCGCGTGGATCGGCCTCATCGATCCAGTTCATCCATCCGGACCCGTGCGGCGAAGCCGGCGAGGGCGTCGAGGTCGGGATCGCCCGGGGCGGTGGCAAGGATCTCGGCGTCGCGGGCGGCTACTTCTCTGCGCCGTTCACGTTCGAGGGCGCGGGTCACCACCGCGGCCCGGCTGGGCGCGCGCCCGCGCGCGACGAGGGTGTCGATGAACTCGACGATGTCGTCGGGTAGGCGTACCGCGATCTGCTTGCTCATCCCTTCACGGTACCGATTTGGGATGCAGGTTGGTACCGGATGGCTGTTGCGGCCCGGTCCGGCGGGCGTAGGTGACCCGGGGCACGGTGGCGCGGCGGGCGAGGCCGCCGCCGTCCAGCCACTCGACCCGCTCTGGGGTGTCGTCGAAGACCACGTCGAAGGCCGGGTCGCTGAGCGCCAAGTAGGTGACCAGCTCGGCCAGGCCCTGCTCCAGCGGGTGCTCGCGGACCAGTGCGGTCAGGCCGACCTGCGGCCGTTGCAGCAGCGCGCGGCGGACGTGCGCGGTGAGCGGCGCCGGGTCGACGTGGACCTGGGCGAAGAGAGCGGCGGAGTCGAAGTCGTCGTCCCCGCTCTCCAGGCCGGTGCTGTCGACGGCGGCCTTGGCCGGCGGGCTGTACAGGGGACGTTCCATCGGCAGGACGACGGTGGGGGCGAGCGCGTCCATCTCACCGGTCAGCTCGACGCGGCGCTCCTCGCGCAGCTCCAGGGCGGAGGTCTCGATGCTGCGCAGGATGTCCATGACCCGGCGGTTCTCCAGCCAGACCCGGTCGTCGAGGTAGCGGCGCAACTGCTCGGACAAGGTGCGGACGGTGGCCTGGGTGCGCTCGCCGGCGGCCAGCCACTCGTGGTGCACGGCGCGCAGGCGGTCGTCGGCGTCGTCCAGCGCGGGCAGCTCGTGGACGCGGCGGAGCAGCTCGGTGAGCTCCTCCTGGCGCGTGGGGGAGAGCAGGAAGTCGTAGAAGGCGTGGAAGCTCTTCCCCTGGTCGGAGTCGGCGATGCTGGCGCGGCCCTCGACGACCTGCTCCAGCAGCCCGCCCTTGGCGCCGTCCCAGGTGGTGATCTGCTCGCGCAGGTCCCGGTCGAGGGCTCGGAAGTTGCCCTCGACCTCGCGGAAGTCGGCGAGCAGCTCCCGGGCGGTGGCGGCGAACTGCTGGTAGCGGTCGCGTTGGGCGGCCGGGTCCATGACCGTGACCTCACCTCTGCGGACCCGAGCGATCTCGTCGTCGATCTGCTGTCGGCGGCGTTCGAGCTCGGCGAGGCGGGCGTCGGGGTCGGTCTCGGTGCCGTAGGCCATCTGGCGGAGCAGCTCGACGACGGTGTTGAGCCGGGACTCGGTGCCGACGAAGGTGCGGGCACGCAGCGACGCGCACCAGGCGACCGCCTTCTCCGTGGCCGGGGTGGCGTCGAAGTGCGGCTCGTCGGAGCCGGCCGGGTAGTACTTGCGCAGCCAGCCGGCGTCGGGCGCGGCCCAGTCGTCGAGGTACGCGCGCGGCGTGCGGGGGAACGGCGGCGGGTCCGTGCCCTCGTTCATCGCGTGGAGGACGTCGTCCAACCGCTCGGCGAGCTCGCCGGCGGGGATGCCCCGGACGTTGCCCTCGACGAAGACCTCGCCGAGGAAGCCGATGATCAGCGGCGCATGGTCGGCCCGGAGCAGGCGCCACGCCGAGCTGTGCCGCTGGAGCGCTGCCACGTCGTCGTAGTGCACTCGGCCGCTCCCTTCCCCTCCGGTCGGATCGAGACTAGGGAGGGGTGGTGACGGTTCCTGCGGCGCCGGGTGCTGCACCGGCCGTCGGGCCGCTGCGGCGGCGGCCCCGCCCGTCGGCGCCCCCCGTGACGGGCCGAGCACGAGCGTGACGCGGTCGTCTGCCGGCCGAGGCCTCGGGCTGCCGCCCACCGGTCAGGCGGTGCCCTCCGCGGCGATCAGGTCGGCGATCTCCTGCGGCCGCTGCGAGCAGTCGTCGTCCGAGGCCGGCTGGTCGGCGGCGAGCCCGGGGATGCCGGCGTCCTCGACCGGCTGGAAGCCCTGTGCCTCGATGTGCCGCGGCACCCGTGCCTGGGCGTTGAGCACGTGCGAGCGGGACAGCCAGCCCATGCCATCGGCGACGTCGAAGTCGAGGCCGCCACCGGGGGCCCGCCGGACGTGGCCCGGGGAAGGCAGCAGCCCGACCAGCTGCACGGCCTGCGCCACCGGGAGGTCCTGGGGCGGGGTGTCGAAGTAGTACCAGCTCGCTGCGCAGACGCCGTAGATCGTCGGCCCGAACTGGGCGTAGTTGACGTAGAGCTCGAGCATCCGCCGATCGTCGACCGCCAGCGCGAGCTCCGCGGCCAGCCCGGCCTCGACCGCCTTGCGCCAGGCGCTCATCTCCTGGTTGAGGAACAGGTTCTTGGCGACCTGCTGCGGGATGGTCGAGCCGGACGGGTCCTCCTGGCCGGCGAGGTGGGCCCGCGCGCGGGCGGACAGCTCGTCCCACGTGACGGCGCCGGAGCGGTAGGGCAGCTGGGCGTCCTCGTGCGCGATGACCGCGGCGAGGAAGTTGCGGGACACGTGCTCGACCGGCACCGACTGCTGGATCGCGCCGTCGGGGTTGGCCAGCATGAACGCCGTCGCCGGCGGGTCCACCCAGCGCAGCGAGAGCATGACCAGCGCCTGGACGACGGCCACCGCGGTGAGCACCCGGACGACCCGCCGGACCAGCCTCCGACGGGAGCGGGGCCGTTCCCGTCGGTCGCGTCGAAACGACCGGCGCGCGGGCTCCTCCGGCGCGGGGCCGTACCCGTCGGGCCCCGCGGCGTCGTCCCACGGGGCGTGCGGCGCGGGGACCCGCGCGGACGGGTCCACGTCGCCGTGGTCGGGTCGGCCGTCGTCGGCCCCGGCGGAAGGGTGACCTCCGGCGCGGCGGCGGACGGTCGGCCAGCGGTCCGGCCGGGCGGGGGACATGGGGCGGTGCTCTCCTGGTCGACGCGGACCGCCATCGTACGGCCGCGGAGCGTCATGGCCGGGGGGTCAGCCGACCAGCCGGGCGAAGACGATGACGTTGTCGGCGTAGTCGCCGGTCTCCTCGTCGAAGGAGCCGCCGCAGGTGATCAGCCGCAGGCCGGCGTGGTCCAGGTCGCCGTAGACGGCGTCGCTGGGAAAGGCGTCCTTCGCGTGCTCCTCGACCCGGTCGACGCGGAAGACGGCGGTGGTGCCGTCGGCGCGGTCGACCTCCACCGTGTCGCCGGCAACCAGCTCGTGCAGGCCGGCGAAGGCGCCGGGCTCGCCCTCCCAGTCGACGTGCCCGGCCAGGACGGCGGGCCCGAGCTGGCCGGGGGTGGGGCTGCGGTCGTACCAGCCGACCGGGTAGGCGCCCGGCGGGACCTCCATGGAGCCGTCCCGCTGCAGGCCCAGCTCCATCACGGCGGAGGTGACGCCGAGCGCGGGGATGCGGAGGGCCGTGGGCAGGCCGGCCGGCAGCTGCGGAGGGACGGCGACCGGCGCGACGGCCGCCGCCGCGGCTCGGGCCGGCTGCTGCGGCTGCGCCTCGGCGGTGGCCGGGACGACGCGGTGCACGGACTCGGCCGCGGGGGCTGGTCCGAGGACGACGAGGCCGACCCCGGCCGCGGCCAGGACGACAGAGGTGGCGGTCCAGGCGCGGGCCGCACGGGGCGCCCGGCGCCGGTGCCGGCCGTAGCGGGTGACCCGGGGCGGACGGGCGAGCAGCGCGTCGACGTCCGCAGGGAATGCTGTGGGAAGCGGGGGCGGGTACGTCCCGACGATGCGCACGGCGGCGTCGCCACGCCGCCGGACGGCGAGCGTGCCGCCGGCGGGCGCGGCGCCGCCCGCCCCG
>NZ_SPQN01000070.1 GCF_004571065.1 Geodermatophilus sp. DF01-2
CAGCGACACCTGATCCGGACGCACGGCCTCAGGATGATCCACGGCCGGGCACGCTGACACCGCCGACGGGACGAATCGGTCCGCCACGCCGACAACTACATGATCAACTTAGGCTAAGTGGCATTGGGCCCTGGTCGTTGGCTAGCGGCCCAATTGCGGCTCCGCCTGCTGGCTCTCGACGTCTCTTCTGTCGCGCTGGGGCAGCAGGTCGTCGAGGTCGGGCGGCCGGAACGTGCGCCTAGTGATCTCGGGATCATGTTGCTGCAGGCAGATGCGGAGCAGCTTCCTCTCGGCGACCAACTCGTCGATGCGGCAATCTGTATCGACAGCCTTCAATCAGCCGACAATGCGGTGTTACTTCTCGGTGAACTGCGGCGCGTGCTCAAGAGGTCTGCTCCTGTGGTGGTCTCGTGTTGGCGGGTTCGTGAGGACGCGAGCGGCGTCGCTCGTTCAGTGCCGGCAAGACTCGAGCGGAATATTGCCGATGCGGCGCTATCCTGCGGCTTCGTTATCGAGGTCACGGAGGTCCGTGCGGCCGATCGGGCGGCTGAGTTGCGCCTCGCTCATCGCGCGCTGCAATTACAGCAAGACGGAGCCCTCGAGGATGACGAGTTCCTCCACAGAGTGGCTTCCGAGGCCACCTGGACACTCAGGAACGAGGATGTCTTCGAGCGCATCCTGCTGGTTCTACGGCGTGCCCGATGACTGTGCTCGGCAGTGCGGCGTCACACGACGACCAAGTGAGCTTCTCGGTGACTGTCAATCAGTATGCGAACTCGATGGGGATGCATATCGCCGGAAGTGTCGGCGTGGGTGAATGGCCCGGGCGAATCGAGATCAGAGTCAACGGCGCGCGCCACAACTTGAGACTCGGCGTCACGCCAGCAGGGGAGCGCGACTCCTCGACCGATCGGTGCTTCTTCACCGGCGCTGTCGCGGTTCCCCACGACGATGAGACCGTCCGGCTCGAGTTGTTGGTCACGGGAGGAGACGGACGCCATATCTGTTCGCGCACTGTCGGAGTCAATCTTCAGCGGGCTTTGTCAGTCGAAAGCTCTCAGTGGATGGTGCAGCACACGCCCGTGGGCGAAGGGCGCCTGATCGTGGTGCCACATCGAGACGATGTCGGGGGCGCTCAGTGGTGGCTCCGCGAGGTGAGGTCGGCGGCCGACACTGCCGGCTTCGTGCAGGATGTGATCGGGACAGAATGCGTAGGCGGCTCGACGCCTTGGGGTCCCGCCGGCATGTGGGGCTGCACCAGCGACGAGGAGTACACCGGTTTCGTCCGGGCTTATCGACGGCGGTTGGAGGCTTCACGACCAGCTGTCGTTCTTGTGAACACTGTCGAAGGTCTGCCGGCCGCGCATGCGGCTCTTGAGCTGGGGTGGCCTGTCGTTTGGGCGATCCACGAGAGCTACGGGCCAGGGCGGCTGTGGGTCAGTACGCACGGCGCTGCGGCGCCGCCAGATCGGGCCGTAAGGGCGCTGGAGGAGTGCCTTCGCAACGCCGTCGTGGTCTTCTCCTGCTCGGCGGCAGCTAGCCTCTATGACACCTACCTACGGCCCGATCGGACATTCGTAATCCCGTTCCATAGGGGACGTGAGGCCGGTGCGGCTGGCGCGCTGTCCCGCGGGGAGCTCGGTCTGGGCGTCAGTGACGTCGTTGTCCTGTATGTGGCCACCATCGAGCAGCGCAAGAATCAGGTGCCTCTGCTCGAGGCTGTGCGACGCGCGAGGCTGATGTGCCCAGGCCTTCGCCTGGTGCTCGCCGGGCCAGGGGAGCCTGCGTACACAAGCTACTTGCGGCGGCGCATCGCGGAGCAGCTGCCGGACGACGTCGTCCTGCTCGACGCCCCGGTCGTCAGCGACCAGCTTCTGCCGCTTGCGGACATATGCGTGTCGACGTCTGATACTGAGTCGCGATCCGCCTGGCTGACCCAAGCCCTCGCTTTCCGCAAGGCCATTCTCGCGATGCGAGCGACTGGCTTCGAGGAACTGATCACCGATGACGTTGACGGCCTGCTTGTCGAATGTGGGAACTATGTCCATTTCAGTGATCGGTTGGCAGAGCTCGGGTCGTCTCAGCGGCTGCGACAGCGGCTGGGCGAGGCTGCGGGGGTGAAAGACAGAAGCCTGTCGCGCCGCGACTGGCCGAAGGATGTCGTTGCCCTGATTCGGGGAACCGCAGCGTCGTGGGGGGCGGCTTCGGATGTCTAGGGTCGCCCGACTGAGGCAGAGGGTAACCGAAAGCGAGCGACTATCCCGCATCCTGGCATCCGTGCCCAAGTTGATGGGAGCGCGGGGTATTACCTCACCACCCATGAAGGGTGGTTTAGCTGTCGGCTGTGTGGTGCGCGACGCCGAAGAGTATGTGGACGCGTTCATCGAGCACTACATATCGCTCGGAGCGGAGCAGATCCTGTTCCTCGACAACGGCTCGCTCGATGGCACAGTCGAGCGGATCCAGCGTCATCCAGCGTTTGGGTCACGGGTCCACTTGAACTTCTGTCGGTTGAGGTACGGGCGCTGGGAAGTGGCGCTCAAACAATTCCTCGCCAACGTGCTCGGGGAGGCGGGGGGATGGGTACTCGTTGCGGACATAGACGAACATTTGAGCCTGCCCTTCGCGAGTCAAGATGCTTACGGGCTTCGAGCGGTTCTCGGCTACCTAGACGAGTGTGGCTACTCAGTTGTGGTCACGCAGATGATCGACGTCTTCCCGCCCGTGCTCCTCTTCACTGGTTCACAACCGCTTAATGTCGCCGAACATCGCTACTTCGAGTGGCAGTCCGTGAATGCGCATGAGTACGCGTCATTCGTCCGCATGACACGATGTGCGGTTATTGCTCCCGAAGAGGTTGGACTTGCATTCCTAACTGATGGCGTACGCCACCGTCTATATGGCCTGCAGCGACCGTTGTGGCTGACAAAACACTCGCTGCTTCGGCCGAGCGCTGGTGCTTGGCTTCGGCATGCTCATCTAGCTCAGGCCGGGCAGGTTGCAGACTTTTCTTGTCCGCTCATCCACTACGCGTTCACTGGAAGGCTGCGCGAGAAGGTTGAGGCAGTCGTCCGACAGGGGCGGTATGGCGCGAGTGCGAACGAGGAGTACCGGCGCTACGCAAGAAGACTCGGGCAGCTCGAGTCTGTGCGAATAGCGTCTGAAGGGGCGACCCCGTTGACGTCGCCGGCAATGCTGGTAGAACGCGGACTAGTGGTCGCCTCAAGACGCTATAGGAAGGAGATGCAGAAGAGCAATGCTGAAGCCTATGCGGATTGGGTTCCTCGGGGCGGGTTACGTGGCGAGGCGTCATGCGAAAGCGCTGGTTGAGGGAGACCTAGCGGAGGTAGTGGGTGTAGTCGATCCATTACTGGAAGCGCGCGCCGAGTTCGGTCGAGTGGTTAGCCGGCCCGTCGACGCGTACGCGACCGTCCATGACTTGTTAGCGCAAGCGCGTCCGGATGCCGTTTGGGTGTGTCTGCCACCAGATCAGCGTGGGGAACCGGAACTTCGCTTAGTCGAGTTGGGTGTACCTTTCTTCGCCGAGAAGCCGCTCGCGGTGAATTTGGAGGTGGCCCGAGACATCGCAACGGCAGTGGAACAGTCGGGTGTGACGACCGCTGTTGGTTATCATTGGCGGCACTTGAGCGGCATAAGGATCGCTCAAGAGCAACTCGCGAGCAGGTTGGTTCACCTAGCAGTTGCTCAGTGGCATGACGGATTGCCCGGACAATCCTGGTGGGCGACTCGCGAGCGATCAGGTGGCCAAGTCGTTGAGCAACTTACCCACCTCCTGGATGTTTGCCGCTTGTTCATGGGAGAGCCCGTTGGGCTCGGCGGGATGGAGGTGGCGCGCCCCACGACCGCCGCGTTGAGCCGCGGGGGTGACGTGCCGGCGGCCACAGCTGGGGTAGTCGCCTTTCAGAATGGTGGCGTCGCTAGCGTGAGTTGCTCATACGCGATGCATCGTCGGCACCGCGTGCAGATCGAACTAATCAGTGACGAGCTATCACTCGTCCTCTCCGAAGAGGACCTGACCGTGACTGGACCGGGTGAGGTCCGGCGCTACAGTGAGGAAGCGGATGTCTTTTCATCGGAAGTGCAGAACTTCCTGGAGGCCATCCGCGAGGGGCGGCCTGTTGTGATGTCCTACGCGGAAGCACTGAAGAGCCACGAGCTAGCGGTGAAGCTGGCAGAGGCCAGTCGTCTGCCGAGTCCTAGAGGATGAAGCGGGCCGTCTCCCTGGGCGTCATGGGGCCGAATAAGCGGCGGCGATGGACGAGATCGCCGCGCTCGTCCTCGAAAAGGAACGAGCTCGTGAGGCCGCTCAGGCCAGCGGTCTGAGCGACGTCGGCTTTGCCGTGCACTGGCAGCTCAACCGCGATAATGCCCTCACGGCCGCGGGTCTGGATACGGTGGCGGTCGCCCACGAGGTGGAGTCCGTGGTGGCGAAGTTCCCGAATTGGGCGCAGAACGCCGATGAGCGCCGCCGTCTTCGCCTCAACCTCTACAAGCCCGTCATTGGGCTCCCGGACGAGCAGCGCAAGGCAGCAGTCGAGCAGATCATGCAGGTGCTGGAGCGGACGGCTGAAGACTGATGTCCTCCCTGTATCCCGACCAGCAACTCAAGCGGCGAGTCATGGCGTGGGCGCTCCGGCTCAAGGTGAACCCTCAGCGCGTAAACATCGCCGACCTGCCCACCAAGTGGGGGTCTTGCACCAGCGATGGTGTGGTGACGTTCGCCGACGAGCTCGCTGAGACTGACGAGGCCTTTCAGGACTACGTGATCGTCCACGAACTCCTGCACCTGCGGTACCGCACGCACGGCAAGCGGTTCCACGCCATGATGTCGGCTCTTGTCCCGGACTGGCGGGAGCTTGCCCGGCAGAGCCGTCACTCCACTGAGCGGTCAATCGGTCACGGATGACGGCGTTCCAAGCAGAGGCCAAGAGGGGGCAGGGGGGCGCACCTCAACGTCGCGGCCGGATTCCGAGCCGCTGTCGCGCTCGTGCTGACCGATGATGCGGACCGCCAGATGGTGCAGGACGCGTATGGCCCTCGCGGGTTGAACACCGTCCATATGGGTCAGCTGGACTCCCATGAGGTTGCCGAGGGTGCTCCGTTCCTGATGCCGTGGGGACGCAATGACCGTCTTGAATTTGAGGGAACTCTGCGGCGCACGCGTACAGCGGGGGCGTCCCTCTGTTTGGCCGCATTGATGAACCGACTGCCACCGAAACGGGCTCTTACAGCTGATGAGCTGGTCCGTCCTGGCGGTTGACCCCACGCGCCAGGATGGCTGCCCCGGTGCGTGATCTTCTCTTCGAAGCACCAGGGCAGGCCTGCCACGCGGTCGGTCGGCGCCACCGGGCGGGGCTCACAGCTGGTCGAAGTAGCTCCGGATGACCTCCGCCATAAGCCGGCGCCGCCGGTCGAGGAACTCGGGGTAGGAGGCTGCCGTCACCGCGAAGATGTCCTCGGGGACCGCGTTCTCCTGGAGGTTGGTCTCGAGATCCGCGCGGTCGACGATCTCGCCGAGCGACAGCTTGCCTGTGTCGATCTGGGTGAGCAGCTCGGCCATGTAGGTCGCCGGCGGCTTGTTCGAGATGCTGATGTTGATCGACGTCTCGGTCAGGGCGAAGTTGGCGACCTGGTTGTAGTCGCCCCGGTCCGGGAAGCCGTTGTTGCGCAGGTAGTCCTTGGGGACGATGTGGTGGATGTCCCCGGACTGCTGCTGCATCGCGGCGACGGTGATCGACCTGGACAGAAACCCGCGCTTGCCGGTGGCGACCTGCGCGGCGAGGAACACCTGGAAGAACGGACTCGAGGTGCTGGTGGTCTCCAGGTTCGCAGGCAGGGCGACGTTCCAGAAGCCGTCGGTGAGCTTCGACTCCTCGATCTGCTTCAGGTAGGCGGCGGCGCCGACGGCGCCGATGCGTCGGATGTCCTGCTCCCAGGTCGACTCGAAGCTGCCCGAGTGCCGCTGGGTCAGCATCGACATGACGAACCAGCGCCGCACGATGCGCTTGCGCTCGCCCTCAGTGGTCGTCTCGTCCGCACGTAGCCGCAGGTAGAGGGCGTAGGCGAAGTTGAGGGCGTTCTTCGAGCCGATCATCCCGGGCACAATGAAGCCAGCCGACTTGATGATCATCAGGAAGTTCTCGAAGTGGTACTTCTTGACGATCTGCAGTAGCGCCCCCTCCAGTCGGTCGTAGGCGGCGGGGATACGGGCCTCGTCGACGGTGTGCGTCTCCGGGTCGCGCCCGGACAGCTCGCTCACGATCGACGACGCCTTGCCGCGGCTGAAGCCGACCAGGCCGGCGATGCGGATGACGTCGCCGTAGGCCGGGTCGTAGAGATCCTCGGCGACGTCCTTGAGCCACGCGATCGAGCTCAGGTAACCGCTGCCGGCGAACTCCTTGTCGTGCTCGGCGATGTCGCTGTAGGCGTGCGGCGCCACTGCGAGGTGGCAGAAGTAGTCGATCACCTTGCGCAGGTTGCGGCCCCGCTCGCCGTAGGTGGCGATCTTCGACATCGCGAAGTCGGCGCTCGACAGCGGCACGCCCTTGGAGTTGATCCGGATGAAGATCTCCGTGACTGTCTCCACCTCGAGGTCGTCTTCCAGCTGGATGATCCCGATCTCGCGTTTTTGATCCGCTCCAGCGCGGTGAGGTTGGCCTCGACCATGGCCTTGTCGACGTCAGGGTTGGCCGCGAAGTAGTCGCTGTAGAAGCTGTAGGTCGAGGGGGCGTTGAAGAGTTCGCTGATGTCGGAGATCCACTGGGCGTTCTTGTCGATCACCGGTGTGAGGGTGGCGAACTCCTTGGTCACCGGGTTGAAGGCGATCTTGATGCGGATCGAGCGATACCGCTTGTCGATGACCTTGAGGCCGGCGACGGCGGCGCGGAGCGCAGTGATGCGTTGCTGGCCATCGATGAGGATCTGCTGGTGCGCCGCGACCTGGCCGCCCTTGAGGTGAGCGCCGACCGACTGCCAGGTGATCAGGTAGCCGACGGGGTAGCCCTTGTAGAGGGAGTCCATGAGGTCGCGGACCTTGACGCTGTCCCAAACGAACGGTCGCTGCAGCTCCGGGATTGCGATCCGCTCAGCGCGCACGTCCTCGAGCAGCTGCGTGACGGCGGACTGGATCACCCGGTACTTGGCCATGCTGCTGTCTATCAGGCGTACGGGCCCCGTTCCGGCACCCGGAGGTCGTCGCGATGTCGCCTGCCATCCCCGCGACACGGCGGATCAAAGTGGCGAGCGAGCCCGGTGGCGGGCGGGCCGCCGGCGTGGGGGAGCGGCGTCTTGTGGCGGCTGGTCCCCTCCGAGCGACGAGGACGGACGGCTCCCACCGGACGCCGCCGCCGTCGATGCGAACTGCACCGTCCATCGTGCGGCACCGCGGTGTGCGTGTGCCGCCGCCATCAGGCGCCTCCCCTCGTCCGCTGAGCGGTAGGGCGGTCTGCGGCCCCTCCATCTGATCGGTCGCGCGCGCGGGCGATGTCCGCGTCGCGATTGTCTGCAGCGTGCTGGTACAGGAGCTCGGCGGAAGGGGAAGGAGCGCCCCCACCGCTCGCGCTCACAGGCGCATGCCGTCGGTCGTCCAGTTGTAGGCCGCCGTCTTCTCCCAGGGGTCGCCGTTGACCGCCTCGTGGTATCGACGGTCGTTCAGGGGGAACCGGACGCCGGCCGAGGAGGAGGCCCACAGGGAAGCGAATAGAAAGTTCTCCCCGAGCTGATCGAGTAGGGCCTTCGCCACCTCCGGCGCGTAGTGCCAAACGAGCGCCTTGGCGAACTCGTCCGGGAGCTCGTCGTCGTCGTCGCTGAACGAGGCGAACCCCCGACGTTCGCTGAGCTGTCCCCACACGAACGCCGGGACGAGCGGCTCGGGGCCACAGACCTGATCGCCCATGTCCCACCACTCGTCGACGTGCTCGGTCTCGTGGGCGTACGCGTGGAAGACGCGGTAGAGCTTGGTCAGGGCCAGGAGCCTCGCGACCGCCTCAGCCCGGTCCACCGGGTCGCCGACCCCGGTCAGGCCCGCCTTATGGAGCGCCGACCACGCGTACCTGAGCCAGGCGTGCTCTGAGCCCTCGTACCAGACGTCCGACCACTCCTGGGCCAGCTCGCCGACCACCGCCCAGCCGGTCTCCTCGTCCTCCGCCTGCGCCTCGTCCGCGTCCTGCGGCTCGTCCTCGTGGTCCTCTTCCTCGCCGTCGTCCTCGTCGTCCTCGTCGTCATCCTCCTCGTCGCGTCCCGCCGGGTGCCGCTGCTCCTGCATCCAGCGTTCCCAGACGGCATCCGAGTCGCCTAGTTCGCGCATCCAGGTCCCGAGCCGGCCGGGGTCTAACCGGTCCCGGGCCGTGTAGAACAACCGGGCCAGCCCGGCCTCGCTCCAACCGGCCAGGTCCTCGTCCGTCAACCCGTAGTCCCGCAGTTCGGCGAGAAAGTCCGCCCGGAAGGCGGCCTCGTCGAAGACCGGGCGGGGCCGCGCTCCGTTCGTCATGATCGGACCCTAGGTCCAAGCGGCCGTGGGGAGGACGAACTCCTCACTTGGAGCACCCGAGCCGTTCACAGCAGCAACGTGCGGGGGAGGTTCCCGGCGCCGCTCGCTCGGTGGGCGGCGTCACCGGATGGCAGCTAGGGCCACGTCGCCGTGGTTGCAATTCTGCTCGCAGTTGGCTCAATTCGCGGCCACGCGCCGGAGTTCGCGACGGTTCAAAACGGCAGATCACGCGGCTTACAGAACGGCTGCGAACCGCCACGAAGATCATCACGGCCTGGCAGTGTGCGGAACCTACGGGCGCAGGAGGCTGCCGTCACCGGCGGAAGAACTTGCGCCTCCGCGAGGACCGTCCCCCGCAGCAGCCGTCCGCCTTAAGGAGGGCGCGGCGCCTTGCACAGCACGATCGGCGGAGGCCCGCACTCGACGGGTCCCCGCCTGTCGGCTCTCAACCCCGCCACTCTGAGTCTCATGCCGGCGGGCGCCGCGGCCGTGCCTTAAGCAGCGGTCAAGACCGGTGGTCAGCGGTCCACAGCGGTCAGCACCGCTAAGGCACGGACGGAGCGGCACTGCCGGCCGAGCTGCACAAACGGGCATCTGAGCTGGTCAGGAGGTGGAGCGGGTGACCGGGATCGAACCGGCATGGCCAGCTTGGAAGGCTGGGGCTCTGCCATTGAGCTACACCCGCGTTGCCTCGACAGCGTAGCCGTGCCTGCGGCTCCCGCCCGAGCGGGGGCGGCCGAGCCGGCACGGGTGTCGCATGCCTGGCCGTGCGTGGCCGGCGGAGGCGGCCGGGGAGGCTGCGGCCGCGCGTCACGGTCAGGCCGGGGGCGCAGGCACGTACCGGACGGGGAAGGTCTTGATCCCGTTGATGAACATCGAGCGCAGTGGGCGGAGTGCCCCGGTAGGGGCGATGTGCGGCATCCGGTCGGCGATCACCTCGAACATGATCTGGACCTCGGCTCGGGCCAGGTTCGCGCCGAGGCAGAAGTGCGGTCCACCACCGCCGAAGGCCACGTGGAGGTTGCGCGTACGCCGGATGTCGAAGCGGTCCGGCTCGGGCAGCAGGTCGGAGTCCCGGTTCGCCGCCGAGTAGAACAGGCCCACCCGCTCGCCGGCCCGGATCTGCTGCCCGGCGAGCACGTAGTCCGACATGGCCGTGCGCTGGAACTGCATCACGGGAGTGGCCCAGCGGATGATCTCGTCGGCCGCGGCCCCCGGGCGCTCCCGCTTGAAGAGCTCCCACTGCTCCGGATGGTCGAAGAACGCCTTCATCCCGTGCGTGATCGCATTGCGGGTGGTCTCGTTGCCCGCGACCGCCAGCAGCAGGAAGAAGACGTCGAACTCGCTCACGCTGAGCGCATGGCCGTCGACCTGCGCGTGCAGCAGATCGGTGATGATGTCCTGCCGAGGCTCCCGCTGGCGCTGCTCGGCCAGCTCGTTCGCGTAGAGGTACATCTCGGTGGAGGCCACCTGGGCGTCCTCGGGGCTGGTCTGGAACTCCGGGTCCTCGAACCCGATCAGCCGGTTGGACAGATCGAAGATCCTGCCCCGGTCCTGTGCGGGGATGCCCATCAGCTCGCAGATCGCCAGCAGCGGCAGCTCCGCGGCGACATCCTTGACGAAATCGCCTTCGCCCTTGGCGACCGCGCGGTCGACGATGCCCTCGGCGAACTCCCGCAGGCGGGGCTCGAGGCCGCGAATCGTGCGGGGCGTGAAAGCCCGCTGGACGGTCTCACGCAGCCGGGTGTGCTCCGGCGGGTCCATGTTCAGCAGGAGCAGCCGCATGGTCTCCAGCGAGTCGCCGCCGGCCTGCTCGCCGGTCTGCAGCAGGCTGCCCAGCTCCCGGGAGGAGAAGATGTCCGGCTGGCGGGACACCTCTCGAATGTCGGCCGGACGGTTCACCGCCCAGAAGCCGTCCCCCGAGGCGCCGGGCTGCGGGTGCCAGAAGACGGGGGCCTCCTCCCGCATGCGGGCGAACGCCCCCAGTGGCATGCCGGCGAGGAACGTGTCCGGGTTGACGAGGTCGATGTCGACAGGGCAGCGCGGCCGGGCGTCCGTCGACGCGGACTGGGGCGTCTTCGCGGCGCTCATGTCATCTCCAGAGTGTCCGGGGATCGTGGGCTCGGGGCGTGGGCTGCCGGGCCATCTGTCGACCGAGAGGACCAGTCCGCTGGTGCGTACACCTGGCTCCGCGATGCCGGGGACTATCTCGACGCCGGCGACCTGGTCGGCCGCGCTGCCACGGACCTGACGCGTGTCCCCGGAGATGCCCTTCGTGCCACCCCGAGCAACCTCATGGCCGTCAGCGCGTTCCTCAGTCTGGCCGACCTGACGCTCGTGCAGAAGCGGGCTGTTCGGCCAGTGCAGCCAGAAGTCGGACATCCCGAACTTGCTGCGGATCTGCCGGTCCGGCCAGCTGATGCTCGACGAGATGATCGCCCGGCGGTGGACGATGGATCAGGTCGCCCGGTCCTACGACGACATGCACGCCGCAGGAGCATCAGGGGCATCGTCCTCTTCGGCTGGTCGGTGGTTCGCTCCAGCGGCCCCCGGCACCGGTGATCCCGGTCGCCCACGCGCCGGACCCGACGTCCCCTGCGCCACGCCCGGACCAGCCTGATCGCCAGCGGCACCCCTCGAGGGGGACGAGCGGCCTGAGCCGACCGTCGGCGGGATCGCGGTCGGCGGCCAGGTCGCCGGCGAATGCGCTTGCTACGGTCCGCCGGGTGACCGACCCCACATGGCTCGATGCGACCGCCCAGGCCGAGCTGGTGCGCAGCGGCGAGGCGAGCCCCAAGGAGCTCGTCGAGGCGGTGATCGAGCGCATCCAGCGGGTCGACGCGCAGCTCGACGCGGTCGTCCGGCGCCGCTTCGACGCCGCCCGCGCCGAGGCCGCCGGCGACCTGCCCGCCGGGCCGTTCCGAGGCGTGCCGATCCTGCTCAAGGACCTCGGTTGCCACGTGGCGGGGGAGGAGACCCACTACGGGACGTCATTCCTGCGCGACGCCGGCGCACGCTGGCCCACCGACAGCCACCTCGCCCGCCTGTTCCGCGCCGCCGGGTTCGTCTCACTCGGCCGCACCAACGTCCCCGAGTTCGGCACCACGGTCACCACGGAGCCCGCCGCCAACGGTCCGGCCCGCAACCCGTACGACCCCGGCCGGTCCACCGGGGGTTCCAGCGGCGGTTCGGCGGCCGCCGTCGCCGCAGGGCTGGTGCCCGTCGCGCACGCCGGCGACGGCGGCGGCTCGATCCGCATCCCGGCCAGCGCGTGCGGCCTGGTCGGGCTCAAGCCGACCCGCGCCCGCGTCAGCCAGGGCCCGGACGTCAGCGAGGGCTGGGCGGGCGCAACGATCGACGGGGTCGTCACCCGCTCGGTCCGCGACACCGCCGCCGTCCTCGACGCCATCGGCCACCCGATGCCCGGCGACCCCTACGTCGCGCCGCCGCTGCCCCGGCCGCTGGCCGAGGAGGTCGGCGCACCGGTGGGCCACCTGCGGGTCGGACTGCTCGACGCCGACCCGGGCGAGCAGTACCTCGACCACCCGGCGTGCCGCGCCGCGGTGGAGCGGACGGGGCGGCTCCTCGAGGAACTCGGCTGCGCCGTCGAGCCAGGGACGCCGGACGCGATGTTCGACCCGCTGTTCCCGCGTTTCTTCACCACCACGATCGCCGCGGACACCGCGCTGACCCTCTCGGTCATCGAGCGGTCCGCCCTCGGGCGGGCCGTCGCCGACGAGGAGCTGGAACCGCGCAATGTGATGTACCGCGCGGTCGGACGGGAGATGACCGCGGAGACCTACCTCGGCGCCCGGGCGTGGCTGGGGTCCTGGACCCGCCGGATGGCGACCTGGTGGGCGCCCCCCGAGCTCGGCGGCGAGGATTTCGACCTGCTGGTGACCCCGACCGTGGGCGCGCCGCCGCCGGAGCTCGGCTGGTTCACCGCCGCGGGCCCGCGGCAGGAGGGGCGGCGGATCAACAGTTTCATCCCCTACACGGCCCAGTTCAACGTGACCGGGCAGCCCGCCATCAGCCTGCCGCTGCACTGGGCGGACGACGGCCTTCCCGTCGGCGTCCAGCTGGTCGCCGCCTACGGCCGGGAGGACGTGCTGGTGCGCGTGGCCGCAGCCCTCGAGGAGGCGGCTCCGTGGGCGCACCGCCGTCCGGCCGTGTCGGCCTGACTCCGGGGACGCCTAGACTCCCGTGCGCCACGGGGTGTGGCGCAGCTTGGTAGCGCACCCGCTTTGGGAGCGGGGGGCCGTGGGTTCGAATCCCGCCACCCCGACCGGGGGTGCTGCGGCTCCACGTCCCGCCACCCCGACCATCACCCGTCGTCTCTAGACTCGTGGGTCGACCCGGCGTCGTCCGTCCTGCCCGGCGCCCATCCCTGTCTGTCGATCGAGGAGCACTGCCGCTGTGAAGAGCACCATCGAGGAACTGGGCCCCACGCGGGTCCGGATGGCGATCGAGGTGCCGTGGGGGGACCTGGACCACGCCTTCGGTGAGGTCTACAAGGAGCTCGGCCGCCAGGTGCGCGTGCCCGGCTTCCGCCCCGGCAAGGTGCCCAACCGGGTGCTCGATCAGCGGATCGGCCGGCCGATCGTGCTGGAGCAGGTCGTCCAGCACGCCATTCCGGAGGTCTACTCCGAGGTCGTGCGGGAGAACCAGGTGCACGTCCTGGGCCAGCCCGACATCGAGGTGACCCGCCTCGACGACAACGACACCCTCGCCTTCACCGCCGAGGTCGACGTCGCTCCCAAGGTCGAGCTGCCCGCACTGGACGAGCTCGCGGTCACCGTCGACGACGTCGAGGTCGCCGACGAGGAGATCGACCAGCAGATCTCGGTCATGCGCGAGCGCTTCGGCATGCTCACCGGCGTCGACCGGCCCGCCCAGGACGGCGACTTCGTGTCCATCGACCTCGAGGCCAAGCTCGGCGACGACGTCCTCGAGGACGGCTCGACCACCGGCATGTCCTACGAGGTCGGCTCGGGCAACCTCATGGAGGGGCTCGACGACGCCGTCCGCGGGCTGTCCGCCGACGAGTCGACGACCTTCCAGACCGCGCTGCTGCAGGGCCCGGACGCCGGGGAGGCGGCGGACGTCACCGTCACCGTGCGGTCGGTGAAGACCAAGGAGCTGCCGGAGCTGGACGACGAGTTCGCCTCCACCGCCAGCGAGTTCGACACCCTCGAGGAGCTGCGGGACGACGTCCGCACCCGGCTCGCTCGCACCAAGGTGCTGCAGCAGGGGGCGCAGGCCCGGGACAAGCTGATCGACCACCTGCTCGAGACGATCGAGGTGCCGATCCCGGAGAAGCTGGTCGACCGCGAGATCGAGTGGCGTAACCGGGCCATGCAGAACGAGCTGCAGCAGGCCGGCATGGACTGGGACTCGTTCCTGCAGATGGCCGGTGTCGAGAGCCGCGAGGCCTACGACGCCGACCAGCGCACGAACATCGAACAGGCGGTCCGGACCCAGTTCATCCTGGACGCCGTCGCCGACGCCCGTGAGGTCACCATCGACAACGAGGACCTGTCGGCGCAGGTCATGGCCCAGGCCCAGCGCAACCGGATGAGCCCCGAGCAGTACGCCCAGCAGCTGCAGCAGGGCGGCAACATCGCCGAGTTCGTCGCCGACGTCCGCCGCACCAAGACCCTCGCCCAGCTGCTGGAGCAGACGACGATCACCGACGCCTCGGGCAACGTGGTCGACCTCGAGGCCCTGCGCCCGAAGACGGTGCAGGCGCCGGCCGCCGACGACACCGACTCCGAGGACGCCGCCACCGAGGACGCCGCCACCGAGGACGCCGCCACCGAGGACGCCGCCCCCGAGGAGGAGGTCGCCGCTGCGGCCGCCGTCGAGGCGACCGAGGGCGCGACCACGGACACCGAGGACGCCGCCAGGAGCTGAAAGAGGACCCCGTCCTCCCCGCGACTCGCAGGCTCGCCGCGGTGCCCGGGACGGGGCCGCGCCGCGACGACGCCGTCCTGCCCCGCGCCCCGGGGATGGACGGCGTCGCGCGTCCCGGGCACCGGTCGCTGCGCCGACGGCGAACACCCCCGGCGTCGGGACTGCCCCCTCCCGCATGCGCGTTAGGGTCGACGCAGACCCTGGCGAACACCGGGGAGGCCACACCCCAGCGGCGTCCCCGGTGTTCGCACCACCAGCCCCGCCCAGCGAGACCGACTGCCCGACAGTCCAACGGAGGTCACCGCACCCGTGAGCACCAACCCGAACCCGGCGAGCGCGCCGCTCATGCGTGCCGCCGCCGGGGGGATGAACCTCAACGACTCCGTCTACGAGCGCCTGCTGCGCGAGCGCATCATCTTCCTGGGCACCCAGGTCGACGACGTCATCGCCAACCAGCTGGCGGCCCAGATGCTGCTGCTGTCGGCCGAGGACCCCAAGCGCGACATCCACCTCTACATCAACTCGCCCGGCGGCTCGGTCAGCGCCGGCATGGCCATCTACGACACCATGCAGTTCATCGACTGCGACGTGGCCACCTACGGCATGGGCCTGGCCGCCTCGATGGGCCAGTTCCTGCTGACCGCCGGCACCAGAGGCAAGCGCTATGCCCTGCCGCACGCGCGGATCATGATGCACCAGCCGTCCGCTGGCGTCGGCGGCACCGCGGCCGACATCGCCATCCAGGCCGACCTGTTCCGGCGTACGAAGCGCGAGCTCAACGAGCTGCAGTCCTTCCACACCGGCCAGAGCATCGAGCAGATCGAGAAGGACTCCGACCGCGACCGCTGGTTCACCGCGCAGGAGGCCCTCGAGTACGGCTTCGTCGACCACGTGGTGAGCCGGGCGGCGATGACCGACCAGGCCAACCCGGTCACCGACAACTGACGGCTCGGAGGAGACGACCATGAGCTTCCAGATGCCCTCCAGCCGTTACGTGCTGCCCTCCTTCGTGGAGCGGACCAGCTACGGCATGAAGGAGTCCAACCCGTACAACAAGCTCTTCGAGGAGCGGATCATCTTCCTCGGGGTGCAGATCGACGACGCGTCGGCCAACGACGTGATGGCCCAGCTCATCACCCTCGAGTCGGCCGACCCGGACCGCGACATCACGATCTACATCAACTCGCCCGGTGGCTCGTTCACCTCCTTGATGGCGATCTACGACACGATGATGTTCGTCCGTCCCGACATCCAGACCGTCTGCATGGGCCAGGCCGCCTCCGCGGCCGCCGTCCTGCTCGCGGCCGGGACGCCGGGCAAGCGACTGGCGCTGCCGTACTCGCGGGTGCTCATCCACCAGCCGTCGGGTGAGGCCGGCGGTCAGGTGTCGGACCTGGAGATCCACGCGGCGGAGATCCAGCGGGTGCGCTCGCAGATGGAGGAGATCCTCGCGCGGCACACCGGCCGGTCGGTCGACCAGGTCCGCACCGACATCGACCGCGACAAGATCCTGACCGCCGACGAGGCCAAGGCCTACGGCATCGTCGACCAGGTCATCCAGAGCCGGAAGCTGAACGCACTCCCGGCCTGATGCTCCGTGACCGGTTCGGGTCGAGGGCGCGCGTGTCGCGCGCTCGACCCGTACCGTCGGGGGGAGCGGGACGCATGTGGTCAGGCATCGGTCGGGTCGGGCGAGTCATCGCCCGTCGGGGTCGGTGCCGGCAGGTACCGTCGGCGAGCGCCCGATCCCCGGACGTCAGGGCCGGGAGGAGAGCCTCGCGGAGTGCGGGGCCGTGTACGGGACAGCACCAGTTCACACGCAGGCGCCTGGCACCAGGAGCCGGATTCCCCCGAGGTGGAGGTCAGCAGGTGGCACGAATCGGTGAGAGCGGTGACCTGCTCAAGTGCTCGTTCTGCGGGAAGAGCCAGAAGCAGGTCAAGAAGCTCATCGCTGGCCCCGGGGTCTACATCTGCGACGAGTGCATCGACCTCTGCAACGAGATCATCGAGGAAGAGCTCTCGGAGTCGTCGGACCTGAAGTTCGACGAGCTGCCGAAGCCCAAGGAGATCCACGACTTCCTCGAGCAGTACGTCATCGGCCAGGACAAGGCCAAGCGCGCGCTCTCGGTCGCGGTCTACAACCACTACAAGCGCGTCCAGGCCGGCAACGCCGGCGGCCGGGACGACTCGGTCGAGCTGGCCAAGTCCAACATCCTGCTCATGGGCCCGACCGGCTGCGGCAAGACCCACCTCGCGCAGACCCTGGCCCGGATGCTGAACGTCCCGTTCGCCATAGCCGACGCCACCGCCCTCACCGAGGCCGGCTACGTGGGCGAGGACGTCGAGAACATCCTGCTCAAGCTGATCCAGGCCGCCGACTACGACGTCAAGCGGGCCGAGACCGGCATCATCTACATCGACGAGGTCGACAAGATCGCCCGCAAGAGCGAGAACCCGTCGATCACCCGCGACGTCTCCGGCGAGGGCGTGCAGCAGGCGCTGCTGAAGATCCTCGAGGGGACGACGGCGTCGGTGCCCCCGCAGGGTGGCCGCAAGCACCCGCACCAGGAGTTCATCCAGATCGACACGACGAACGTGCTGTTCATCGTGGGCGGCGCCTTCGCCGGGCTGGAGAAGATCATCGAGCAGCGGGCCGGCAAGCAGGGCATCGGCTTCGGCTCGGAGATCCGCAGCAAGAAGGAGATCGACGAGGCCAACGCCTTCGCCGAGGTCATGCCCGAGGACCTGCTGAAGTTCGGGATGATCCCCGAGTTCATCGGCCGGCTCCCGGTCATCACCAGCGTGGAGAAGCTGGACCGCGAGGCGCTGATCAACATCCTGACCGAGCCGAAGAACGCGCTGGTGCGCCAGTACCGGCGGCTGTTCGAGCTCGACGGGGTCGACCTCGAGTTCACCGACGACGCCCTCGAGGCGATCGCCGACCAGGCCATCCTCCGCGGCACCGGCGCCCGCGGCCTCCGGGCGATCATGGAGGAGGTCCTGCAGTCGGTGATGTACGACGTCCCCAGCCGGGACGACGTCGCCTCCGTGGTCATCACCAAGGAGGTCGTGCTCGAGCACGTGAACCCGACGATCGTGCCGCGCAAGCCCAGCCGTGCCCCCCGCGAGAAGAGCGCGTAAGACCTGCTCGCCGACGGCCCGCTCCCACGCCCGGGGGCGGGCCGTCGCGCGTTACGGGACCCGAGCGTGTGCGCGGACGCCCGGTTCTGCGCCGGCCTGGAACCGGGCGTCCGCGCACACAGTCGGCCGACGCCGTCCACAGATCGCGCGACCGGCTCCCACCGCTGGCGCCGCTCGACCAGTCTCGACGCGTGTCGCACGACCTGTCCGCGGTCGTCGGGCCCGACGGGTGGGTCACGTGGGAAGCCCTGACCGCCCGCGTCGACCGCAAGACCGTCACGGCCTGGCTCGACAGCGGCCGCCTGCTCCGCCTCCACCGCGCCGTCTACGCGCTGCCGACGGCGGTGACGGACTGGCGGACCCGTGTCGAGGCAGCGGTGCGCACCTGCGGTGGGGTGGTCAGCCACCGCTCGGCGCTCGCCCTCTGGGGACTGATCCCTCCGGGCGGGCCCGTCCACCTCACCGTCGAGGTCGCTCGGAGCGCTCGGGGCACCACGGGCATCGTCCTCCACCGGACGCGGGCCCTGACCGACAGCATCCGCCGCATCGAGGGCCTACCCGTCTCCTGGGTCGGGAGAGCGGTCGTCGACTGCTGGGGCCGGCCGGCGGGGATGACCCGGGCAGAACTGCGGGCGGTCACCATCGAGGCGGTTCGGCGCCGGCTCTGTTCCCCGCGCGAGCTTCGCTACGAGCTCGAGCGCAGGCCCTGTCTGCCGGGTCGAGCCGCGCTCGTCGAGCTCCTGCGGCTCCTGGCCGACGGCTGTCGCAGCGAGCTGGAGATCTGGGGCTGCCTGGAGGTGTTGCGTGGCCCGGGGATGCCGCCGTTCGTCCAGCAGCGCCGCGTGACGGTCGCCGGCCGGACGTTCTTCCTGGACGCCGCTTACGAGGACGTCCTGCTCGCCGTCGAGATGGACGGCGCCACCTGGCACGGCTCGCGTGTCCAGCGGAAACGGGACATCAGCCGGGACGCGCTTCTCGGGACGATCGGCTGGCAGACCCTGCGCTCCGGTTACGCGGGCATGACCGGCTCATCGGCGGCGTGCCGCAGCGAGATCCTCGCCGTCCGGTGCACCCGGCTGCGCCTCATCACCGGCAACGGCGTGCGTTGATCGGCAGGTCCTGGCGGGCGACCTGCCGATCAACGCACAGCGACGCGGTGCGCGACGGTCAGGACTCCGCGGGCGGGGCGAGGACGACGTCCACCGCGAGCGGGCCTTCACCGGCGGTGACGGTCAGCGACGCGATCCGGCCGGCCTCGACCAGGTCACCGCGCGCCGCCTCCAGCAGCGCCACCTGCTCGGTCGGCGCGGTCACCGTCGCCGTCTCGACGTCGGCCCGCATGGAGACCTTCGCGTCGGACTTGGCCTTCCGGACCCCGGTCAGCGCCGTCGCCACCACCGACACCACCGCCGGGTCACCGCCGGCCGGCAGCTCGGTGGCGGTCGGCCACAGCGCGCGGTGCACCGAGCCGGACTGCCACCAGGACCAGACCTCCTCGGTGACGAACGGCAGCACCGGGGCGAACAGCCGCAGCTGCACCGACAGCGCCAGTGCCAGCGCGGCCCGGGCGGAGTCGGCGGCCGGCCCCGACCCGTAGGCGCGGGACTTCACCAGCTCCACGTAGTCGTCGCAGAACGACCAGAAGAACGCCTCGGTGACCTCGAGCGCGCGGGTGTAGTTGTAGGCCTCCATCGCCGCGGTCGCCTCGTCGACCACGCCCGCCAGCCCGGCCAGCAGCCCGAGGTCGACCGGCTCGGTCACGGCCGAGGCCGACAGGTCGGCGGACGCCCCCAGCCCCAGCACGAACTTGCCGACGTTGAGGATCTTGATGGCCAGCCGGCGGCCGACCTTCATCTGCGCCTCGTCGAACGGCGAGTCCGCGCCCGGCCGGGCACCGGCGGCCCGCCAGCGCACCGCGTCTGTGCCGTAGCGCTCGAGCACGTCGATCGGCGTGACGACGTTACCCTTCGACTTCGACATCTTCTTGCGGTCGGGGTCGACGACGAAGCCGGAGATCGTGGCGTGCGTCCACGGCACCGTGCCGTGCTCGAAGTGCGCGCGCACCACGGTGGAGAACAGCCAGGTCCGGATGATGTCGTGGGCCTGCGGGCGCTGGTCCATCGGGAAGACGTGCGCGAACAGCTCCGGGTCGGTGTCCCAGCCCGAGGCCACCTGGGGCGACAGCGACGACGTCGCCCAGGTGTCCATGACGTCGGGGTCGCCGATGAACCCACCGGGCTTGCCGCGCTGGTCCTCGGTGAAACCGTCGGGCACGTCGGACGACGGGTCGACCGGCAGCGCCTCCTCGGGAGCGAGCAGCGGCGCGGAGAAGTCCGGCTCACCGGAGGCGTCCAGCCGGTACCAGACCGGGAACGGGACGCCGAAGAAGCGCTGCCGGCTGATCAGCCAGTCGCCGTTGAGGCCCTCGACCCAGTTCTCGTACCGGTGCCGCATGTGCTCGGGCACCCACTGGATCTCCCGGCCCCGCTCGATGAGGGCATCCCGCAGGTCGGCGTCCCGCCCGCCGTTGCGGATGTACCACTGCCGCGTGGTGACGATCTCCAGCGGCCGCTCGCCCTTCTCGAAGAACTTCACCGGATGGGTGATCGCCTTCGGCTCGCCGTCCAGGTCGCCGGACTCGCGCAGCAGCTCCACCATCCGCTGCTGGGCGCTGAACACGGTCTTCCCGGCCAGCTCGGCGTACGGCCCGGCCGGGACGCCGGGCGGCGGCTCGGGCAGCAGCCGGCCGTCCCAGCCGACGACCGCGCGAGTGGGCAGCTGCAGCTCGCGCCACCAGGTGACGTCGTTGAGGTCGCCGAAGGTACAGATCATCGCGATGCCCGAGCCCTTGTCCGGCTCGGCGAGGCGGTGTGCGACCACCGGCACCTCGACGTCGAAGACCGGGGTGCGCACGGAGGAGCCGAACAGCGGCTGGTAGCGCTCGTCGTCGGGGTGGGCGACCAGCGCGACGCAGGCCGGCAGCAGCTCGGGGCGGGTGGTCTCGATGTAGACCGGGCCGTCAGCCGCGTGGAACGAGATCCGGTGGTAGGCGCCGGGGCGCTCGCGGTCCTCGAGCTCGGCCTGGGCGACCGCCGTCCGGAAGGTGACGTCCCAGAGGGTCGGTGCCTCCTGGGCGTAGGCCTCGCCGCGGGCGAGGTTGTGCAGGAACGCCCGCTGGGCGGTGGCGCGGGAGGTCGCCGAGATCGTCCGGTAGACGTTGGTCCAGTCCACCGACAGCCCGACGCGGCGCCACAGCTGCTCGAAGGCCTGCTCGTCCTCGGCGGTCAGCCGCTCGCACAGCTCGACGAAGTTGCGCCGCGAGACCGGCACCTGGTCCTTGCCCGGCTTGGCCGGGGGCTGGAAAGCCTCGTCGTAGGGCAGCGAGGGGTCGCAGCGGACGCCGTAGTAGTTCTGCACCCGCCGCTCGGTGGGCAGCCCGTTGTCGTCCCAGCCCATCGGGTAGAAGACGTGCTTGCCGCGCATCCGCTGGTAGCGGGCGACGACGTCGGTGTGCGTGTAGCTGAACACGTGCCCGACGTGGAGCGATCCGCTGGCCGTCGGCGGCGGGGTGTCGATCGAGTACGTCAGCTCCCGCGGCGCTGACAGGGCAGCCGCGCGGTCGAAGGCGTAGGTGTCGGCCTCCGCCCAGCGGGCGGCCCACTTCTCCTCGAGCCCGTCCAGCGACGGCTTCTCCGGTACGCCGACCAAGGCTCCCGGCGCGGCGGTATCCGGGGTGCGGGTGTCGGTGACCATGTAGCTGAGTCTAGGAAGTGGGCGGCTGGCATCCTGGGGAGGATGAGCAGCGGCGGTACCGGTGATCTGGCCCGGGTGGAGAAGGAGCTGCTCGCGCGCTGGCCGGAGACCCGCCTGGAGCCCTCGCTCGGCCGGATCTCCGCCCTGGTGGACCTGCTCGGGTCCCCGCACCGCGCCCACCCGGTCGTCCAGGTCGCCGGCACCAACGGCAAGACGACGACGGCCCGCATGGTCGACGAGCTGCTGCGCGGCTTCGGCCTGCGAGTGGGCCGCTTCACCAGCCCCCACCTGCAGTCGATGCGCGAGCGGATCGTGCTCGACGGCGCGCCGGTGAGCGCCGAGCGGTTCGTGGAGACGTACGACGACATCGCGCCCTACGTGCACATGGTCGACGCCGCCGGTGAGCACCCGATGAGCTTCTTCGAGGTCATGGTCGGCATGGCCTACGCGACCTTCGCCGACGCCCCGGTCGACGTCGCCGTCATCGAGGTCGGCATGGGCGGCACGTGGGACGCGACCAACGTCGTCGACGCACGGGTCGCCGTCGTGACGCCCGTGGCGCTGGACCACGCCGAGTACCTGGGGCCGGACGTCGGCACGATCGCCGGCGAGAAGGCCGGGATCATCAAGCCCGACGCGGTCGCGGTGCTGGCCCGCCAGCAGCCAGCGGCGCTGGACGCGCTGGTCAGGCGCGCCGTCGAGGTGGAGGCCGTGGTCGCCCGCGAGGGCACCGAGTTCGGCGTCCTCGACCGGCGGGTCGCCGTCGGCGGGCAGCAGCTGCGGCTGCAGGGCCTGGGCGGGGAGTACGAGGAGGTCTTCCTCCCGCTGTTCGGCGCCCACCAGGCGCAGAACGCCACCACCGCGCTGGCCGCGGTCGAGGCGTTCCTCGGGGCGGGGGCGGCGACCGGGCCGATCGACGTCGAAACCGTGCGCGCCGCGTTCGCCGCCGTCCGCTCGCCCGGCCGGCTGGAGCGGGTGCGCACCAGCCCGACGGTGCTGGTCGACGCCGCGCACAACCCCGCCGGCATGGCCGCGACCGTCGAGGCGATCCGCGAGTCCTTCGACTTCACCAGGTTGGTCGGCGTGGTCGGCGTGGTCCACGGCAAGGACGTCTCCGGGATGCTCGCCGCGCTCGAGGAGGTGTGCGCCGAGCTGGTGGTCACCCAGAACAGCTCGCCCCGCGCGCTGCCCGCCGACGAGCTGGGCGCGCTCGCCGTCGACGTCTTCGGTGCCGACCGGGTCAGCGTCTCCCCGCGGCTGCCCGAAGCCCTTGCCGAGGCGATCGAGCTGGCCGAGGCCGGCCCGGACGACGCCCTCGGCGGCTCCGGCGTGTTGGTCACCGGCAGCGTGATCACCGCGGGGGAGACCCGGACCATCCTGGGCGGGCGGCCGGCGTGACGGCGCCGGACCCGGTGCGGGCGGCCCGGGCGCTGCGTGGGGCTGCCGCCGGCGTGCTGGTACTCGAGGGCATCGCCGTCCTGTTCGTGCCCCGGGGCATCGCGCAGACCGAGGAGGGCCTCGGCGGCGTCCGGCTGACGCTGCTGCTCGTGCTGGCGGCCGTGCTGATCCTGGCCAGCGGGATCCAGCGCCGTCCGCAGGGCCTGGTCGTGGGCACCGCCCTGCAGGTGCCGCTGCTGCTCACCGGCCTGATCAACGGCGTGATGTGGTTCGTCGCCGGCGCGTTCGTGCTCATCTGGCTGTACCTGCTGCAGATCCGCAAGGAGCTGCTGGGCTCACCCTTTCGCGACCCGGCACCACGGGGGGACGGCGATCCCGCCGCGTAGGCTCCGCGCTCGTGTCCGAAGCCACCGCAGAACGCACCCTGGTCCTCGTCAAGCCCGACGGCGTCGCCCGCGGCCTGGTCGGCGAGGTGATCTCCCGCCTGGAGGGCAAGGGCCTGCGCCTGGTCGCCGCCGAGCTGCGCACCCTGACCCGGGACGTGGCCGAGGAGCACTACGGCGAGCACCGCGAGAAGCCGTTCTTCGGCTCGCTGGTCGAGTTCATCACCGGCGGCCCGCTGCTCGCGCTCGTCGTCGAGGGCCCGCGGGCGGTGGAGGCGTTCCGCGCGCTGGCCGGCGCCACCGACCCGGTCAAGGCCGCCCCCGGCACGATCCGCGGCGACTTCGGCCTCGAGGTGCAGAACAACATCGTCCACGGCTCGGACTCCGACGAATCCGCCGCTCGCGAGATCGCGCTGTTCTTTCCGCAGCTGACCGGAAAATAGCCACCCGCACTGGGGCTCGGCGAGCGCGCTGCAGCGGACCTCGGCGGCAATCGGCGAGGTCGGCTCGAGTGTGGGGTCAGGCTGCTGCGGTGAGGGTGACGGTGTAGCCG
>NZ_SPQN01000071.1 GCF_004571065.1 Geodermatophilus sp. DF01-2
ACCCCGGGCGCGACCGCCGGCAGCGGCGCGGGCGGCGACGGTGGCGGGACGTCGGCGGCGGAGTCGACGAGCCGGCCCGGGTGGTCGGGATGGTCGCCTCGCCCGGCGGGGCCGGGATGGTCGCCTCGCCCGGCGGGGACGGTGAAGCCCCGGTCGAGCAGCCGGGCGGCCTGGTCGGCGGCGCGCAGCGGCACGTTCTCGGTGCCCATCACGCTGACCACCAGACGCCGTCCGTCGCGCTCGGCGGCGGTGACGAAGGTGTGCCGGGCGGCGTCGGTGAAGCCGGTCTTGCCGCCGAGGTTGCCGGGCGTGCCGGCCAGCGGGTTCTGGTTCTGGATCTGGAAGCCGGGGGAGCGGCCCTCGACCGGGGGGCATCTGTGCGGTCGACGTCTGCAGGAGCGCCACCGCGCGCGGGTCCTCGACCAACCGGCGGAAGACCAGCGCGAGGTCGTAGGGGGAGGAGGACTGGCCGGCCACGTCCAGCCCCGACGGCGTCCCCGCGACGGTGTCAAGGCACCGATCGCGGCCGCCGTCTCGTTCATGGCCCGCACCGTGAGGTCCGTGCCGCCCGCCGCGCGGGCCAGGGCGTTGGCCGCGTCGTTGCCCGACTGCATCCCCAGCGCCTGGAACAGCAGGGCCACCGGGTAGCGCCCGCCGGCGACCAGGCCGACCCGGCTGCCCGCCACCGCCTCGTCCTCGACCGTGCCCTCGACGACGGCCGCGGGGTCCAGCAGCGGCAGCAGGGTCAGCAGCGTCAACATCTTCAGCGTGCTCGCCGGGTAGTACCGGCCGTGCGGATCGCGCGTGGCCAGCACCGCGCCGCTGCCCGCGTCGGCCACCAGCCGGCCGGCCGCGGCGATCCCGTCCGGCAGTGGGGGAGCTCCCTCGACCCCGACCGTGCCGCGGGTGTCCAGTCCGCTCCCGCCCACGGGAACGTCGCCGGGCCCGCTGCCCTGGGGCGGACCGCCCGGCAGAGGCGCGGTCGGTGTGGGCGCCGACGGGTCGGCGGTGGGCCGGACCTCCTCCGCCAGGGCCGGCCCGGCGCCGCCGAGCAGCAATCCCGCCGCCAGCAGCGCGCCGGCAACGTGCACCGCCGGCCGTCTCGGCATGGGCGCACGCCAGCCCGGGTCCCGCCGCGGCTCCTCCGCGGACGCGCATGGCGAATCCCGCCGGCGGCCGCGGCCTTCGCAACGATCGCATCTCGGTCTCCGGCGCAGGGATCGGCGCAGCCGCCGGGCGCGGCTAGCGTGCGCTGGTCGCGTGCTGCGGAGACCGGTGCCCGCCGGCCCGCCACGCGCACCCCGACCCACCGGGACGGACCGCCGGGTCCGTGCGTCCGTCCCCCCAGAGAGGAGATCGTCTTGCGCCGAGCGCGGAGGATGAAGGCCAGCGCCCAGGCCGTGGCGTTGCTGCTGGCCGGCAGCATGGCGCTGGCGGCCTGTGCCAGCGACGAACCCGACACCGATGCCGCCGCTGGTGGCGACGGCGGTGGCGCCAGCTGCGAGGAGCTGCAGGTCGGCCTGGCCTACGACGAGGGCGGCCGTGGCGACCGGTCGTTCAACGACTCGGCCTACACCGGCGCCGCGGCGGCCACCGACGCCCTGGGTGGCGACCTGCAGGAGCTCAGCCCCAACGACGACGCCTCCAACCGCGACCAGCTGCTCACCCAGCTGGCCGAGCAGGGCTTCGACCCGGTGATCGCGGTCGGCTTCGCCTACGACGAGGTCATCGGCGAGGTGGCCCCGCAGTTCCCGGAGACCACCTTCGCGCAGGTCGACGGCTCGAACGCGGACGGCAGCAAGGGTGAGAACGTCACGGGGCTGATCTTCGCCGAGGAGGAGGGTTCCTTCCTGGCCGGCGTCGCGGCCGCACTGAAGACCGAGACCGACCACATCGGTTTCGTCGGCGGCGTGGAGAGCCCGCTGATCGAGAAGTTCGAGGCCGGCTACGTCGCCGGTGCCCGGGCCGTGAACCCGGACATCATCATCGACCGCCAGTACATCTCGCCGGCCGGTGACTTCTCCGGGTTCAGCGACCCGGCCCGCGGCCAGATCGTGGCCCAGGGCATGTACGACGCCGGGGCCGACATCGTCTACCACGCCGCGGGCGGTTCGGGTCTGGGCGTCTTCCAGGCCGCGGCCGACTCCGGCGCCCGGGCGATCGGCGTGGACTCCGACCAGTACCTGACGGTCAGCGACCCCGCCCTGCAGGCGGTGATCATGACCTCGATGCTCAAGCGGGTCGACAACGCGGTGGAGCAGTTCATCACCGACTACTGCGAGGGCACCGTCGAGGGCGCGACCGACCGGCTCAACGACCTCTCCACCGGAGGCGTCGGCCTGGCCACGTCGGGCGGCTTCATCGACGACATCCAGGACGAGCTCGAGCAGTACGAGCAGCAGATCATCGACGGCACCATCGAGGTCCCGACGACGATCGAGTGACGCCCGTGCGGGTGCATCCGCACGGCTGAGTACCCCTGCGACGCGGGCCCGGGCGGCGAACGCCCGGGCCCGCGCCGCTCCGGGCCCGCCCTGCCTCCTGCAGCCGCCGTGGGTGCGGCATCATGCCCACGGCCCCCGGGGCCCCGAGACCCCGGCGGAGCGGCTGATCGGCGCCCACCGGCGCCATCCAGTGACCTCCCGCCCACCGGCGGGTCCACAGCGAGGAGATGCCGACATGGCCTCTGGAGACCGGTCAGCGGACGGGCGCGGTGCGGCGGCGACGGGCGACGTCCCCCTCGCCGTGGAGCTGCGCGGGATCACCAAGCGCTTCCCGGGTGTGGTGGCGAACAGGGACATCGAGCTGCGGGTCCGCCGCGGCGAGGTGCACGCCGTCGTCGGGGAGAACGGCGCGGGCAAGTCGACGCTGATGAAGACCCTCTACGGCGAGCACCGACCCGACGAGGGACAGGTCCTGGTCGACGGCCGGGAGGTGCACTTCCGCAGCCCGGCCGACGCGATCGCCGCCGGGATCGGCATGGTGCACCAGCACTTCATGCTGGCCGACAACTTCACCGTCCTGGAGAACGTCGTCCTGGGCAGCGAGCCGACCCGCCGCGGCCGGCTGGACCTGGCCGAGGCCCGGCGTCGGATCGCCGAGATCTCCGACCGCTACTCGCTGGGGCTGCGGGCCGATGCGCTCGTGGAGGATCTCGGCGTCGGCGACCGCCAGCGGGTGGAGATCGCCAAGGTGCTCTACCGCAACGCCCGGACGCTGATCCTGGACGAGCCGACCGCCGTCCTCGTGCCGCAGGAGGTCGACGAGCTGTTCGCCAACCTCGCCGAGCTCAAACGGGAGGGCCTGACGGTCATCTTCATCTCGCACAAGCTCGACGAGGTGCGCCGGGTCGCCGACTCGATCACCGTCATCCGCCGCGGCACCACGGTGGGGACGGCCGACCCGCGGACGACGACGGTCAAGCAGCTCGCCGAGCTGATGGTCGGCGCCGAGCTGCCCTCGCCGGAGATCCGCAGCTCGACCGTGCGCGAGACCCCGGTGCTGCGGCTGGCCGGCGTCACGGTGACCGACAGCGGACGGCGCCCGGTGGTGGACGACGTCACGCTCACCGTGCGCGAGGGCGAGGTCGTCGGGATCGCCGGCGTCGAGGGCAACGGCCAGGCCGAGCTCGTCGACGCGGTCATGGGGCTGCGTCCGCTGGCCGCGGGGGCGGTGCTCCTCGGCGACGAGGACGTCACCGGCTGGAGCACCCGGGCCCGACGGGAGAGCGGCGTCGGCTTCATCCCCGAGGACCGGCACCGCCAGGGCATGCTGCTCGACGCGCCGCTGTGGGAGAACCGCATCCTCGGTCACCAGACCCGCCCGCCGGCGGTCAAGGGCCCCTTCATCGACCGTCGCGGCGCCCGCGCCGACACCGCCCGCATCATGCGCGAGTACGACGTCCGCGCCCCCGGGCCGGACACCCTCGCCGTCGCGCTCTCCGGCGGCAACCAGCAGAAGCTGATCGTCGGGCGCGAGATGAGCGCCCGCCCCCGGCTGCTGGTCGCCGCCCATCCGACCCGCGGTGTGGACGTCGGCGCCCAGTCGGTGATCTGGGAGCTGCTCAAGGACGCCCGCGCCGAGGGCCTGGGCATCGTGCTGGTCTCCGCCGACCTCGACGAGCTGATCGGGCTGTCCGACACGCTGCACGTCATGCTGCGCGGCCGGCTGGTCGCCACGCTCGACCCGCGGCGGGTGACCCCCGAGGAGCTGGGCGGGCACATGACCGGGGCACGGACGACGGCGGGTGCTGCATGAGTGCCGTCGTCCGCCGGGTGGGGCTGTCGCTCTTCGGCCCGCTGCTCGCCGTCCTCGTCGCGCTGGTCATCTCCGCGCTGGTCATCGCCCTCATCGGGCAGGACCCGATCGAGGCGTTCTCGGTCATGGTCGACCTCGGCGACAGCCCGGCGCAGCAGGTGCAGTCGATCGTCGTCATCCTCAACCGGGCCGTGCCGCTGTTCCTGGCCGGCCTCGCCGTGGCGGTCGCCTTCCGGATGGGCCTGTTCAACATCGGCGTCGAGGGCCAGTACCGGCTGGCCACCATCCTGGCCGCTGCGGTCGGGGCGGCCGTGGTGCTCCCCGGCCCGCTGCACGTGCTGCTGGTGATCGTCGTCGCGATGGGAGTCGGGGCGCTGTGGGCCGGCATCGTCGGCGTGCTCAAGGTGACCCGCGGCGTCAGCGAGGTCATCAGCTCGATCATGCTGAACTTCATCGCGCTGGGCCTGGCGTCGTTCCTGCTGACCGGCCCGCTGCGGGGGAGTCCGCCGGGGGCCTCCATCGTCACGACCAGCGAGATCCCCGAGTCCGGCCGGGTGCCCGGCCTCAACGGGCTGCTCACCGCGTTCGGCCTGGCCGAGCCGCGCAGCAGTCTCTACGGCTTCCTGCCGGTCGCCGTCGTGGTCGGCGTCGTCGTCGCCGTGCTGCTCGAGCGCACCCGGTTCGGGTTCGACCTGCGGGCCACCGGCCTGTCGCCGTCGGCCGCGACCGCCAGCGGCGTCGACGCCCGCGGCATGGTCGTGAAGACGATGCTGATCTCCGGCGCCATCGCCGGGCTGATCGGCCTGCCCGACCTGCTCGGCGAGCAGTTCGACTACGGCACCGAGTTCACCGCCGGGCTGGGCTTCCTCGGCATCGCCGTCGCCCTGCTCGGGCGCAGCACCCCGCTGGGCATCGCGCTGGCAGCGCTGCTGTTCGCCTTCCTCGACCGGGCGGCGCTGCCCCTGCAGTTCGCCGACATCCCCGCCTCGGTGGTCACGATCATCCAGGGGACGATCGTGCTCGCCGTCGTCATCGCCAACGAGATCGCCCGCCGCCTGGCGCTGCGCTCGGCCGAGCGGGCGGGCGCCGCCGCCGGCTCGGGTCCGGCCGACGACGGCGCGGGAGGCGGCGCGCCGCCCGGCGACAGCCCCGACGGCGGCCGGCGGGTCCGCACCGGCGTCCCCGGCACCCCTGAGGACGTGCAGGCATGAACCAACCCCACCGAAGCGCTCCGTCGGCGCTCCACGTCCCCGCGGGGGTCCCGGTATGAGCACCATGGCACCGACCCGCAGCGGGCAGCCCAGCCGTGGCCCGCTCACCGACCTGCTGACCGGCGGCGGCCGGACCCGGCGGATCCTCTGGCTGGTCGTCGGCCTGTGGTTCCTCTTCTCCCTGGTCCGGCTCGTCTCGGGAGAGCAGGAGCTCACCTCGTCGTCGACCCTCTCCGCGGCGCTGCTGCTGGCCGTCCCGATCGGTCTGGCGGCCCTCGGCGGGCTGTGGTCCGAGCGCGCGGGCGTGGTCAACATCGGCCTCGAGGGGATGATGATCCTCGGAACCTGGGGGGCCGGCTGGGCCGGCTGGCAGTGGGGCTGGGTCGGCGCGGTCATCGGCGGCCTGGTGTTCGGCGCGGCCGGCGGCCTGCTGCACGCGGTCGCCACGGTCACCTTCGGTGTCGACCACGTGGTCTCCGGCGTGGCGATCAACATCCTCGCGGGAGGCGTCGTCCGCTTCCTCTCCGAGCTGGTGTTCACCGAGGACACCGGGGGCGGCCCGACCCAGTCGCCGGCCCTGGCCAGCGACCCGCCGGCCCTCTCGCTACCGCTGCTGTCCTCGGGACCGGACCTGCTCGGCGACCTCGAGCGGCAGAACTGGTTCCTGGCGAGCGACCTGGCCGGCCTGCTGCGGGGCGTGACCAGCGGCGTCGGCCTGCTGACCCTGCTGGCGGTGCTGCTCGTCCCGGTGTCCTACCTGCTGCTGTGGCGCACCGCGTTCGGCCTGCGGCTGCGCTCGTGTGGTGAGAACCCGGCGGCGGCGGACTCCCTCGGCGTGCCGGTCTACCGGCTCAAGTACCTCGCGGTCATCGTCTCCGGCGCGCTGGCCGGACTCGGCGGCGTCTTCCTGGTGTTCGTCGCCGGCATCTACCGCGAGGGCCAGACCGGCGGCCGCGGGTTCATCGGACTGGCCGCGCTCATCTTCGGCAACTGGCGGCCCGGCGGGCTGGCGGCCGGCGCAGGGCTGTTCGGCTTCGCCGACGCCCTGCAGCTGCGCAGCCAGACCGCGGTGGTGGCGCTGCTGCTGCTCGTCGCCGTCCTGCTCGCGGGCGTGGCGGTGGTCCAGGCGGTGCGGCGGAGGCTCCTGCAGGCGGTGGTCGCCGGTGCCTTCGCCGCCGCGGGGCTGGTCGGCTTCCTCACCATCGACGAGCTGCCCGAGGGCATCGTCTTCTTCACCCCGCACCTGACCACGCTCCTGGTGCTGTCGCTCGCCTCCCAACGCCTGCGGATGCCCAAGGCCGACGGGTTGGTCTACCGACGAGGAGAGCACTAGTGGACGACGAGGCCTGGGGTCGGTTGCGCGCGGCGGCCCGCGAGGCGATGACGCACGCCTACGCGCCGTACTCCCGGTTCCCCGTGGGCGTGGCCGGGCTGGTGGACGACGGCCGGGTGGTCACCGGCTGCAACGTGGAGAACGCCTCCTACGGGCTGGGCCTGTGCGCCGAGTGCGGGATGGTCAGCGACCTCGCCCGCACCGGCGGCGGCCGGCTGGTCGCCGTCGCCTGCGTCGGTGGCGACGGGCAGCCGCTCATGCCGTGCGGCCGGTGCCGGCAGCTGCTGTGGGAGCACGGCGGGCCGGAGATGCTTATCGAGACGGTCTCGCTCGGCATCGTGCCGATGCGCGAGGTGCTGCCCGATGCGTTCGGCCCGGAGGACCTGCTGAAGGCGGCGGGCAGGTGACCTTCGACGCGATCGACGTCATCCGCACGAAGCGGGACGGCGGCCGGCTCTCGGCCGAGCAGATCCGCTGGGTGATCGGCGCCTACACCCGTGGCGAGGTGCCCGACGAGCAGGTCAGCGCGCTGCTCATGGCGGTGTTCTTCCGCGGGATGGTGCCCGAGGAGCTGGCCGTCTGGACCCGGGCGATGATCGACTCGGGCGAGCGCAAGGACCTCTCCGCGCTCGGCCGCCCGACCGCGGACAAGCACTCCACCGGCGGGGTCGGCGACAAGATCACGCTGCCGCTCGCGCCGCTGGTCGCCGCCTGCGGGGTGGCCGTGCCGCAGCTGTCCGGCCGTGGGCTGGGCCACACCGGCGGCACGCTGGACAAGCTGGAGGCCATCCCGGGCTGGCGGGCCGACGTCCACGAGGAGGCCTACCTGGCGCAGCTGCGCGAGGTGGGCGCGGTGATCTGCGCGGCCGGCAGCGACCTGGCGCCCGCGGACAGGAGGCTCTACGCGCTGCGCGACGTCACCGGCACCGTCGAGTCGATCCCGCTGATCGCCAGCTCAGTCATGAGCAAGAAGATCGCCGAGGGCGCCGACGCGCTGGTGCTCGACGTGAAGACCGGCTCGGGTGCCTTCATGAAGGACCCCGAGGCCTCCCGCGAGCTGGCCCGCACGATGGTGGGCCTCGGCGAGGCGGCCGGGGTGCGCACGGTGGCGCTGGTGACCGCGATGGACCGGCCGCTGGGCCGCGCCGCGGGCAACGCCGTCGAGGTCGCCGAGTCGGTGGAGGTGCTCGCCGGAGGCGGCCCGGCCGACGTCGTCGAGCTGACCCTGGCGCTGGCCCGGGAGATGCTGGCCGGTGCGGGGCGCTCCGACGTCGACCCGGCCGACGCGCTGCGCGACGGCCGGGCCATGGACGTCTGGCGGCGGATGATCGCGGCACAGGGCGGCGACCCCGACGCGCCGCTGCCCCAGCCGGCGGAGAAGCACGTGGTGACCGCCCCGGCCACCGGCACGCTGACCCGGCTCGACGCCTACGCCGTCGGCGTCGCGGCCTGGCGGCTGGGCGCCGGGCGGGCACGCAAGGAGGATCCGGTGTCGGCGGCGGCGGGCGTCACGTGGACCGCGGGGGTGGGCGAGCAGGTCGTGGCCGGGCAGCCGCTGCTGGAGCTGCACACCGACGACCCCGCGCGCATCCCGCGGGCTCTGGAGACGCTCGAGGGCGCGATCGGCGTCGACACCGCCGACGAGCCGCTCCCGCTGCTCCTGGACCGCATCACCGTCTCCTGACCTCGCGATCATGGCGCTGTGACCGCCCCGGACGCCCCGGAGGTGGTCACGGCGCCATGATCGCCGGGAGGGGGCGACCGGCGGCCGGCTCCGACGGTGGAGACTGTGACCTCGTGCAGAAGGACTCCCTCCTCCCCACCCCTCGCGAGCTCGGGGCGGTACCCGGGAGGGAGCCGCTGGACCCGGACGCCGCGATCTCGATCCGCGGCCTGGTCAAGCGCTACGGCGACCGGGCCGCCGTCGACGGCCTGGACCTCGACATCCGCCGCGGGGAGATCTTCGCGCTGCTGGGTCCCAACGGCGCGGGCAAGACCACGACGGTCGAGGTGCTGGAGGGCTACCGGCGCCGGGACGGCGGCGCGGTGCGCGTGCTGGGCGTCGACCCGGCGAGGGGCGGACGGCGCTGGAAGGCGCAGCTGGGCATCGTGCTGCAGTCGGGCGCGGGGGACAGCCAGCTGTCGGTGCGCGAGCTGTTGAAGGCGCGGGCGTCGTACTACGCCGAGCCGCGCGACCCGGACGAGGTGCTGGAGCTGGTCGGCCTCACCGACAAGGCCGGGGCCCGGGGGCGCAGCCTCTCCGGCGGGCAGCGCCGAAGGCTCGACGTCGCCCTCGGCATCGTCGGGCGGCCGCGGCTGCTGTTCCTCGACGAGCCGACCACCGGCTTCGACCCCGAGGCGCGGCGGCAGTTCTGGGCGCTGATCCGCTCGCTGCGCGACCTGGGCACGACCATGCTGCTGACCACGCACTACCTGGACGAGGCCGAGGCGCTGGCCGACCGGGTCGGCGTCATCGCCCGCGGCCAGCTCGCCGAGGTCGCCGTCCCGACCGCGCTGGGGGGGCGCGGCACCGCACCCGCCGTCGTCAGCTGGACCGAGGGCGGCGTCCGGCGCACCGCCGAGACCGCCACGCCGACCGCGTTCGTGCGGGAGCTGGCCGCCCGGTTCCCCGGCGAGGTGCCCGACCTGGCGGTCAGCCGGCCCACGCTCGAGGACGTCTACCTGAAGATGATCGGGGACCACTCGTGACCGCCCCCGCACTGCCGTCGTTCCGCCGGGTGTACCTGACCCGCGCCGGCGTCGAGCTCAAGGAGTTCTTCCGCCAGCGCGAGTCGGTGGTCTTCACCCTCGCTTTTCCGGTGATCCTGCTGCTGGCCCTGGGCGCGGTGCTCGACTACGACCTCGGCGCCGGGGTGGACTTCCCCCAGTACTTCATGGCCGGGGTGATCACCGCCGGGATCGTCGGCGCCAGCCTGCAGAACATGGCGATCCACATCGCCGGGGAGCGCTCCGACGGGACGCTCAAGAGCCTGGCCGGCACGCCGATGCCCGCCAGCGCCTACTTCGTCGGCAAGGTGGTGCAGGTGCTCGCCGTCGCGGTCGCGACCATCGCGCTGCTGCTGCTGGTCGGCGTGCTGGTGTACGGCATCGACCTGCCGTCGGGGACCGAGTGGCTGACCTTCGCCTGGGTGTCGGTGCTCGGCGCGGCGGCCTGCACGCTGCTGGGCATCGCGGTCTCGACGCTGGCCCGCAACGGGCGCTCGGCGTCGGCGACGGTCACCCCCATCGCGCTGGTGCTCGAGTTCATCTCCGGGGTCTTCCTGCCCTTCGACCAGGTGCCCGGCTGGCTCCAGGACGTCGCCGCCGTGTTCCCGGTGAAGTGGCTGGCGCAGGGCCTGCGGTCGGTGTTCCTCTCGGACGCGCTCGCCGCTCACGAGCCGGCCGGGTCGTGGGAGCTCGGCACCGTCGCGCTGGTGCTCGGCCTCTGGTGCGTCGTGGGCCTGGTCCTGTGCGCGCTGACCTTCCGCTGGCAGGACCGCGGTAGCGACTGAGGCAGCTGCACACCCGGCGATCAGCGGGCCACTCCTCGAGTCAGGACCACGCGGCGCCGACAAGACACGCATGCCCGACTCACTGACCGCTCTCGCCATCCTTGCTCTCGTGGGGGTGCCAGGCTGGGTGTACCTGCAGTTGCGGGCTGACCCGGACTTTCGGTCGGGCACGGCCGCGAAGGGCGAGCCCGGCGGGTCCGGCGAGGCCGCGAAGCCCGAGTCCGGCGAGGCTGTGGCATTGAACGCGAACCTCGCCACGATCTTCTTCGGGCTCGTCTGCGCGCTCGGAGGCGTCCTGCTCTCGCTCGTGTCCCAGCAGGAGCGTTGGATCGCCTTGATCGGCGCGCCTTCGCCGGGAGCCTCGGAGGAGGTCGCGTCGACGTTGGTCGGCAACGTCCCGGAGTTGGTGGCGGTCTCCTTCCTGGGCGCACTCCTCACGGCCGTCCTCATGGCGAATGTCGTGACGTTCGCGGAGATCGGGGCGCGACGGTGGCGCGTGTGGCGGATGGAGAAGCGCTCCGGGAAGGGGCGAGGTCGCGAGCGTCAACCGTCCGCGGCCGGCCGCGCCTGGTCCTTGCTGGCCGTATCGACCGTCGGTCTCCTGGCCGTGGGCTTCTGGCCCTGGTTCTGAGGTCTTGCCGTGCGCCCCGGTCGGCACCTGGTCGCAGTAGCGTCCGGACAGACGACGAAGATGTGTCCCGTGTCCGCGCCGCTCAATGTCGACTCGATCCGACGCGCGCCGAAGGTGCTGCTGCACGACCACCTGGACGGCGGGCTGCGGCCGCAGACGGTGCTCGAGCTCGCCGACGAGGTGGGCTACCGGGACCTGCCGACGGACGACGCCGACGCGCTGGGCCGCTGGTTCCGCGAGGCCGCCGACTCCGGCTCGCTGGTGCGGTACCTGGAGACCTTCACCCACACCGTCGCGGTGATGCAGCGCCCCGAGGCGGTCAACCGGGTGGCCCGCGAGTGCGCCCTCGACCTGGCCGCCGACGGCGTCGTGTACGCCGAGGTGCGCATGGCCCCGGAGCTGCTGACCCCGGCCATGCCGATCGAGGAGGCCGTCGAGGCGATTCTCGACGGCTTCGCGAAGGGCAGCGCGGAGGCCACCGCGGCGGGCACGCCGATCACCGTCGGCACGCTGCTGTGCGCCATGCGCCAGAACGACCGCTGGAACGAGGTGGCCCGGCTGGTGGTCCGGCACCGCGACGCCGGGGTGGTCGGCTTCGACCTGGCCGGCCCGGAGATCGGTTTCCCCCCGGACCGGCACCCCCCGGCGATCGCGCTGCTGGACCGGGCCGGGGCGCACCGCACCGTGCACGCCGGCGAGGCGGCCGGCATCGACAGCATCGTCGCAGCGCTGGACGGCGCGCGTGCCGAGCGGCTCGGCCACGGGGTGCGCGTCGCCGACGAGGTGGCCGACGACGGGACCCTGGGCCCGGTGGCGCAACGGGTGCTCGACCAGCAGGTGCCGCTCGAGGTCGCGCCGTCGTCCAACGTGCAGACCGGCGCCTACCCCGCGCTGGCCGAGCACCCGGTCGGCCGGCTGCACCGGCTGGGCTTCGCGGTCACCCTCAACACCGACAACCGGCTGATGAGCGGCGTCTCGGCGACCAGCGAGATCGCCGACGTGGCCGCCACCTTCGATTGGGGCTGGGACGACGTCCAGGCGGTGACCGAGCGGGCGCTGACCGCCGCGTTCGTGCCCGAGGCGGAGCGGGCCCGGCTGCTGACCGACGTCGTCCGGCCCGGGTACGCGGCGCTGCGAGCCTGATCACTGGCGGAATACCGAGGCGACCTGCGCTGCTAACCTGGGTGGACCGGCACTCGCCGGTCATCCTCCCGGACGGTCCGTCCGGGCATGAGCGCATCCGTGCAGATCCACAGCGTCTCCTGACGTCAGTGATCGCCAGTGAGGACGCCGGTCCACGGTGTCCGCGCACCACCACGGGACGCGCCCGAGAAGCATCGGAGTCCCACACCCGCATGACCACGTTCGACACTGTCGACGTCCAGACCATCCCTGAGACCGCCTCCGAGGTCGAGGTCCCCGCAGGCCCGACCTTCGCCCGGCTGGGCCTGCCCCAGCCGCTGGTGACCGCCCTGGAGCGGCGCGGCATCCGGCACCCGTTCGCCATCCAGGCCTCCGCCCTGCCCGACGCCCTCGCCCGGCGCGACGTGCTGGGCAAGGCCGCCACCGGCTCGGGCAAGACGCTGGCCTTCGGCCTGCCGCTGCTCGCCCGTCTCGGTGCCGACGTCCGCCGTGGCCGCCGTGCCCCGCGCGGCCTGATCCTCGTGCCGACCCGCGAGCTCGCCCAGCAGGTGTACGACAACCTGTCGCCGCTGGGTCAGTCGATCGGCGTGCAGCTGACCACCGTGTACGGCGGCGCCTCGATGTACCGCCAGATCCAGCAGCTACGCCGTGGCGTGGACGCGATCATCGCCACTCCCGGCCGGCTCCAGGACCTCATCGGCCAGGGCGAGGCGACCCTCGACGAGGTCGAGGTCACCGTGATCGACGAGGCCGACTTCATGTCCGACCTCGGCTTCCTGCCGGTCGTGCAGGAGCTGCTCGACCAGACCCGCCCCGACGCCCAGCGGCTGCTGTTCTCGGCCACGCTGGACGGCGAGGTCGACACCCTGGTCCGCCGCTACCTGAAGGACCCGGCCCGGCACGAGGTCAAGCGTCCCGGGGACGACGCTCCACCGGCCGAGCACCTAGCCTACAGCGTCGCCTTCCGCGACAAGGTGCCGGTGACCGAGCAGCTGGCCGCCCGGCCGGGCCGCACACTGGTCTTCGTTCGTACCCAGCTCGGTGCCGACCGGCTCGCCGGCAACCTGCAGGCCGCCGGCATCAAGGCCGAGGCGATCCACGGCGGGTTGCCGCAGGGCGCCCGTCGCCGGGCCCTGGAGGCGTTCACCGACGCCCGCAGCCCGGTGCTCGTCGCCACCGACGTCGCCGCCCGCGGCATCCACGTGGACGACGTCTCGCTGGTGCTCCACTACGACCCGCCGGCCGACCACAAGACCTACCTGCACCGCTCGGGCCGCACCGCCCGCGCCGGTGCCGGTGGTGTGGTCGTCTCGCTGCTGCTGCCCGACCAGGTGGGCCAGGCCAAGCGCCGCTTTCGCCAGGCCAAGGTGGAGCCGGTCGTCAGCCGGATCCGTCCGGGCGACGCCCCGATCGCCGAGCTCGTCGCCAGCGGCGTGCACGTCGAGCCGGTGGAGCGCCCGGTGCGCGAGTCGCGGCGCCCTTCCGGTGGACCGGGTGGCCGGCGTCCCCGCCGTGAGGGGGAGCGTCCGCGCCGCGACGGCGACCGGCCGCGTCGTCCCCACGGGGACCGGCCGCGGCGGGACGGCGACCGTCCGGCGTTCGGCGAGCGCTCCTACGGTGAGCGTTCCCGCGGGAACGGCGAGCGGTCGTACGGCGAGCGCTCCGGCTCGGGCGAGCGCCGCGGTGGCGGGGACCGTCGTCCCAGCCAGTACCGCGGTCAGGGGCGTCGGCCCATCACCGACTGATCACCGACCCGTACGGCAGCGGCCGGTCCCGGTTCCCCGGGGCCGGCCGCTGCCGTTCGGCGCGGGGGCACCTCGTCCCCCGTTGATCATGGGGTTTGTGGAGGTGGACACGCGCCCGCCGGCATGTCCCTCGGCCACAACCCCATGATCAACTCGGGCTGACCGGGATCGAGCCCCGTCCCGGCCCCGCCCTCAGTCTCGGAAGACGAGCGCCCCGCTCACCGCGGTGACGACCTCGTCCCAGGCCGGACGCAGCGCCGCGGCGTCCTCGGCGCGCAGCGGGGCGTCCGGCTGACGCTCGCCGCGGGCGACCGCCCGCCCCAGCGGCGCACCCGGCTGCAGCAGCTCGTCGACGCGGGCCAGCCCGGCGTACTCGGCGACGTCGCGCACCCCCTCGACCGGCTGGGCGAGGGCTCGGTGGTCGACCAGCCCGGCGGCGCCGTCGGCCACCTCGGCGAGCACGGCCGTGAGCTCGGTGAGGTCGTAGCGGTCCTGCTCGGCCGGCAGCGGCGGGGCGTCGGTGTCGGCCACCTCCGGCCAGGAGGCGATCTCGGTGAGGTCGTGGTCCTCGTCGCCGGCGCAGAAGCGGGCGAGGTCGGCGGGGGAGGGGAACAGGAAGACCTCGCCGTCCCGGCCGAGGAAGCGGGCCCGGTCGTCGACGTAACAGCGGAGCGTCACGCCGGCGCCCTCGGGCACGACGACCTCCACGGGGAGGATGCCGACGGCCTCCCAGAACTCGGCGGCCTCGGCCACCTCGGACGGCGACGCGCTGACCCGGCCCAGGCGGGCGATGGTGCTCACGCCGGGCGCAGCCGGGGCCGTCGCCGAGGCCGTGGTGGCCCCGCCGGCCGGCCGCGCCACCGGGGCGGTGCCCTTCATGTCGTCGTCCTCGACGTCCGCCTCGTCGGTCTCCTCGTCGTCCTCGGCGGCCGGGGGGTAGTCGTCGAGGTTCGCCGTGCCGCCGCCGGTCCAGTCCAGGTGGGCGCCCAGCTCCTCGAGGACGTCCTCCCACAGGTCGTCGAGGGCCGCGCCGACGCCTCCCCAGGCGTCCTCGCCGGAGCGGCCGATGAACGCCTCCACGCCGAGCCCCAGAGAGCCGATCTCCGGCCGGGCGACCAGCTCGGCCAGCGCGCCGAACTCCCCGCCGCGCGTCACGTCGGCGGCCGACCGGCGCTCCAGGTCGACATCGGCATCGACGTTGCGGTCGTCGTCCTCGTCGGTCAGCTCGTCGTCGACGTCCTCGCCGGTGTCGTCCTCGGTGTCGAGGCACTCGGCCAGCCGGGTGACGATGTCGATCGTGGCCGCGAGCTCCTCGACCGCCCACCGGTCGGGGTTCTCCGCGGCGATGTCGTAGACGCCGTCGAGGTCGTAGCGGTGGTCGTCGTCGGGTGTCAGGTCGGCCCCGCCCAGCCCGGCCACGACCGGCCAGACGGGGTGGTCGGCGAGGTCGTGGTCGGCGCGGGAGCGGCAGAAGGCGGCCAGCGCCGAGGGGGTCGGGAAGAGGTGGACGATGGCCCGGTCGTCCTCGGACGTACCGAGGAATGCCTGCCACTCCTCGCCGTCCTCCTCCCAGGGCGGGGCCCACAGGGTGAAACCGGTGCGGTCGTCGACGGTGAGGGCGATGGGGACGATGCTGGGCCGAGCCACGGGCCCCATCCTGCCCGGTCCCCCGGAGTCCGCACCCGCAGGTTGCGGGGTCCTCGTGCTGGAACGGCTCCTCACCGGCCGCTGTCTGACGTGCCCAGAGTCTGCGGGGAGCTCGGGGCAGGGGACGCTCCTTCTACCAGGGGGCCGGGAAGGGGGTCTCCTACAGGCCCATCGGGTGCCAGACGGTCTTGGTCTCCAGGAAGGGCGTCAGCCGCGACAGTCCCGGGTCGGCCGACCAGTCCGGCTCCTCGGCCGGCGGGCGCACGACCCGCTTGATGCCGCCCGCGGCCAGGCGCTCGAGCTCCATGGCCTGCCCGGCCGGGGCGCCGGTCAGGTCGATCCCGTCGACGTCGTCGTGCTCGGCCAGCCACGGGCCGATCTCACCGGCGTCCCCCGTGAGCACGTTGACCACTCCGCCCGGGACGTCGCTGGTCGCCAGGACCTCGCCGAGGGTGACGGCGGGCAGCGGGCGGGCCTTCGACGTCACGACGACGGCGGTGCTGCCACCGGCCAGCACCGGCGCCAGCACGCTGACCAGCCCGAGCAGCGACGACCGCTGCGGCGCCAGGATGGCGACGACGCCGGTGGGCTCGGGTACGGAGAAGTCGAAGTACGGGCCGGCGACCGGGTTGGAGCCGCCGAGGACGGCGCCGAGCTTGTCGGTCCACCCGGCATACCAGACCCAGCGGTCGATCGCGGCGTCGACGGCGGCCCGCGCCTTCGACGACGACAGGCCCTCGCCGGCGGCGACCTCATCGCAGAACTGCGCGTGCCGGCCCTCCATCACCTCGGCGACCCGGTAGAGGACCTGGCCGCGGTTGTAGGCGGTGGCGCCCGACCACTTCGCGGAGGCGGCGCGGGCTGCGACGACGGCGTCCCGGGCGTCCTTGCGGGAGGCCCATGCGGCGTTGGCGAGGAAAGCACCCTTGGCGTCGGTGACCTCGTAGATGCGGCCGGACTCCGAGCGAGGGAAGGCGCCGTTCACGTAGAGCTTGTAGGTCTTGCGGACGGCGAGACGGTCGGTGCTCACCGTCGTCCTCCGGACTCCGACCGCGGCCATGACGTCGTCGTCCTCCGGACGACCCCGCGTCCAGGTGCCGTTCCTCGGTTGCGCCGAGCCCCGCCCGTGTCCCGGTCGGTAGAAGGACCCCCTGCTCCCCACCGCTCGCGAGCTCGCGGCGGGACCCTGCAGGGGACCAGGGCCCGGCGGCCGGTCCACACCACGCTGTGCGTCACTCCGTAGCTCCCTTCAGGTACGCGGCGAGCCCGTGCCGCCCGCCCTCGCGGCCGTAGCCGGACTGCTTGTAGCCGCCGAAGGGCGACGTCGGGTCGAACTCGTTGAAGCAATTGGCCCACACCACGCCGGCGCGCAGCCGGTCGGCGATGGCGAGGATCCGGGAGCCCTTCTCGGTCCAGATCCCGGCCGAGAGCCCGTAGGTGGTGTTGTTGGCCTTGGCGACCGCCTCGTCCGGCGTCCGGAAGGTGAGGACGCTCAGCACCGGGCCGAACACCTCGTCCCGGGCGATGCGGTGCGCGGGGGAGACGTCGGTGAACACCGTCGGCGGGAACCAGAATCCGCGTTCGGGCAGGTCGCAGGCCGGCTGCCAGCGGTTGGCGCCCTCGGCCTCGCCGATGTCTGCGAGCTGTCGGATCCGCTCCAGCTGCAGGTGCGAGTTGATCGCCCCGATGTCGGTGTTCTTGTCCAGCGGGTCGCCCAGGCGCAGGGTGCCGATCCGCCGCTGCAACGAGGCGATCACCTCGTCGTGGACGTTCTCCTGGACCAGCAGCCGGCTGCCGGCGCAGCACACGTGGCCCTGGTTGAAGAAGATGCCCTGCACGATCCCCTCGACGGCCTGGTCGATCGGGGCGTCGTCGAAGACGATGTTGGCCGCCTTGCCGCCGAGCTCGAGGGTCAGCTTCTTGCGGGTGCCGGCGACGGCCCGGGCAATGGAGCGGCCCACCTCGGTCGACCCGGTGAAGGCGACCTTGTCGACGTCCGCGTGCCCGACCACCGCGCGGCCGGTGTCGCCGGCGCCGGTCACGATGTTGACCACGCCCGGCGGCAGGTCCGCCTGGCGGCAGACCTCCGCGAACAGCAGCGCGGTCAGCGGGGTGGTCTCGGCCGGCTTGAGGACGACGGTGTTGCCGGTGGCCAGCGCGGGGGCGACCTTCCACGCGAGCATCAGCAGCGGGAAGTTCCACGGGATGACCTGCCCGGCCACGCCCAGCGGCTTCGGGCCGGGGCCGAGGCCCGCCCAGTCCAGCTTGTCGGCCCAGCCCGCGTGGTAGAGGAAGTGCGCCGCGGCCAGGGGGACGTCGACGTCGCGGGACTCCCGGATCGGCTTGCCGTTGTCCAGCGACTCCAGGACGGCGAACTCCCGCGCCCGCTCCTGCAGCAGCCGGGCGATGCGGAACAGGTACTTGCCGCGGTCGGCGGGGCGCATCGGGCCCCAGAGGCGGGTGAACGCGCGGCGGGCGGCGCGGACGGCGCGGTCGACGTCCTCTGCCGTGCCGGTGGCGACTTCGGAGAGGACCTCCTCGGTGGCCGGGTTGATCGTCTTGAAGGGCGCGCCGGAGCCGTCGACGAACTCGCCGTCGACGAACAGGCCGTAGGACGGCGCGACGTCGACGATCGAGCGTGACTCGGGGGCGGGGGCGTACTCGAACAGTCGTGTCATGGTCAGTCGACGCTCACGTGGTCGGGGGCGGAGGGGTGGGGGACGGCCGGGACCGCAGGCCCGGCCATCAGTCGACGCTCACGTGGTCGGGCCCTGAGTAATGGCCGGTGCGCAGTTTCTGCCGCTGCAGGAGGAGGTCGCCCAGCAGGCTGGAGGCGCCGAGGCGGAACCGGTCGGGGGAGAGCCAGTCGGGGCCGGCGACCTCGTTCACCAGCACGAGGTGCCTGATCGCGTCCTTCGTCGTCCGGATGCCGCCGGCGGGCTTGACGCCGACCTGGCGGCCGGTGGCGGCGCGGAAGTCGCGGACCGCCTCCAGCATCACCAGGCAGACCGGCAGGGTCGCCGCGGGGGAGATCTTGCCGGTGGAGGTCTTGATGAAGTCCCCGCCGGCGAGCATCGCCAGCCAGGAGGCGCGGCGGACGTTGTCGAGGGTGACCAGCTCGCCGGTCTCGAGGATGACCTTGAGGTGCGCGTCCCCGCAGGCCTCCTTCACGGCCACGATCTCGTCGTAGACGTCGAGGTAGCGGCCGGCGAGGAAGGCGCCGCGGTCGATGACCATGTCGATCTCGTCGGCACCGTTGGCCACGGCGTCCCGTACGTCGGCGAGCTTGACCGCCCGGCTGGCGCGGCCGCTGGGGAACGCGGTGGCGACGGCGGCGACGGAGATGCCGGTGCCGGCCAGGGCCGCCTCGGCCACGCCGGCCAGGTCGCCGTAGACGCAGACGGCGGCGACCGGTGGGCAGCTCGGGTCGGTGGGGTCGGGACGGCGCGCCTTGGCGGCCAGGCTGCGGACCTTGCCGGGGGTGTCGGCGCCCTCGAGCGTCGTGAGGTCGACCATCGCGATCGCGGTGTCGATCGCCCAGGCCTTGGCGGTGGTCTTGATCGACCGGGTGCCGAGGACGGCGGTGCGCGCCTCGGCGCCGACCTGGTCGACCCCCGGCAGCCCGTGCAGGTAGGCCCGGAAGGCGGCGTCGGAGCGGGTCACGTCGCGGTACGGCGCCAGGGGCTCGCGCCGCGGCGGGATCTCCGCCGCCGGCGCGTCGGGGTCGAGCGCGTGGGTCATGCGGGCATTCTTCCCTGCGCCGGTGCAGCTCCCGTCCCCGCACACCCGTGCGGATGGAACGGCCGCGGCTCCGGGGCGACGGGTTCCCCCTGAGCAGGCCGCTACGGTGGCCCGCGTGCAGCTCACCGTCGTCGACCACCCGCTCGCCCGTGCCCGTCTGACCCGCATGCGGGACGAGCGGACCGACAGCGCGGCCTTCCGCGCGGCGCTGGCGGAGCTGACCCAGATGCTGGTCTACGAGGCCACCCGCGATCTGCCCGTCGCCGAGGAGTCGATCACCACCCCGGTCACCGGCACCACCGGCTACCGGCTGGCCGCGCCGCCGCTCATCGTGCCGGTGCTGCGCGCCGGGTTGGGCATGGCCGACACCGCGCACGGGATGCTGCCGGAGTCGCAGATGGGCTTCGTCGGGCTGGCCCGGAACGAGGTGACCTTCCAGCCGGAGGCGTACATGGCGTCGCTGCCGGAGTCGCTGGTCGACCGGGAGGTGTTCGTCCTCGACCCGATGCTCGCCACCGGGGGGTCGCTGGTGCACTGCTGCGGCCTGCTGACCGAGCGCGGCACCACCTCGATCACCGTGCTGTGCGCGCTGGCCGCCCCGGAGGGGCTGCGCCGGCTCGAGGAGAGCGGCCTGCCGCTGCGGGTGTTCACCGCCTCGGTCGACGAGGGGCTCAACGAGAAGGCCTACATCGTCCCGGGCCTCGGGGACGCCGGGGATCGCCAGTTCGGCGCGGTCTGACTGCTAGCGTTGCTGTCAGGCCGCATCTGAGGAGGCTGACATGGCGACGCTGACGATCCGGGACCTGGACGACGGCATCCGCGACAAGCTGCGGGTGCGAGCGGCTGAGCACGGCCGATCGATGGAGGCCGAGGTGCGGGAGATCCTCGCCGCTGCCGTGGCCGATCCCGAGCCCGAACACGACTACGGGTGGGTCGATCGCCTCCGTGCTCCCTTTCTGGAGATCGGCGGTGTCGAGCCTGACGAACTGGTGATCCCTCCTCGCACCGGTAGGCCCCGGTACGTGGACTTCGGCGAGTGATCGTCCTCGATACCAACGTCGTGTCCGAGCTCATCCGAGATGTTCCGGCGACCGCGGTCGTGCGATGGGCGAGGTCCGTTCCTTCGGCCGAGCGGTTCCTGACCGCGGTCTCGGTCGGAGAACTCGTCTACGGTGTCTCGCGGCTGCCGGAGGGCCGCCGTAGAACTGCGCTCGAGGCGGCGGTGGCATCTGCCCTGGCCAGCTTCTCACCTGAACAGTTCCTGCCCTTCGATGAAGCTGCTGCCCGGCCCTACGGGTCCCTGTTCGCGCACCGTGAGCGGCTGGGACGGCCGATCGAGATCGCAGACGCGCAGATCGCCGCCATCTGCCTGCACCACGGCGCGGCCCTCGCGACGAGGAACCCCCGCGACTTCACGGATCTCGATCTGCGACTGATCAACCCTTGGACGGCGTGACGATGCGCTTCGGGGTGCTCGGCACCGGCCACTGGGCGCGGACCGTCCACGCAGCCGCACTGGCGTCGCACCCGTCCGCCGAACTGGTCGGGGTGTGGGGCCGCGACCTGGCCAAGGCCAAGGCGGTCGGCGCGGAGTTCGACGTCCCCGGCCACGTCGACCTGGCCGCGCTGCTCGACCAGGTCGACGCCGTGGCCGTTGCCGTCCCCCCGTCGGTGCAGGTCGGGCTGGCCGAGCAGGCCGCGGCCGCCGGCAAGCACCTGCTGCTGGAGAAGCCGATCGGGCTCTCACTGGCGGAGGCCGACCGGGTGGTCGCGGCGGTGCGCTCGGCGGGGGTCGCCTCGGTCGTGTTCTTCACCTTCCGCTTCCAGGCCGGGACGTCGACCTGGCTCACGCAGGCCGCCCGTACCCGTCTGGCCGGAGGCGCGGGCTCGTGGCTGAGCGCGCTGGCCGGCAGCCCGTTCGACTCGGCCTGGCGCCGGCGGCACGGCGCGCTGTGGGACATCGGCCCGCACGCGCTCTCGCTGCTCGTCCCGGCGCTCGGCCCGGTGGTCTCGGTCCAGGCCGGGGGCGGCGCCGGGGACACCGTGCACCTGGTGCTGCAGCACGCCACCCCCGGTGTGGCATCGACGGTGACGCTGTCGCACACCGTCGCGCCGATGTCGACCGGCATCGAGTTCTTCGTGCACGGGGACGCCGGCCGGCTGGTGCTGCTGCCGGACACCGAGAGTCCGGTCGAGTCCTTCTCGACCGCGATCGACGAGCTGGACGCGGCGGCGGTGACCGGCGGGACGCACCCCTGCGACGTCGGCTTCGCGCGGGACGTGGTCGCGGTCCTGGCGACGGCCGCCCGCGCGCTCGAGTCCGACTGCCGGGAGCCGGTCGGCTACTGACCCCGCGGTTCCGTCTGAGAGGGACACTGCTGGGCCTGCCCGGATGCGACACTGGCCGCGTGTTCGACGAGGTCGGGAGCCCGCCGCGCGCGGAGGTGATCGGTGCGCTCCGCCGGGCCGGCGCACGGTTCGCGTTCGTGCACGGCAGCCGGGCCCGGGGCACGCATCGTCCGGATTCCGACCTCGACGTCGCCGCCTGGTGGGGCTCAGGTGCGCCGGCGTCCTTCGAGGTCCACTTGCCGCCGGAGGTGGACCTGATGGTGCTCGACGACGCTCCGCTCGAACTGGCTGGGCGTGTGTCGATGGAGGGGGTGTTGCTCTTCGACGACGACCCGCCGGCCCGGGTCCGCTGGCTGGCCACGACGCGCAAGATCTACGCCGACGAGAGACCGCGCCTCGACCGCGGCCACCGCGAGTTCCTGGAAATGCTGCGCCGTGGTTGATCCTATTCGTGTCCGCCGGCTGTTGCAGGCGCTCACTCGCGCGTTGGCAACGTTGGAACGTGAGTCGAAAGCTTCCGACGAGCGTCGGTCGGATCCGATGTGGCTGGCCGGGGTCGAGTTCACCTTCGTCAACGCCATCGAGGCATGCATCGACATCGCCCAGCACCTCTCCTCCTCCGAGGGTTGGGGACCACCGCACAGCAATGCGGAGAGCATGCGGATGCTCGCGCGGCACGGCATTCTGGCCACGGACGTCGCAGAGGAGATGGCGGCTGCTGTCGGGTTCCGCAACGTCCTGGTGCACCAGTACGCCGATGTCGATCACAGCGTCACGATCGCCCGCCTGGGCGACCACGATGTCCTCCACCACTTCGCTTCCGCTGTCGCGCACTTCGTGCCAGCCGGCTGACACGTGTGGACGCTGGAGGTGCCGGGCCTCGCCCTGCTCAGTCGTAGGGGTTGGTGAGGACCGGGCTGGCCTGCAGGACGCTGAACGTGACCGGGGGGCCGTCGGTGGTCGTGGTGCCGGGGACGTCGGCGGTGGCGCCGCCGTCGACGCTGAAGGTGCCGCTCCACGTGGTGGTCAGCGAGGCGGTGTAGGTGCCGCTGCGGTAGTCGTGGCTGATCGCGTGGTCGGGGTACGGGGCGCCGGGGTCGGTACTGGTGAGGACGGTGCCGTCTCCGGTGTCCCAGGAGAAGCCGGTGGCCGTGGCGACGATGTCGACGGTGAAGCCGCGGATGTCGACGGTGAAGGTCTGGGTGGTCGGGCCGTCGGTGTAGAAGACGACCGGCAGGCCGACCAGTGCGTTGCCCGGTGGCTGCTGCTGGGCGGGGAGGTCCGGCAGCGGCAAGGTCTGGAAGTAGCGGTAGACCTCGCCCGGTGACGGCGGCGGGTTCAGCGCCGTGATGTCGACGCAAGACCTGGTGAGCGGCAGCCACTGGCCGACGGCGGTCCCTGGTGCAATGCCACTTAGCCTAAGTTGATCATGCGGCGCGGGGCTGGATCGGGTAGAGCCGGACGGTGGGCGGGCCGGCGTGACGGACGCTGGCCGGCTCGCCGGGTTTCTTGATCCGGTACTGGTTGTGCCGGGCGCGCTTGACCGCACGGGGGCAGGTTCGGTGCCGCCGGCGCGGGTTGATCTTGCTGGTGATCTCGGCGTGGACGCGGGGCAACGCGCCGGTCCAGTCCTCAGGGGGAAAAGGCCGCCGTTCCGGTGGCGGTGCGGCGGACGATACGCAGGGCGCGGGTGAACGAGACCCGGTCGGGGTCTAT
>NZ_SPQN01000072.1 GCF_004571065.1 Geodermatophilus sp. DF01-2
GGCAGCCCCGCGCGGTCCACCTGGACGACGAGGCGCTGCGCGCGCTGGCCGACGCCGGGGTCGCCGAGGACTTCCTGCGCATCAGCCGGCCGATGCAGGGGCTGCGGCTGCTCGACGGCCGCCGGCGCCGCGGCGCACGACCGCGAGCCGGTGTTCTCGGCCGAGCTGGAGAACGTGCTCGTCGTCCTGGTGGCCGACCACGGTCCGCTGGCCGAGCGGCTCACCGTCCTGCCCGAACGGGTGCCGGGCGCCGTCCTGGGGACGGCGCCCGCGGTGCCGTGGACCCGGCTGGCCGAGGGCGTGCGGCAGGCCCGGCTGGCCGCGGAGCACGGCCGCACCTCCGGGGCCCCGGTGGCCTCGTTCGCCGACCTGGCCGGCCGGGGACTGTCCGCCCTGCTCGATCCGGAGACGACCGGCGCGTTCGCCGAGGCGGCGCTCGCCCCGCTCGTCGCCGCCGACCGGACCGGCCCGGGAGACCTGGTCGAGTCCCTGCGGGTGTGGCTGGCCGCCCACGGCCAGTGGGAGCCGGCCGCCGCCCGCCTGGGGGTCCACCGGCACACGCTGCGCAAACGGATCCGCCGGGCCGAGGATCTGCTCGGCCGCGACCTGGACTCCCCCGGCGTGCGGGCCGAACTCTGGCTGGCCCTGCACCCGCCGTCCTGACGAGGATTCCGTCGTCCTGACCTGCAATACTGGACTGATCAGCGGCCAGACGGCACGATGACGACTGGATCAGCAGGACAGTCGAACGAGAGGGACCTGTCGTGAGCGAGAAGCTCGAGCTGCGCAACTTCGTCGGCGGCGAGCACGTCGACACCGCCGACGGACGCCGGATGGACCTGGTCAACCCCGCGACCGGCGAGGTGTTCGCCACCGCCCCGGTGTCGACGGCCGAGGACATCGATCGCGCCTACAGCGCCGCGACGACCGCCTTCGAGGGCTGGCGGGACGCCACCCCCTCGGAGCGGCAGCGGGCGCTGCTGCGGCTGGCCGACGCGGTCGAGGAACACGCCGAGGAGTTGGTGGCGCTGGAGAGCCGCAACACCGGCAAGCCGATCGGGCTGACCACGAGCGAGGAGATCCCGCCGATGGCGGACCAGCTCCGCTTCTTCGCCGGCGCCGCCCGCACGCTGGAGGGCAAGGCCGCGGCCGAGTACATGGCCGGCTTCACCTCCTTCGTCCGGCGCGAGCCGATCGGCGTCGTGGGCCAGGTCACGCCGTGGAACTACCCGATGATGATGGCCGTCTGGAAGATCGCCCCGGCCATCGCGGCCGGCAACACCGTCGTCCTCAAGCCCTCCGACACCACGCCGGTGACCACGCTGCGGTTGGCCGAGCTGGCCGCCGACGTCCTGCCGCCGGGCGTGCTCAACGTCGTCTGTGGCGATCGCGACACCGGCCGGGCACTGGTGGAGCACCGGACGCCGCAACTGGTGGCGATCACCGGCTCGGTGCGCGCCGGCATGGAGGTCGCCGGCGCCGCGGCGAGGGACGTCAAGCGGGTGCACCTGGAGCTGGGCGGCAAGGCGCCGGTCGTCGTGTTCGACGACGCCGACCTGGAGGCGGCCGCCGAGGGCATCGCCACCGCCGGCTACTTCAACGCCGGGCAGGACTGCACCGCCGCGACCCGGGTGCTCGCCGGTCCCGGCATCCACGACGATTTCGTGGCCGCGCTCACCGAGCAGGCCCGGAACACCGCGACCACCTACGAGAAGGGCGCCCACGACGAGGACGCCATCGTGCCGCCGGTCAACAGCGCCAACCAGCTGGCGCACGTCACCGGCTTCCTCGACCGCGCGCCCGACCACGCCGAGGTGACGACCGGCGGGCGCCGGCAGGGCGACCGGGGCTTCTTCGTCGAGCCGACCGTCGTCGCCGGGCTGCGGCAGGACGACGAGATGGTGCAACGGGAGATCTTCGGGCCCGTGATCACCGTGCAGCACTTCACCGACGAGGACGAGGCGGTGCGCTGGGCCAACGGGGTCGAGCTCGGCCTGGCCTCCAGCGTGTGGACCAAGGACTTCGGCCGCGCCATGCGGATGAGCAAGCGGCTGGACTTCGGCTGCGTGTGGATCAACACCCACATCCCGCTGGTCGCCGAGATGCCGCACGGCGGCTTCAAGCACTCCGGCTACGGCAAGGACCTGTCGATGTACGGGTTCGAGGACTACACCCGCGTCAAGCACGTCATGGCCAACATCGAGAGCTGAGTGATCTGTCGGCAGCCCGGTCGAACACACGCCGAGCGCCCTCTCCCCATCCGGGAGGGGGCGCTCAGCGTGTATCGGTAGGAACCCGCTCAGGCCGAGTGCGGGGAACCCGGGCGGAACGGGCCGCCCCCAGGCCCGAGTTCCCCGCAGTCGGCGCCCGGTCCGGGCCTCGCGCGGATCACACCGCGATGCCGGTGAGGACCAGGACCCGCTCCTCGGTGAGGTCCTCCATCGCCGCGCGGACGCCCTCGCGCCCGGTGCCGGAGTCCTTCACCCCGCCGTAGGGCATCTGGTCGGCCCGGAAGCTCGGCACGTCGCCGATGACCACACCACCGACCTCGAGCACCTGCGCCGCCCGGAACGCGACCTGCAGGTCCCGGGTGAAGACGCCGGTCTGCAGCCCGAACCGGCTCGCGTTCACCCGGTCGAACGCCTCGTCGAGCGAGTCGACGGCATCCAGGACGACGACCGGCCCGAACACCTCCTCGCAGGACACCTTGGCGTCGGCCGGGACGTCGGTGAGCACCGTGGGCGGGTACGTGGCGCCGTCCCGGACGCCGCCGGTGAGCACGCGGGCGCCGGCGGCCACCGCCTCGTCCACCCAGGTCTCCACCCGCCGGGCGGCCGGCTCGTCGATGAGCGGCCCGACGTCGGTCGCCGGATCGGTCGGAGCGCCGGTGGTGAGCTTCTCGACGGCCTCGACCACGCGGTCGGTGAGGGCGGCGGCGACGTCCCGGTGGGCGAACACCCGCTGCACCGAGATGCAGGACTGCCCGGCCTGGTACATCGCGAAGGTGGCGATCCGGCTCGCCGCCCAGGCCAGCGACTCCTCGTCGCCCTGGTCCGGGCCGACGACCGCGGCGGCGTTCCCGCCCAGCTCGAGGGTGACGTGCTTGCGCGGCGCGGCCTCGCGGATCGACCACCCGACCGGCACCGACCCGGTGAACGACACCACCGGCAGCCGCGGGTCGCGGACCAGGTCGGCGGCGACCTCGTTGGGCACCGGCAGCACCGACCACGACCCGGCGGGCAGCTCGGTCTCGGCCAGGAGCTCGCCGAGCAGCAGCGCGGTCAGCGGCGTGGCCGGCGCCGGCTTGACGACGATCGGCGCGCCGGCCGCAATGGCCGGCGCCACCTTGTGGGCCACCAGGTTGAGCGGGAAGTTGAACGGCGCGATGCCGAGCACCGGCCCGCGCGGGACGCGGCGCACCAGCGCCATCCGCCCGGTCGCGGCGGGGTCGGTGTCGAGCCGCTGCAGGGAGCCCGACCAGCGGCGAGCCTCCTCGGCGCCCCAGCGGAACGTCGAGACGGCGCGGGCCACCTCCAGCCGGGCCCACTTCAGCGGCTTGCCGGACTCGGCGGTGATCAGCGCGGCCACCTCCTCGGTCCGCTCGGCCAGCCGCCGCGACACGGAGTCGAGAGCGGCGGCGCGCACGTGGGCGGGGAGGGCCGCACAGGCGGCGCGGGCACCGGCGGCGGCCGACACCGCGGCCTCGACGTCCTCGGCGGTCGCGGTCGTCGTCCGGCCCGCGAGGCCGCCGTCGAACGGCGAGCGCACCTCGACGACGTCGGTGCCGGTCGAGGTCCGGCCGGCGACCCAGTACGGAGTGGTCATTGCGTCCTCCTCAGGACGTGCGTGGGAGCTCCGCCCGCGAATCTCTCGGACGGCGCACGCCTCGGGCGAGGGACGGTGTGTCCACGCAACGGCCGACCGGACGCCGTCCTGGCACGAGGCCACCGGCGCCCCTCCCGCAGCGAGCGACCACGAGCAGATTTGGTCGTTCGACCAAAAGAGTGGCAGGCTGAGGCCGGTCGCCATCCCGTGTCTTTTTGAGGAAGTCCCGTGAGTCCGCTCCGTCGCTGGTCCGCTCTGGCGGTCCTGGCGCTACCGGTCCTGCTCATCAGCATCGACATGACGGTGCTCGGCTTCGCCGTCCCCGCCCTGACCGCCGACCTGGGCCCGACGTCGACCCAGCTGCTGTGGATCGTCGACATCTACTCCTTCCTGCTCGCCGGCCTGCTCGTGCTCATGGGCAACCTCGGCGACCGCATCGGGCGGCGCCGGCTGTTGATGACGGGCGCCGTCGCCTTCGGGATCGCCTCGGCGGTCGCGGCGTTCGCGACGACACCGGAGATGCTCATCGCGGCCCGGGCGCTGCTCGGCCTCGGCGGGGCGACGCTGATGCCCTCGACCCTGGCGCTGCTGCGTTCGGTGTTCCCCGACGCGCAGGAACGGCGCCTGGCCATCGCCGTGTGGGCGGCGGCCTTCTCGGGCGGTGCCGCGGTCGGGCCGATCGTCGGGGGGTTCCTGCTCGAGCACTTCTGGTGGGGCTCGGTGTTCCTGGTGAACACCCCGGTCATGGTCCTGCTGCTGGTCGGTGCCCTCGCGCTGCTGCCCGAGTCCCGCAACCCGCGGCCCGGACCGTTCGACGTGCTCTCCGCCGTCCTGTCGATCGCCGGCGTCCTGTCGGTGGTGTACGCGCTCAAGAGCTTCGCCGCGGACGGTGCGAGCGCGCCGGCGGCGGCGGCGCTCGCGGTCGGCTCGGGGCTGCTGTGGATCTTCGTGCGGCGGCAGCGCAGGCTGGCCGAGCCGTTGCTGGACCTGCGGCTGTTCCGGCACCGGGCGTTCTCCGTCGCGGTGACGACGAACCTGCTGACGGTCTTCGCCCTGCTGGGCCTGCTGTTCTTCCTGCCGCAGTACCTGATGCTCGTGCTGGGCACGAGTCCGCTGGTGGCCGGGCTGTGGATGCTGCCCCTCGCGGGAGCGACCGTCGCCGGGTCGCTGGCCGCCCCCTGGCTGGCCCGCCGGCTGCACCTGCGCTGGGTGATCGGCGGGGGGATGGCGCTGGCCGCGGCCGGGCTGGCGGTCGGCACGCAGCTCGGGGTCGACGGCGACCGGGCCGTGCTGGTCGCGGCCGGACTGCTCATCGGCACGGGGGTCGGCGCCGCCGAGGCGCTGACCAACGACGTCATCCTCGCCACGGCACCGCCCGAGCGGGCGGGTGCCGCGGCCTCGGTCTCCGAGACCGCCTACGAGTTCGGCGGAGCCATGGGGACGGCGGTGCTCGGCACCATCGGGCTGTCGGTCTACGCCGCCCACCTCGGTACGGTCGAGGGAGTGCCGGAGGGTGACGTCGATGCCGCCCGCGAGACCCTGGGCGGCGCGGCCGAGGTCGCCGCGCAGCTGCCGCCGGACACCGCAGCGGCCTTCCTGGCCGAGGCCGGACAGGCCTTCGTCGCGGGCATGGACGTCGTCCTGGTCATCGCCGCCCTGGTCGCCGCCTACGTGGCGGCGCAGGCCGTCGTCCTCCTGCGCGGCGACCGGGAGGCCACCGGACCGTCCGCGTCCGTCGAACCCCGGGCGGCAACGCCGGTGGCCCGGTGACGGCCGGCAAGCGCGCCCACCTGCCCGTCGAGCAGCGCCGGGCCCAGCTGGTGGCGGCCGCCATGCGGGTGATGCAGCGGGAGGGGGCCTGGTCGCTCACCACCCGGGCGGTCGCCCGCGAGGCCGGCGTCCCGCTCGGCGCGGTGCACTACGCGTTCGGCGCCAAGTCCGAGCTGGTGCGCGCGGTCTTCCAGGCCGACCGCGACCGGTCCACCGCGCTGCTCAGGCGGGCGGTGGAGGCCGGGGGCACCCCCGCCGAGGTCCTCACCCGCGCCCTGGTCGGGTACGTCGACAGCGTTCTCGCCGACCCCGGCGCCGAAATCGTGCTCCAGGAGCTGACCATGATGGGCGGCCGGGACGACGACCTGCGCGTCGCGGCCCGGGAGTCGACCGAGCAGTACCGCTCCGACGCCCGCGACCTGCTGCACCGCGTGGCCGAGGTCTCCGGGGGCACGTGGTCCGGCGACGTCGACGTGCTGGCGGAGTCGGTGCTCGGCCTGCTCTTCGGAGCGTCGGTGAACTGGCTGTGCACGGGGGACGACGCGCTCTTCCGCCGCTGCGCGGAGGACGCCGCCCGGACGCTCGCGGCCAGACTGACCTGAGCAAGGACCTCTTGCCCCCGCTCGCAGCTGGCCTCGCCCGGAGGCTCAGCCCGAGCTCGAGAGGAGCGAGGCCCGCATACCTGCACGGCGGCCGGGTCCTTCAGTCCGCGAACACCGCGCTCAGCGCGGCGGCGGCGTCCCGGTGGTCGCGGACCAGCCGCAGCCGGCCGCGACCGAGCCGGGCCAGGTCGCGACCCAGGTCGACGTCCCTCTCCCCCGAGACGTCCAGCAGCACGTCGAGCCGCGGCAGGCGGGCCGCGGTCGGCCGCGGGTCGGGCCCGGCGTTGTGCACGCAGTCGGACAGCAGCAGCACCCGGGCGTCCCGGGCCGGGACGCCGGCCAGCTGCGTCGCCGCGGTCTCCAGGGCGAAGGCGACGTTGGTCAGGCCCTGCGCCGGCACCCGCAGCAGCAGGTCGAGGACGGCGAGCGGCGCGACCTGCTCCCCCAGGCGGACCAGCACCGCGGCGTCGGACCAGAAGGCGACGACGGCGAGCCGGTCGCGGGCCAGCTCCCCGGCGAGCGCGCCCACCGCGGCCGCGGCGGTCCGCACCCGCTCGCCCTTCATCGAGCCGGAGACGTCGACGACGAGCACGACCGAGCGGCGCTGCCGCACCCGCTCGCGGACGACGATGTCGCGCTCCTCGGGGAACGGCGTGCCGGCCACGGCGTCGAGCGTCCGCTCGAGGTCGAGCTCGTCGGACCCGCCGCTCCACGGCAGGGAGGCCAGCTCCCCCACCCCGCGCCGGGGACGCCGGTCACGGGGCGGGCGCGGCACCGACAGCCGCCGCGCGATTCCCTGAGCCCGGCGGCGGATCTCCCGGTCGGCCGCCTCCTCGGTGGCGAGATCGGCCAGCGCGATCAGCTCGGCCGGCTCGCCCGTCGTCCCGGGCGCCGTCCCGCCGGGGCGCGTGGTCGCCGGGCGGTCCCGCCGCCGGTCGCCGGAGGACAGCGCGAGCCCTCCGCCGCCCGGCGCCGGCTGGTACAGCGCGGGCTGCTCGGTCAGCTGCTTGGGCCTGCGGCGCAGCGGCTTCAGCCCGCGCGGCGGCCCGGTCGTGCTGCGTCGGGTCACCGGGGAGTCGGCCTCGACGGCTCTTCAACCGGGCTGGGCCGCCGCGGGCCCGAGCAGGAAGTGGTCCTCCCAGATCTCGCGCAGCACCGCCTCGGGTGGGGCCTCCACCGTCTCGTCGAGGAAGACCCGGCCGGACAGCGCCAGCAGCAGCGCGTCGAGGACGACGTCGGTGTACTCCTCCGGCAGCCCGCGCGGCGGGTCGACCGAGGGCTCGTCGGGCAGCGGGACGTCGCGCATCGCCGCCAGCTGTGCCGCGACCAGCGCGAGGTCGATCGCGCCGCGGACGCTGCTGCCCTGCCGGACGTCGTCCCGCTCCCGGGTCGCCCGGGTGAGCGCCACGGCGTCGGCGACCAGCCGCGGGGACTCCACGCCGGTGCGGCGGCCGACGATGCCGCGCTCGGCCGCGGCGTCCTGGTAGCCGACGGCCAGCCGCACCAGCCGGTCGTGCACCGAGGTGGAGAGCCGGGTCGTGCCGATGGTGTCGTAGGGGTTCATCGAGGCGACCAACCGGAAGGTCGGCAGCGCCTCGACCGTGCCCACCCGGGGGACGGCGAGCCGCCGCTCGGCCATCGCGGTGAGCAACGTGTTGAGCGTGTCTTCCGGCGCCCGGTTGAACTCCTCGACGTAGAGGAACCCGCCGGCGCGCATCGCCTCGACCAACGGGCCGGGGACGAAGTTCTCGGGCGTGTAGTCCTCGCGCAGCACCCGCGCCGGGTCGTGGTGGCCGACCAGCCGGGTCGGGGTGAGGTCGGCGTTGCCCTCCACGAAGACGAGCGGCACGCCCCACTCGGCGGTGATCGCGCGCAGCAGCGTCGACTTCGACGTCCCGGGCGGGCCCTCGAGCAGGACGTCGCGGCCGGCGGCGACCGCGGCCAGCAGCAGGTCCAGCTCGCGCTCCCGGCCGACGAGGTGCCGGGCCACCCGGCGGCGGACCTCCCGGACCGAGGCGCTCTCCGCGCCGGTGACCCGTCGACCGGTGACGACCGGATCGCCCTCCACCGGTTCCGGCGTCGTCACTTCACCGTGAACCCGGCGTCGACCGGCAGGGTCACCCCGGTGATGTAGCGGGCCTCGTCGGAGACGAGGAACAGGATGGCGTTGGAGATGTCCACCGGGTCCACCCACGGCACCGGCAGCGCGTTGGTCGACCGGAAGATGGGCTCGGCCGACTCCCGGCTGGGGTCGGGCTCCTCGGGGTCGAACAGCCCCCAGGTCTTCGGGTTCTGGATCATCACCGTGTCCACACCGGTCGGGTGGACGGTGTTGACCCGGATCGAGTGCTGCGCGAACTCGTTGGCCAGCGTGCGCATGATCCCCACGACGCCGTGCTTGGCGGCCGTGTAGTGGATGGTGTTCGGCGTCCCCTTCAGCCCCGCGGTCGAGCTGGTGAGCACGATGGCGCCCCCGCGGCCGCCGTCGACCAGGTGCGGCAGCGCGACCTTGCAGGTGTTCCAGACGCCGGTGAGGTTCACGTCGATCATGTCCTGCCACGCCCGGTCGCTGAGCTCGAGCGCGGGGAAGATCTCGAAGACGCCGGCGTTGGCCAGCACGATGTCCACGCGCCCGAGCTGGGCGACCCCGTCGTCCAGCGCGGCCTTCAGCGCCGCGGCGTTGCGGACGTCGGCCTTCGTCGCGACGATCCGGCGGTCCAGCGCCTCGACCTGACGGACGGTCTCCGCGAGGTCGTCCTCGGTCGCCGCGGGGTACATCTCGATGGTGTCGACCGGGCCGCAGAGGTCGACCGCGATGATGTCGGCGCCCTCCTGGGCCAGCCGGAGCGCGTGGCTGCGCCCCTGACTGCGCGCGGCCCCGGTGATGAACGCGACCTTCCCCTCGACCCGTCCGGGCACGCGGTCCTCCCCTCGCTGGGTCCGCGCTCCACACGGTCGTCCGGACCGGGAGGGCAGCGGACGGTGACGTCGTCGGAGTGGGGGCCGGGGCCGGCACTGGGCTGCGACCTGGCTCACACCCGCTGACCCGGACGGTAATGACACCCGGTGCCACAAGGCAAGGGGCGGCGCCCGGTCAGGCCGGGGGCGGCTCCGGGGGCAGGAGGAGGTCGAGCATGCCGGCCAGCAGCCGATCGAGGTCCTCGTCCGGAACGGTGAGCCACTGCTCGTGCGCGGCGAGCGTGCCGGCGAGCACGGCGTGGCCGACGGCGACCGGGAACAGCGGGTCGGCGTGCGGGACCGTGCGGGCGTGGTCGGCGGCGAGGCGCCGCCACTCGGCCCACACCCGGGCGGCGTGCGCCTGCACCGCGGGCACGGTGAAGAACAGCTGCGCGCGGTGCAGCGCCCACTCCCGCTCGCCCGGGGGGATGCGCAGCGCCTCGACCACGGCGCGGGTGACCACCGTTCGGTAGGGCTCTCCGGGACGGGCCTCCGCCAGCCCCTCCCGCAGCCGCGCGAGCTCCCGCGGGGAGTCGGCGAACAGGACGTCGGCCTTGGTCGGGAAGTAGCGGAAGAACGTGCGCCGGCCGATCCCGGCCGCGGCGGCGATGTCCTCCACGCTGGTCTCGTCGAAGCCACCGGCCACGAACAGGCGCTGCGCCACCGCCGCCAGCTCGTGCGCGCTCGTCACCGCCGGCCGGCCACCCCGGTCGCTCGCCGGTACGCCTCGCTCTGCCACCCGGGCAGCCTGCCACGAGCCGCGCGCCATTCCTCTTCCGCTTGTGACACCGAGTGCCATAACGTGTGACGCACACCACTCCGGTCCTCGCCGGGGCCGCGACGAGGGAGGGTCCGTGGGACGGGTCGACGGCAAGGTCGCGTTCATCACCGGCGCCGCGCGCGGCCAGGGGCGCAGCCACGCGCTCCGGCTGGCCGAGGAGGGCGCCGACATCATCGCCGTCGACGTCTGCGAGCAGGTCGAGACCGTCCCGTACCCCACCGCCACCCCCGACGACCTGGCCGAGACCGTCCGCCAGGTCGAGGCGCTGGACCGGCGCATCGTCGCCGCCGAGGTCGACGTGCGCGACCTCGCGGGGCTGACCCGGGTGGTGGAGGACGGCGTCGCCCAGCTCGGCCGGCTGGACATCGTGCTGGCCAACGCCGGGATCTCCACGCCCGCGTCCACGCTGGAGATGGACGAGGAGACGTGGCAGACGATGATCGACGTCAACCTCACCGGCGTCTGGAAGACGGTCCGCGCGTCCGTACCGCACATCATCGCCGCCGGACGCGGCGGCTCGGTGGTCATCACCAGCTCGCTGGCCGCGATCTACGCCAACCCCGACACCGCGCACTACTCCGCGGCCAAGGCCGGACTGGTCATGCTCGCCAAGGTCATGGCCAAGGAGCTGGCGCCGCAGAACATCCGGGTCAACACGATCCACCCGACGACGGTGGCCACCGACATGATCCTCAACGAGCCCACCTACCGGCTGTTCCGCCCCGACCTGGAGAACCCGACCCGGGCGGACTTCGAGGAGGCGGCGCTGACCCTCAACGAGCTGCCGGTACCGGCGATCGAAGCGGTCGACATCTCCAACGCCGTCCTGTACCTCGTCTCCGACGACGGCCGCTACGTCACCGGCACCACCCACGTGGTGGACGCCGGCGGCCAGCTCTGAGAAAGGACCCCCTGCCTCCCACCACGCGCGAGCTCGCGGCGGGACCTGCAGGGGGGCCACCACCACCCCGAGGAGGAGAACCCCATGGGCATGCTCGAAGGCAAGGTCGCTCTCATCACCGGCGGCGCCCGCGGCCAAGGCCGTGCGCACGCCGCCACCTGCGCCCGCGAGGGCGCCGACGTGATCCTGGTGGACATCGCCGACCAACTGGAGACCGTCCCCTACCGGATGGCGACCCAGGACGACCTCGACGAGACCGTCGGCCAGGTCGAGGCCCTCGACCGCCGCGCGCTGGCCGTGACCGCCGACGTCCGCTCCCAGGAACAGCTGGACGAGGCGGTCCGCCGCGGGCTGGCCGAGTTCGGCCAGATCGACATCCTCATCGCCAACGCCGGCATCTGGACCCAGGGTGCGTTCTGGGAGCTGTCGGAGCAGTCGTGGGACGAGATGATCGGCGTCAACCTCACCGGCGTCTGGAAGTCGGCCAAGGCGGTCGCCCCGCACATGATCGAGCGGCAGACCGGGTCGATCGTCATCACCTCGTCGATCAACGGCCTGGAGCCGGGCCCGAACTACGCGCACTACGTGGCCGCCAAGCACGCCGTCGTCGGGCTGATGAAGAACATCGCACTCGAGCTCGCCCCGTACGGCATCCGCTGCAACTCGGTCCACCCCGGGGCGATCAGGACGCCGATGACCGCCCACCAGGGTGCGTACGACATGTTCGCCGGGCACGCGGGCGGCACGGAGGAGGACATGATCGAGGGTGGCTACTCGTTCCACGCCCTGAAGGGGACGACGTTCATGTCGCCCCAGGTCATCGCCGACACCGCGCTCTACCTGAACTCCGACCTGGCGGCCAAGGTCACCGGCGTCACCATCCCGGTCGACGCCGGCCACATGATCCTCCCCGGGGTCAACACCGCACCCGTGAAGTGAGCACCGTGACCGGGCGCGAGGCAGTCCGGTCGGAGTTCCGGTGCGCGTGCGGAAGGGGTGCCGACGCGCCCGGTCCGCATCGGCGGCATCGCCGCCACGGCACCGGGTAAGGGACGGGACATGGATCCCGTCTTTCTCGGCAAGGCCGGCCTGCAGGGCTGGCGAGCGAAGGTGGCCGACGCCGTCGCCGGCCCCGTCTCCCGCCACTCGGGTCTCTCGGCCGACCAGGTGCAGGCCGTCGTCGGCACGGCCTTCTTCGCGCTCTCCGTCGTGTACGTGGCCGGAACGCTCAAGAGGCTGACCGCGAGGACCTGACGCCGTCCCACGGGAGCCGCCGACCGTGGGAGCAGGCGTCCGCCTGCGGCGTCCTCCGCAGGGAGTCCCTGCCCTCCCCGGCTGCCGCGGGCCGTCCCGCGACGGCTGCGGTCCCGGACCGCGCCCTCCGGTAGCCGTGCCGGGTGCGTCCCTGCGCTGCCCGGTACGCTCGGTCGCGACACGGTGGCCGAACCGCTGCAGCCTTCCACGCCGGCTCCGACGGGCGGGCAGGGGAGGCAGGGAGCGAGCGCCCGGGAACGGATGGGCGCGCTGCGCCGCCGCGACGAGCAGCGAGGCCGCCGCCGGGCACGGAGCGGGCACGGCCGGAGAGGTGTTGTGTGGTCGTGGACCGGGGCGAGGAGCTGACGCGGCGCGTGGGGGACGCCGACGTGGTCCGCGGGGTCTTCGACCAGATGCCGATGATCATGGCCGTGTACGCCGGCCCGCAGCACACGGTCGTGGCGGCCAACGAGGCCCTCCGGACCTTCTTCGGCAGGGACGAGTTCGTCGGCCTGCCAATCCGCGAGGCCCTTCCCGAGCTGGCCGGTCAGCACGTCTACGAGATCCTGGACGAGGTGTACGCGACCGGCCGGACGCAGGTCGCGCGGGAGTGGCGTCTCCAGGTGGACCCCGGCAGGACCGGCGTCCTGCAGGAGGTCTACCTCGACTTCCACATGGCCCCCGCCCGGGCGGACGACGGCCGGGTCACCGGCGTCCTCACCTACGCCGCCGACGTCACCGAGCAGGTGCGGGCCCGTCAGGCGGCCCAGGAGCAGGCGGCCGAGGCCGAGCGACGCTACCGCGACGCCCGGGATGTCGTCACCGCGCTGCAGGAGGCGCTGCTGCCCACCGCCCTGCCGGTGCTGCCCGGTGCACGGATCGCGGCCCGCTACCTGGTGGCCGAACACGACCAGGTGGCCGGCGGGGACTGGTTCGACGCCATCCCCTGCGCCGACGGCGCCGTGGCGCTGGTCGTCGGCGACGTGGTCGGGCACGGGGTGGCCGCCTCCGCCGCGATGGGCCAGTTGCGGGCCGTCCTGGGCGACGCGCTGGCCACCGGCTGCCATCCCGTGGAGGCCCTGTCGCGGGCGGACGCGTTCGCGGCGAGGACCCCGTCACTGCACGCGACCACGCTGGCGCTGGTGGTGCTCGATCCGGCCACCGGGAGGCTGTGCTACAGCAGCTGCGGACAGCCTCCGCCGCTGGTCGTCGGCGCCGACGGGTCGACCCGGTTCCTCCCCGGCACCGGGAACGGGCCGCTGGGCACCGGCACCACGCCGACACTGGCCGTCGACACCCTCGCGCCGGGCGAGCTGGTCCTGCTCTACAGCGACGGGCTGGTCGAACGTCCCCATCGCACCATCGGCGACGGGATGGCCGAGCTGGCCAAGGTCGCCGCCGACGCCGCCGCCAACCGGGCCCTGCCGCTCGGGGCCGCACCGACCCCGACCGAACGGGTCTGCCAGCTCACCGTCGAGCTGCTGACCCGCACCGGCTACGACGACGACGTCACGACCCTCGCCGCCTACCGGCTCACCACTCCGACCCGGGACCTGGACGTCGAGGTGCCGACCACCAGGTCGAGCCTGCGGCAGCTGCGCCAGCAGCTCGACGACTGGCTCGACCGGCTCGACCCGACCGACGCCGACCGCGACGCGCTGACCTTGGCCGTCTGGGAGGCGATCGCCAACGCCGTCGACCACGCCTACCCGCCCGGCCAGCCCGGGCCCGTGCGACTGGAGGCGGCCCTACATGCCGGCGGGGTCGTCGAATGCCGGATCAGCGACCAGGGCCGGTGGCGGCCCCCCGACCCCGGAGTGACCCACCGGGGGCGCGGGCTGCTGCTCGCCGAGCGGCTCATCGACTTCCTGCGCGTCGACCACCCGTCGCACGACGACGCCCCGGACGGGCCCCGCGGCACCGTGGTGACGCTGCGCCACCGGCTGTACCGACCCGCCATGCTCGCCTCCGCCGCCGGCGCCCAGCCGGCCGCACCTGCGCTCCGGCCGCCGTTCGCCGTCGATGCCGACCACGACAGCGGCTCCCCGCGGCTGCGGGTCCGCGGTCCCATCGACATCGCCACCGCCGAGGAGTTCGGACGCCGGCTGTCCGCCGCCTCACGCGGTGGTGTCCTCCCGCTGACCGTCGACCTCACCGACGTCACGCACCTGGCCAGCGCCGGGGTGCAGACGCTGCACCGGATGCGCGACCAACTCGCCGCCCATCAGCAGGAGCTGGTCCTGGTCGCTCCACCGGGCAGCCCGGCGCACGCCGTCCTGGAGATCGTCCACCTGCCGCACACCGGCCGCTGACGCCGTCCAGGTGCCTCTCGCGCGCGAGAGGCACCTGGCTAGACGGGGCGCAGGACGAGCAGGGCGACGTCGTCCTCCGCGTCCCGGGCGAGGCGGTCGAGCAGCGCGTCGGACAGCTCTTCGGCCGACAGTGCCGGCAAGCCGGCGGCGGTGGCGGCCAGTCGCCGCAGCCCCGCGTCGAGCGGCTCACCGCGGCGCTCGATCAGCCCGTCGGTGTAGAGGACCAGTGCGGCTCCGGGGTGCAGGACGACGGTGTGGTCGGCACGCCCGGCCGCCGGGTCGACGCCGAGCAGCAGATCGGCTCGACGCTCCAGCAGCTCGACGGTGCCGTCGGGTCGGACGAGCAGCGGTGGCGGGTGCCCGGCGTTCGACCAGCGCAGGAGCCGCCCGCCGCGTGCGGCGCCGGCCCGGTGCCCGGCGACCTGGCAGAGGATCGCGGTGGCCAGTGTGGCGACGCCCAACCCGTCCAGCGCACGGTCCAGCGCCGAGAGCACCGCCGCCGGTGATTCCTCGAGGGTCTGGGCGACGCCGCGCAGGACGTTGCGGACCTGGGCCATCGCGGCGGTGGCGGTGCGGTCGTGCCCGGCGACGTCGCCGATGACCAGGGTGGTGGTCCCGTCGGGTGTGTGGAAGGCGTCGTACCAGTCCCCGCCGACCTGCGCCTGCTCGGCGGCGGGCTGGTAGCGCACCGCGATCGACAGGTCATCCGGCTGCGGCGGATTGGTCAGCAGGCTGCGCTGCAACGTCTCCGACAGCCGCCGCCCGGCCTCGGCGGCCCCCCGCTCGGCGTCGCGGGCCCGGATGCGCTCCAGGGCCTGGGCGGTGAGCGCGGCGAAGGTCTCCAGCAGCTCCCGGTCGGCCGGCCGCCACTCGTGCGGGACGTCGAAGGCCACCGAGAGGGACCCGAAGACCCGGCCGTCCGCGCGCAGCGGCACGGCCGCGGAGCCCTGGGTACGGGCCTGCGCGTACAGCTCCTCGCTGCCCGGGAACAACGCGACCGCGGCGGCCCGGTCGGGCAGGAAGTGCGCGGTCCCGGTCGCGATCGCGTGGATCATCGGCAGGGGGAAGTCCGCCGGCAGCTCGGCGACGTCGGCGCGGACCGGCTCGCCGAAGAAGCTGGTGGTCCAGGTGCGCACCTGCTTGCCCTCGGGGTCGGCCAGGCACAGCACGGCGCCCTGCGCGCCCAGCAATGTCACACCCTGGGCGGTGACGACCTGGAGCACCTCCAGGTGACTCTGTGCCTCGCCGAGGACCTGGGCGACCGCGACCAGCCCGGCCATGCGCTGCGCGTCCGCGGTCCGCTGCTCCGCGGCGTGACGCCGCTCGGTGACGTCGACATTGGTGCCGATCACCCGCACGACCTCGCCGGTGGAGTCGGTCACCGCCTGGCCGCGTGCGTACACCCAGCGGATCGTGCCGTCGGGCCAGACGACCCGGAACTCCACGTCGACGGTGCTGGCCGTCGCGATCGCCCCGGCCAGCGCCGCCTGCACCTGCGGCAGGTCCTCGGGATGGATCGGCTCCTCGATGTCGGTGACGAAGCCGGTGACCTCAGCCGGGTCGACGCCGAACATGGCCATGCTGCGCTCGTCCCAGACCAGGCCACCGGTGGCCAGGTCCCAGTCCCACAGGCCCAGGTGCGCGGCTTCCAGCGCCAGCCGCAGTCGTGCCTGCGTCAGCCGCTCGCCCGCGGAGAGATCGACGGGACCGTGCGCTCCACCGAGGTCGGCCGGACGGCTCACCGGCGACTCATCCGGGACCACCCCTGCAGCAGGATCACCCTGTCCCCCTCCCCCGACGGTCGGCCGGGACGCCGCCCCGGCGCCTCCCCCGTCCAGCTGAGCACCCGGCAGCGTGGCGCTGCGGCGGTGGCCCCGCGACCCCGCTCGTCGCGCCGCCGGAGCGGCTCGGACGGGAGCCTTGCGCTGGTGGGGACCTGCGTGTTGCCGCAACCCTACAAAGAGACCCCACCCACCCCGTCCACCACGCGGGCGCCACGACGACCCGGTGGAGCGGGCCGGCGTCGCCCGGCGGCCCTCGACGGCTCGTCCCCTCGTCTGCCCCGCCGCCGTCGACTGCAGCCGGCAACGCGTCGAGTCGGTGGACGCCGGTTCCCCGCAGGCGGCCGACCGGCGCGACCGCTGCACCGGCCGTCCCTTGCCCACCGCACGGTGCTGCCCGTCGTCGGTCGGCACCGGCGTGCCGCCGACCGGTCGCCGTACGACCACAGGTCCGGCCCTGCCGCACTGCTCGCCGTCACACGAGCGCCACGCAGACCGGCCCTGCGTGACGGCTCCGTGTCGGTGTCCCCGACTGCCGTTCGGTGTGGCGCCAGCCGGGCACGAGACATCCCGCACCCCTCGCTCCCGGGCAACGGTCCGGAGCGACCCGTGTCCCAGCCGGAGGACCCGATGCCGATCAGCCGCACCGCCGCGCGCCGGACACCCGACATCCCGGTGCTGTCGGATCAGTGACCTCCCGGCCCGAGACCGAGGGTCGGCGCTACTGCACGTCCCGTCCAGGACGCCGCGTACCCCGTCCGGAGGTCGGCCCAGGAGGCCCGGCTCGGCCGGCCGGGTTCCCTCCGGTGTCTCGTCCGGGGCCGGCTCGCGTGACCAGGCTGTTGGTCACCCTGCTCGCCCTGGTGCTCGTGACCGGGTGCGGCCTGTCGGCGAGCGGACCGGTCGAGCGGGTGTCCGTGCCGACCCCGCCCCCCGATCCTGCCGGTCCCCCACTGGGCGGTGGGTGGAAGGAGATCGCGGTCTACTTCGTGCACGACTCGCGCCTCGAGGCGGTCCCCCGCCGGGTCGCCGAACGGCGGCCGCAGACGGCGGTGGACCTGCTGCTGGCCGGGCCGACGCGGACCGAGGTGTTGGCCGGGCTGCGGACCGCGCTCTCACCGCAGGATCTGGTGGTGCTGTCCGGCCCCGAGGTCGCCGGGACCGTCACGGTCGCCGTCGGCCGGGAGTTCGCCGGCATCGCCGGCACCAACCAGCTGCTGGCCGTGGCCCAGGTGGTGTGGACGGTGACCCAGTTCCTGCACGTGGATCGGGTCTGCTTCACCCTGGACGGCGCCTTCGTCGAGGTGCCCACCGACGCCGGCCTGAGCGACCAGCCGGTGAGCCGGGCGGACTATCTCTCGGTCGCGCCCCGGCCGGGTGACCCGGAGACGACCGCGCCGGCGGACACCACTCCCGCGGAGCGGTCCAGCGGGTGACCGCTCCGCAGCGGCACGCCTCCTCCCGCACTCCCGGGACGCCGCGAGCGGCGAACAGATGGTGATGCCGGACGAACGGACGCTGCCCGGGACGGGGACGCGGGAGAGCTCTCCTCCCGTCCGCCGGGCGCTGGAGATCCCCCCGGGATGCGTCCCCGACTCCCTGCCGACCCATGGGCACGAGGTCCGCCCCGCCCACCGGCCCGACGGCGCCCGCACGGCCTCGGGGCGACGGCAGACGACGGGGCGGCAGACGACGAGGCGGCAGACGACGGAAGGCACCCGGCCGGGGTCCGGCCGGATGCCTCCCGGACTGGACCGCTGTCCACCGGGCCGTGGCAGCGGGCCGCCCGCCTCAGCGGCGGCGCGGGGGTTCGTCCGTGGTGACCGGGACCTCACGCGTCCGGTCGACCGGCTCCGGCTCGACGACGTAGTTCTCGGTCACGGTCGCCCCCGTGGCGGGGCGGGCCGGGGCCGCGGTCGTCACCTGCTCGGAGTTGCGGCTCTCGCGTTCGGCCTCGACGACCGGACGCCGCATCTTGCCGCCCAGCAGGCCGCCCACGGCGGCCAGGACCAGCCCGGCCAGCAGCGACCAGAAGCTCACCCACAGGGCGGTCTCCACGGTGAAGCCGCCGCCGCCCGCGCCCAGCGCCCCGCCCACGGTCGTCTGACCCTCCTGGAGACCTGCGCCCAGCTGGGTGGTCAGGTTGACCGCACCCGGGATGAGGGCGGTCAGGGACAGGATGAACAGCAGGCCCCAGGCGGTCAGCCCGTTGGCCACGCCCGCCCCGGCACCCCGGGGGCCGGAGAAGTAGCCCGCGAGGAAGCCGGCCAACATGAGGGCGACGGCGGCGGTGACACCGATGAACCAGCCGATGTTGCCGCTGACCCAGCCGTCACCTCCGTCGACGCTGTACGCCAACGCCAGCCACAGCGCATTCATGAGCGCGAAGAAGCCCAGCGCGATGACGACCCCGGCGACGACCGGTCCCCACCGGACCAGGTCGGTGATCCGCCCGGGCGTCCGGACGTCGTCCACGATGTTCGAGGCCATGCTCAGTCCCCCTCGTGTGGTGGATCAGGTCTGCGTCACTCGGTCATCCCACGGGCTCCTCCTCGAGGGGCTCCTCCTCGAGGGGCTCCTCCACGACGCCCTCCTCGAGGGGCTCCTCCTCGCCGCAGGCGGCCATGGTGAACGACGCCGCGGCGATGGCGATGCCGGCGGCGGCCGAACGCCACCGGTTGCGACGGGTGGGCAGGGCGGTGCGGCTCATGGCTCTCCTTCGGATTGGCCGGCCAGGACCGGTCACGAATCAGTTCCGCTCTGCACCTGCCCCCGCCCCGGGCACTCATCCGCACAGCGGAGGACCGTCATGCAGCCGTAACACGGGCGCAACGGCGCCATGCTCCACGCCGCGGAGGCCGCCCCGGGCATCTCCGATGCGTTCAGCAGGACGCCGGGCGGACCCGCAGGATGCGCAGGCCGGTCCTCGGTGCTGCGGGTGTCCACGCCGAGGTCCTGCAGGGGGACCTCGTAGGTCATCGCCGTCGTCAGCAGCCGGACGGCCCGCTCCAGCAGGCCGAAGGTCAGCCACTCCCCCCGCACAGCGGTGGGTGGTCCGGTGGTCGCCGCCCCCCTGCGGGACGAGGGTGAAGGGGTCGGGCACAGCATGTCGACCACAGGCCGAGGACCCCGGCACCCGGCCCGGGTTCCGACCGTGCCGCGGGAGGTCCACGGCTCGCCGCCGCCTACGCTCCGCGCCATGGTCGGAGCACGGGGCCCCCACCACCGGAACGCCCCCGCAGCCGCGCCCGGCGGCGATCCCGGTGACCCGGAGGTTGCCCGCGCCGTGGCGGAGGCCCGTCGGGCGTTCCCGCGGTGGGCCGACACGCCGGTCGCCGAGCGACAGCGCCACCTCGCCGAGCTGCGCCGGGTCCTGGTCGACCGGGCGGACACCGTCGTGGCCACGGTGAATGGCGAGACCGGTCGGCTCCCGGCGGACGTGGTGGTGGCGGAGGTGCTGCACGCGGCGGCCCACGTGGACTGGCTCGCCCGCTCCGCCGGGCGCGCCCTGGCCGGCTCCCGGGCCGTGGCCTGGCCACTGCTCGCCAAGCGGACCGAGGTCCACCACCGGCCCCGCGGCGTGGCCGCCGTCCTGTCCCCGTGGAACTACCCCTTCCTGCTGGCCCTGCTCCCCACCGTCACCGCCCTGGCGGCCGGCTGCACCGTCGTCCTCAAGCCCTCCGAGCGGACCCCTGCCGCCGGCGACCTCGTCGCCACCCTGCTCACCGAGGCCGGCTTCCCCGACGGCATGGTCCAGGTCGTGCACGGCGGCGCCGAGGTGGGCGAGGCACTGGCGGCCGCCGACGTGGACGTCGTCTCGCTGACCGGCTCTCCGGCGACGGGACGGCGGGTCGCCGAGCTGGCCGCCCGGCGGCTCACCCCGGTCGTCGCCGAGCTCGGCGGCAACGACGCCATGGTGGTGCTCGACGACGCCGACCTGCGCCGGGCGGCGCGCGCGGCAGCGTGGGGAGCCTGCTTCAACGCCGGGCAGTCCTGCGTGGCGATCGAGCGCTGCTACGTCGTCGACACCGTGCACGACCGCTTCGTCGCCGAGCTGGAGCGCGCCTTCGACGACCTGTCCGTGGGCGGCGGGGACCGCCGCGACGTCGGCCCGATGGTCCTGCCCGGGGCCGCGGCGCGGCTGGCCGGACAGGTGCGCGCGGCGGTGGCCGCCGGTGCGCGGCTGCACCGCGGCGGGTCGCCGGTCCGCCGGGGCGGCCACGAGTACCTCGAGCCCACCCTGCTCAGCGCCGTCCCCCCGGACGCCGCCATCGTCCGCGAGGAGTCCTTCGGCCCGGTGCTGCCGGTGCTGTCGGTCCCGGACGAGGAGACGGCGGTGGCGATGGTCAACGACTCGCCGTACGGCCTGTCCGCCTCGGTGTGGACGGCGGACCGGGACCAGGGCCGGCGGATCGCCGCGCGCCTGCGGGTGGGGGCGGTGGCCGTGAACGACTGCCTGGTCAACTACGCCGCGCCGGGTCTGCCCTTCGGCGGGCGCGGCGCGTCCGGGACCGGCCGGCAGGGCGGCGTCGAGGGGCTGCGGGCCTACTGCTACAGCCAGACGGTCACCGACGGCTGGGTCAACCCTCCCCGGGAGCTGCAGTGGTTCCCCCGCCTCGCCGGGGCGCGGACGTGGGCCGGCGCGGCTCGCCTGCTGTACGGCCGGGGTCGCCGAGCCGGGCACGCACCCGCTGCTCGGCCGCGGTGATCGGGTCGTCGCCGCCGATCACGCTCTCCAGCACCGCGAGGATCGGATAGCCCTGCGCCTCCTCCTCCTGCAGCTGCCGGGCGAAGCCGCCGGAGCGGATCTGCTCGAGCACGTCGCGGAAGTGGCGCTCCATCGCCTCGCCGTCCAGCCCGAGCGTGCCCTGGAAGCCGCCGTACATCGCCACCAGGCCGTGCGAACGCACCGACTCGAAGAACCCGGCGGTGGCCATGGTCGTGATCGTGCGGGCCATCTCCCCGGACATGTAGAGCTCGCAGACCAGTGCCTCGGGCGGCAGCCCGGCCGCCACGCCGACCCGGAACGCGGTCTGGAAGGCGACCCCGAGGTAGGGGCCGACGCTCTGCTCGACGAACAGGTCCAGCGTGGCCTCCTGCTCGGCCGAGAGCCGGATCGCGCCCCGCCGCAGCGAGCCGACCGCCGCGGTGAGCGCCAGCAGCCGCTCCTCGGCCCGGCCGGTCGCGTCCTGCTCCACGCAGACGTAGCTGAGGAAACCGGTGCCGTCCCGGTAGGCCGACCGCACCTCCTCCCCGAGCATCCGCGGGGCGAGCAGCAGCACGTCGACGTCGGCCGGCGGCCGGACCAGGCCGTAGGCGAGGACGTAGCCGGAGGCGAAGCAGAGCGCCGTCCCCTCCCGCAGCCGCGGGCGGACCTCGACGTCGAAGACCCGAGGGATCACCTCGTCGGGCAGCAGCAGGTAGACCACGTCCGCGGCGCTCACCGCATCCCCTGGGTCGGCGACGGCGAACCCCTCCTCGCGGGCCCGCGCCCGGTACTCGTCGTCGACGTTGCCGACGGTCACCGCCAGGCCGCTGTCGCGCAGGTTGAGCGCCACGGAGCGGCCGAGGTTCCCGTAGCCGAGCACCGCGACCGAAGCGCCGGTCAGTGCCTCGGGCCGGGCGTCGGACTCCCGGTAGAAGACGGTCTGCTGGGTCATCGTCCCCTCCTCCCTCACGCGCCGGTCACCGCGCGCAGGCTCTGCCGCAGCGACCCCACGGTGGCGAGCACGGCGCTGGGCTCGTAGCCGCAGTGGGCCATGCAGTTGGCGCAGCGCGCATCCCGGCCCGGGCCGTAGCTCTCCCAGTCGGTGGTCTCCAGCAGCTCCCGATAGGTCGCGGTGTACCCGTCGGCCATCAGGTAGCAGGGGCGCTGCCACCCGAACACCGAATAGCTGGGAATGGCCCAGGCTGTGCAGGAGAAGTCCACCCGGCCCTCGAGGAAGTCGAGGAACAACGGCGAGTGGTTGAGCCGCCACCGCCGGCGCCGGCCTCCGGCGAAGGCCTCCCGGAACAGCGCGGTCGTGTCCCGGCGCCCGAGGAAGTGCTCCTGGTCCGGTGCCTTCTCGTACGCGTAGGCCGGGGAGATCATCATCTGGTCGACGCCGAGGTCGTCGTTGAGGAAGTCGAGCACCTCGCGGACGGTGGTCGGGGTGTCGGTGCTGAAGAACGTGGTGTTGGTGGTGACCCGGAACCCCCGCTCCTGCGCCGCGCGGATCGCCGCGCAGGCCGCGTCGAACACCCCTTCCTTGTCCACCGAGGCGTCGTGGCGCTCCCGCAGTCCGTCGACGTGCACCACCCAGGCGAAGTACGGCGACGGGGTGAACAGGTCCAGCTTCTTCTCCATGAGCAGCGCGTTGGTGCACAGGTAGACGAAGCGCTTGCGGGCGACCAGTTCGCGCACGAGCTCGCCGATCTCCGGATGGATCAGCGGCTCGCCGCCGGCGATGGAGACCATCGGCGCGCCCGACTCGGCCACCGCGTCGAGCGCCTGCTGCACGGGCATGCGCCGCTTGAGCACGGACGCGGGGTGCTGGATCTTGCCGCAGCCGGCGCAGCTGAGGTTGCAGGCGAACAGCGGCTCGAGCTCCACCAGCAGCGGGAACTTCTCCCGACGGCGCAGTCGCTGGTGCAGCAGGTGGGCGCCGACGCGGGCGCTCTGGCGCAGGGGTACGGGCACGGATCAGGTCTCCTTCGAGGGAATGGGGGACGGCGACGGAGCGGCGGACGCCCAGGCCGCCAGTGCAGGGGCCGCGGTGGCGAGGACCCGACAGGCCGTGCGGAGCGCCGCCGGCAGCCCGGGGCGCAGCAGCTCGGCGTCGGCGCTGTCGAGGACCACGCGAACCACGGCGAGATGCCGGCCGGCGGCGAGCCGGGCCAGCCAGGCGCTCTCCATGTCGACGGCCAGGGCGCCGTCCCCTGCGGCGTCCGCCCGTCGGCGGCCGACCACCGGGCGGGGCACCGACCGGACCGGCCCGGTCCGGACGGTCAGGCCGCGCTCGGCCAGGGCCTCGG
>NZ_SPQN01000073.1 GCF_004571065.1 Geodermatophilus sp. DF01-2
CGGCTCTTGCACTCCTGGCAGGCCAGGGTGATCTTCGGACGGATGTCGGTGGCTGCCACGGGGCGCTCCTCGCCTTGTCGGTGCCGGGCCGGCCGGGCCGGCGACCTCGTCGAAGCCGCGGCGCAGCACCGCGTGAGCCTCGGTGTCCGACAGGCCGGCCGTCCGCAGCACCGCGCCGTCGATGCCGGCCAGCCGGGCCCGGGCCACGGCCGCCGCCGTCTCCGACAGCGCGACCGCGGCGGCGTCCTCGCCGGCGACCAGCCGCCCCCAGGCGCGGGCGAAGGCCTGCTCGGCCAGCGACCCGGGAGCGCCCGCGACCCGGATCCGCTTGGCGTCGCCGACCTCGGCCAGCAGCGGCCGCAGCTGCGCCAGAGCGGGGAGCCCGCCCGTCACCGGCCGGCCGGGGCCGCGGCCAGCCAGTCGAGCAGCGCGCGCTCCTGCCGGTGCAGGGCGTGCTCGGGCACGCCGCCGTCCGGGGTCATCGGCGCCTTGAAGAACCAGCCGAACTGGGTCTGGATGCCGCCCTCGCCGCGCTGCTGGGCCAGGTCGGTCAGGCGGGCCAGCTCGATGGCCAGCGGCGCGGCGAGGATCGAGTCGCGGCACTGGAAGTCGACCTTGACCTGCATGCGCTGGCCGAGGAAGCCGACCAGGTCGATGGCGTCCCAGGCCTCCTTCTGGTCCCCGCGCGGCCGGTAGTAGTCGATCCGCACGACGTGGTCCTCGACCGGGTAGCCGAGAATCGAGTCGAGGACGCTGCCCTTGGTCTGCAGCTTGCTCGACAGCGAATCGGGGTCGTCGAGAGCCAGGCCGTCGCGGTTGCCCAGGATGTTGGTCGAGTACCAGCCCTCGACGGTGAGCGAGCGGCTGCGGAAGGCCGGCGCCAGCACCGTCTTCATCATCGTCTGCCCGGTCTTGCCGTCCTTGCCGGCGATCGGCACGCCGCGCCGCTCGGCGAACTCGGCCAGTGCCGGGACGTCGGCGGCCAGCGAGGGCGTGAAGTTGACGTAGCCGACGTCCTCGGCGATCGCCGCGCAGGCGTAGACCATCGACGGGGTGATCGAGCGGTCGTCGGCGTCCAGCCCGGCCTCGAACGCCTCCACCGTCTGCAGCGCGGGCGCCGCCGGGTCGGGCCAGCGCTCGGTCGAGGCCAGGTTGACCAGGACCAGCCCGTCGAGGTCGTGCTTCTGGCGGAAGCGGGCCAGGTCGGCCCGGACGGCGTCGACCTGGGCGCGGCGGGTCTCGGCGAGCACCACGTTGCCGCCGGTCACGTTGCGGCAGAAGTCGGCGTCCCCGGCCGCCGGCCAGGGGGTCACCGAGGACAGGTGCGGCCCGGCCTGCTCCAGCTGCCGGGGGTCGAGGACGCCGTGCAGCTCCGCGGCCTTGCGGAGGTCGGCGCCGTCGAGGTCCCAGCCGCCGACGACCAGGTCGGCGTACCGCACCATTCCGGTCGCCTCCTCGACGGGGCGGCCGTCGACGTCCAGCCCCGCGAGCGGCAGTCCCGAGGTGTCGCCCGCGTCGGAGCGGAGCAGCTCCAGCCCCGCGACGGCGGTCGTGGCGACCGCGCCTCCGAGACCGACCACGGCCATGCCGACCCGTCGCTGTGTACCGGACACCGCGTCCCCCTCGTGCTCCACCGCCTCGCGTGGGACCACCGTGACACGGGCCACCCCGACGCGCAGGGTGAAAGTGGAATCAATCCAGAGATTGACTGAATCCAGCCTGTCTCGATGACGACAGCCGACCCGGCGTCTCCGCCGCCGCCGAACGGCCCCGGCGCGGCGGGCGCGGACCCTTTCCGCGGTGTGCTGCGCCGCGCGAGGCCGTGCCAGAACCGGGCGGTGTCGCTGCGTCGGCAGAGCACCTCGTCCGGCGCCGACGGGCACCGCGGCGCTCTGCATCCCACGGCGGCGTCCCGACCGCGTCGCCGACCCGGTCGAACTCCTCTCGTGTCCACCGGTCGGTGGACGGCGGACCGGCGCATCGGCGGTCCCACCGGGCGCGGCGCGGGAGGAGGGTCGGGCCATGACCACGACAGAGCCGGCGCCGACCCGCAGCAGGACGGCGCCCGACGAACGACCGGCGATCCGCGTCCGCGGGCTGGTCAAGCGCTACGGCGGGCGGGCCGTCGTCGACGGCATCGACCTCGACGTGCGGCGCGGCGAGGTCTTCGCCCTTCTCGGCCCCAACGGGGCGGGCAAGACGACGACCGTCGAGATCCTCGCGGGCGTGCGCCGCCGCGACGCCGGCGAGGTGCGCGTGCTCGGCGCCGACCCGGCGGGCGGCGACCGCGCGTGGCGCGACCGGGTCGGCGTCGTCGGGCAGACCACCGGCGCCGGCAACGCGCTGACCGTGCGCGAGACGGTCGACCACTTCGCCCACTACCACGTCACCCCACAGCGATCCGAGGAGCTGATCGCCGCGGTGGGGCTCACCGAGGCAGCCGGCCGGCGGGTGGACAGGCTCTCCGGCGGGCAGCGTCGCCGGCTCGAGGTGGCGCTCGGCGTCCAGGGCCGGCCTGACCTGCTCTTCCTCGACGAGCCGACCACCGGGCTCGACCCGGTCGCCCGACGGCAGTTCTGGGCGCTGGTCGAGTCGCTGCAGGCCGCCGGCACGACCGTCCTGCTCACCACCCACTACCTCGACGAGGCAGCCCACCTCGCCGACCGGGTCGGCGTCATCACCGACGGCCGGCTGGTCGAGGTGGCGCCCCCGGCCGAGCTCGGCGGGGCGCTGCGCCGCGAGGCCACCGTCCACTGGACCGAGGACGGCGCGCCCCGCGAGGTGCGCACCCTCACTCCGGCCGCGCTGTTGCGCGACCTGCTCGCCGCCGTCCCGCACGGCGAGCTCCCCGACCTAACCGTCACCCGCCCCGGCCTGGAGGACGTCTACCTCCGCCTGGTCGGCATTCCCGAGGAGGCCGTGCGATGACCGGCACCGTCCTGACCCGTCCGGCGCCATCCGCGTGGGCCCGCATCGCGTGGGCGCGGGTCGGCCTCGAGCTGCGGCTGTTCGTCCGCGAGCCGCAGCAGGTGGTGTTCTCCTTCGCCTATCCGGTGCTGATGATGGTCGTCTTCGGCTCGGTGTTCGGCGGCAACGAGGTCTCGCCCGGCGTCCCGTTCAGCCAGTACTTCGTGGCCGGCATCGCGGCCACCGGGATCATGCTCACCAGCTTCCAGGCGGTCGGCACGGGCATCGCCGAGGAGCGCGACCGGGGCGACCTCGAGCGGCTGCAGGTCCTCGGCACGCCACTGGTCGCCTACTTCGGCGGCAAGGCCGGGCAGGTGCTGGTCTCGACGGTGGCGCAGCTGGCCGTGCTGCTCGCCGTGGCCTCGCTGGCCTACGACGTCCCGCTGCCGGACGACCCCGCCCGGTGGCTGACGTTCACCTGGGTCGCGCTCGGCGGCGCGCTGGCCGGCACGGTGCTCGGCATCGCGGTGTCGTCGGTCGTCGGCAGCGCCCGCGCGGCCGGCGCGGGCATTCCGGCCTTCGCCGTCGTCCTGCAGTTCTTCTCGGGCGTCTTCTTCGTCTACACCGAGCTGCCCGCGTGGATGCAGCAGGTCGCCGCGATCTTCCCGCTCAAGTGGATGACCCAGGGGATGCGCTCGGTGTTCCTGCCGGAGCAGGCGGCTGCGGCGGAGGTGGCCGGCGCGTGGGAGCACGGGCGGACCGCCCTGGTGCTTGCCGCGTGGGTGATCATCGGCGTCGTGGTCTGCGCCCGCACCTTCCGCTGGCGGCGCGGGGCGTGAACCTCCGTAGCCGGCTCGCCGCCGTCGTCCTCCCCGCCCGGGGTGGGAACGACGGCAGCGCGCCGCTGTCCGAGCGCGGGTGGCGGGCCACCGTGCTCGGCATCCACGTCGTGTCGGCGGCGGTGTGGACGCTGGCCGTCGTGACCGCGCTGGTCGGCGACGTCGGAACCGGGCAGCGCGCGGTCCTCGTCGTGACGCTGGGCGTGCTGGCCGTCGCGTACGCGGTCGCCGGGGCACCGGCCATCGCCGGCGACCACCCGGTGCAGGCGGTGGCGTACCTCGTCGTGCTGGTCGGCTGCTTCGGGGTGCTGGCCTGGCTGGCGCCCTCGCTGCTGTTCCTGCTCTTCCTGGCCTATCCGCAGGTGTGGTTCCTGGTGGAGGCGCCGCGGCCCGGCATCGTCTGGACGGTCCTGCTGGCGGTGGCGAGCCTCGCCGGCCCGCTGGCCGCCGCTGCCGACGGGGCGGACGCCCAGCAGGCGCTGCTCTCGGCCGGCGTCGGGATGCTGTTCAGCATCGCGCTGGGCGTCTGGGTGAGCCGGGTGCTCGAGCAGAGCCGGCAGCGGGCGGAGCTGATCGACCAGCTGGAGCGCACCCGGGCCGAGCTGGCCGCCGCCGAGCGGGAGCGCGGGGTGCTCGCCGAGCGGGAACGGCTGGCCCGCGAGGTGCACGACACCCTGGCGCAGGGCTACACGAGCATCGTCGTCCTGGCGCAGACCGCGGCCGCGCAGCTCGCCGCCGACCCCGCCGCCGCGCGGGACCGGCTGGCGCTCATCGAGGAGGTCGCGCGGGACAACCTGGCCGAGGCGCGCGCGGTGGTCGCCGCCTTCCAGCCGGTCGCCCTGGACGACGCCACGCTGGTGGAGGCGCTCGAGCAGCTGGCCTCCCGCTTCGGCCGGGAGACCGGCCTGCCGGTGCGGGTGGACACCGCCGCGCTGGGGGAGGGGCCGGCGCTGCGGCGGGACGAGGAGATCGTGCTGCTGCGCGGCGCGCAGGAGGCGCTGACCAACGTGCGGCGGCACGCGTCGGCGTCGGCGGTGGTGGTCCGCCTGGCGCGGGTGGCCGGGCAGGTGTCGGTGCACGTGGCGGACGACGGTGTGGGGTTCGACGTCGCCGCGGCCCGGGGAGCCGGGCTGGCGGGGCTGCGCGGACGGGTCGAGCAGGTGGGCGGTTCGGTGGACGTCAGCTCCGCCCCGGGGGCGGGGACGTCGGTGACGGTGCGGGTGCCGGGCTCGTGACCATCCGGGTGCTGGTCGTCGACGACCACCCCGTCGTGCGCGGCGGGCTGGTCGGGTGGCTGGACGCGCAGGACGACCTGACGGTGGTCGGGGAGGCAGCCGACGGGCAGGAGGCGCTCGCGCTGGCGGCGTCGCTGTCGCCGGACGTCGTCCTCATGGACCTGCGCATGCCGCGGATGGACGGCGTGACCGCGACCGAGCGGCTGGCCGCGGCGCACCCGACCGTCCGGGTGCTGGTGCTGACCACCTACGACACCGACGCCGACATCGTCCGGGCCGTCGCTGCCGGCGCGACCGGCTACCTGCTCAAGGACGCGCCACTGCCGCAGCTGGCCGACGCCGTCCGCGCCGCGGCCCGCGGGGAGACGGTGCTGGCCCCGCCGGTGGCCGCCCGGCTGGTGTCGCGCCTGCGGGCGCCGTCGGTGGAGGCGCCGACCGCGCGGGAGCTGGAGGTGCTGGCCGGGGTGGCGCGCGGGCTGACCAACGCCGAGATCGGCCGGGAGCTGTTCATCGGCGAGGCGACGGTGAAGACCCACCTGCTGCGGGTGTTCGCCAAGCTCGGTGTCGACGACCGCACCCGGGCGGTGATGGTCGCCGTGGAGCGCGGCCTGCTGCCCGGGCCCGGACGATGACCGAGGCCATCGGACGGGACTTCTGCGGTGTCGTGTGCGCTCTTGCGGTGGTGCACCACCGCAAGAGGGGGAAGAAGACCGCAGGACCGGGCGGCGGGGCCGCGGTGTCAAGCGAGCCGGCGCTCGGCGGTCAGCTCGCTGGGCGTGTCGCCGGTGTTGACGGTGGCGCTCGGCTCGACGAGCAGCACTTCCGCGCCGTGCTCGGACCACGGCTGATGCGGGACGCCTCGCGGGACGACGTACAGCTGGCCGGGGCCGAGGGTGACATCGCCGTCGTCCATGCGGATGGTCAGGGAGCCGGAGAGGACGAGGAAGACCTCGTCGGTCTCGGGGTGGCTGTGCCGGCTGAACTCGCCGTGCGTCCTCACCACGCGCAGGTCGTAGTCGTTGAGGACGGCGACCGTGCGCGGCTGCCAGGGCTGGTCGATCCGGGAGAGGACGGCGGCGAGGTCGACGGGGCCGGTCATGCGCTCATCGGGCTCTCGACGGGCCGTGCCTCGGCAGTCGGTCGCACCGCCTGCTCGACGAGTGCCAGCAGCCGCCGGCTGACCTCGGGACGGCGCTCCAGCTGCACCATGTGGCCGGCACCGGGGTAGACGGCGAACTCGGCCAGCGGCAGCGCGTCGGCGATGACCCGGCTGTGCTCGACCGGGCAGAGCAGGTCGGCGTCCCCGGCGACGACCAGCGCCGGGACGTCGGCGAGGGCTTTCAAGGCCCGGACCCGGTCGTGGTCGGAGAAGGTGGCGCCGAACGCGGCCACGGTCTCGGCCGAGCAGGCGCGGTGCACCTCCATCGTCGCCGCGACGTCGGCGGGGTCGGCGCTCTTGCTGAAGATCAGCCGCATGTCGAGAGCGCCGACCTTCCGCGGCTTGCCGGCCTGCTCGGCCCGCACCGCCCGCTCGTTGAGGACCGGCAGCAGCCTCTTGACCAGCCGGGCCACCGGCGCGGGCATCCCCCAGGTGACGGCGTCCAGGCCCCCGGAGCTGGTGCCGACGAAGGCCGCCCCGACGATCCGGTCGCCGAACAGCTCGGGCCGCTGCTCGGCCAGCGCCATGATCGTCATGCCGCCCATCGAGTGCCCGCCGACGACGACCGGACCGGCCGGCGCGACCGCCTCGAGCACCCGCGCCAGGTCGCCGCCCAGGTGCTCGATGGTGGCGCGGTCCCGCGTCGTCCGGCCCGAGGCGCCGTGGCCGCGGTGGTCGTAGGTGACCACCTTGAGGTCGGGGCGCGCCTCGAGCAGGTCGCGGACCTGCCCGGCCCACAGCTTCGAGCTCTGCACGTAACCGTGCGCGAGGACGACGGTCGCGGTGGGCGGCTCGGCGCCGAACTCCTCGACGTGCAGCTCGACGCCGTCCTCGGTGGTCACCGTCCGCGCCCGGCCCCGCAGCGGCGGAGCCGGTTCGGGTGGAGGGGCGGCGTCGGGGCGGGTGGCGCGCCGGCGGGCGAGGGCCGCACCGGCGGCGACGGCGAGAGCGGAAGCGGCCAGGGTGGAGGTGCGCATCTGTTCTGGGGGCTCCGGGATCAGGCGGCGACGGGGACGCGGCGGGCGGCGCGCAGCTCGTAGGCGTCGGCGTCGAAACGCTGGAGCCGGCGCATGAAGGTGAAGGTGTGCGTCGGCCACAGGGTGAAGTTGCGCCCGTGCTCGTCGCGGTACCAGGACCGGCAGCCGCCGGCGTTCCAGACGGTGTCGGTGAGCTCGGCCTGCAGCGCTGCGTTGTACGCGTCCTGGGCCGAGCGACGGACCTCCAGCGCGTCGGCGCCGGCCCGCTGCATCGCCTCCAGCGCCTCCATCACGTAGCCGATCTGCGCCTCGATCATGAGGACGACGGAGGTGTGGCCCAGCGCGGTGTTCGGACCGAGCAGCAGGAAGAGGTTGGGGAAGCCGGCGACGGTGGTGCCGCGGTGGGCCTGGGCGCCGTCGCGGTCCCACTCCTCGCGCAGGGTGCGGCCCTCGCAGCCGGTGAGCCGGTGACCCAGGGGGATGTCCATGACCCGGAAGCCGGTGCCGTAGACGATGGCGTCGACCTCGTGCTCGGCGCCGTCGGCGTCGACGACCGAGTGCGCGCGGACCTCGGCGACGGGGGAGGCGACCACCTCGACGTTGGGCCGGGTCAGCGCGGGGAGGTAGTCGTCGCTGACGATCACCCGCTTGCAGCCGATGGCGTAGTGCGGGGTCAGCTTGGCGCGCAGCACCGGGTCGGGGACCTGCTGCTCGAGGGTCTTCAGCGCCTGACTCTCGAAGAGCCGCCTCAGCCGCCCGCCGCCGATGAAGGCGCGCAGCCGGGCCTCCCGGCTCCAGTACTGGCCGCCACGGGCGAGCCGCTGCAGGCCCGGGATCGTGCGGTAGGCGCGGTGCTCGCGGTCGGTGTAGGAGCGGTCGGCCCGCGGGATCACCCACGGCGGCGTGCGCTGGAAGACGACGACCTTCGCGGCGACCTTCTGCAGCTCGGGCACGAACTGGGCGGCCGAGGCCCCGGTGCCGACGACGGCGACCCGCTTCCCGGTGAGGTCGACGGAGTGGTCCCAGCGGGCGGAGTGGAAAGACGGACCCTGGAAGTCCGCGATGCCCGGCACCTCGGGCAGGTGCGGCTCGACCAGGCCGCCGGCGCCGCTGACCAGGACGTCGGCGGTGAGGCTGCCGCGGGTGGTCTCCAGCCGCCAGACCAGCGCGTCGTCGTCCCACCGCCCGGAGACGACGTCGGTGTCGCAGTACAGGTGCGGGAGGACGCCGTGGTCTGCGGCGACCTGCTCCAGGTACTCGCGGATCTCCGGCTGGCGCGAGTACACGTGCGACCAGTCGGGCTTGGGGGCGAAGGAGAACGAGTAGAGGTGGCTGGGCACGTCGCAGGCGGCGCCCGGGTAGGTGTTGTCCCGCCACGTGCCGCCGAGGCTCTCCTCGCGTTCGAGGACGACGAAGTCGTCGATGCCCCTCCGCTGCAGGGCGACGGCGGTGCCGATGCCGGAGAAGCCGCTGCCGACGACGACCACCCGGGTGTGCTCGGGGAGCGGACCGGTCGCGGTGGCGTGTCGCGCCGTCTCGGCGGTGGGCAGGGTCAACGGGGCCTCCAGGGGTACGGGGTGTGACGAGCGTCGCACGGCCCGCCCCGAGCGGGCGCTCCGGGGCCGGGTCCCCCGGTGCCGTCGCCGTGCGGGGTGTCGCCCGCACTCGGGCAGGCCCAGCCCGCCGCGGTCGAGCGGGTCCAGCCAGGTCTCGGACTGATGGCCGAGGCCGCCGTCCTCCAGCCGTACGCCGTACCAGAGCCGCGAGGTGTGCAGCGCCCGAGCGAGGGCCGGCCGCGGCCGCTCATCGCGGCGGACAGGGTCGTGTCGCTGCAACCGGTGCGCCGCGCGCCAGGAGACTGAGCGCCGGGTTCCCCGCGTCCTCACGCAGCCCGCGCCCCCCGGGCGAACTCGGCCTCGGGTGAGAGGTCGTCGTCCGGGATCGGTCGCTGCGGTCGTCCCATGCCGTCCCCCCGCTCCGCTCTGTCCGGATTCCCGGCGTTGATCGTCCGGCGCCCATGACATGAACCGGAAAGCCTCCTCGGACCGAACGAAGAGAGGGCAGGCCGCGGCCACGCCCCACCCGGTGGACGGCTCTATGGTCCCGGGCGACCGGCGTGACCCCCGGTCGCTCGCCAGGGCCGCTTCTCACCGCGTGTCTCGGGGGGACGCGGCGGGAGGCGGCTGCGCCGACCTCCCCGCCCGGTCGACACGAGCGGGGAGGTCGTGCCGGCCTACGTGGGGGAGGCCCCACGTAGGCTGGACGTCCGTGAGTCTCACCATCGGCATCGTCGGGCTGCCCAACGTCGGCAAGTCGACGCTGTTCAACGCGTTGACCAAGAACGACGTCCTGGCGGCGAACTACCCGTTCGCCACCATCGAGCCGAACGTCGGTGTGGTGGGTGTCCCGGATTCGCGGCTGGCGGAGCTGGCGGAACTGTTCTCCTCGCAGAAGACCGTCCCGGCGACGGTGTCCTTCGTGGACATCGCCGGCATCGTGCGCGGCGCCAGCGAGGGCCAGGGGCTGGGCAACAAGTTCCTGGCCAACATCCGCGAGAGCGATGCGATCTGCCAGGTGATCCGGGTGTTCACCGACCCCGACGTCGTGCACGTCGAGGGCAAGGTCAGCCCGGCCGACGACATCTCCACGATCGACACCGAGCTCGTCCTGGCCGATCTGCAGACGCTGGAGAAGGCGATCCCGCGGCTGGAGAAGGAGGCTCGGAAGGACAAGGAGCGCGCCGCGCTGCTGGCCGCCGCTCAGGACGCGCAAAAGGTGCTCGACGAGGGCCGGACCCTCTTCTCCGCCGGCCTCGACCCCGAGCCGCTGCGCGAGCTGACCCTGCTGACGACCAAGCCTTTCCTCTACGTCTTCAACGTCGACGAGGAGGAACTGGCCAACGAGGAACTCATCGCGGAGCTGCGGGCTCTCGTGGCGCCGGCCGAGGCGATCCTGCTCGACGCCAAGATCGAGTCCGAGCTCATCGAGCTGCCGGCCGAGGAAGCCGCCGAGCTGCTGGCCGCCGTCGGGCAGGACGAGCCAGGGCTCGACCAGCTGGCCTCGGTCGGCTTCCGCACCCTCGGGCTGCAGACGTACCTGACCGCGGGGCCGAAGGAGGCCCGCGCCTGGACCATCCCGGTCGGCGCGACCGCCCCGCAGGCTGCCGGTGTCATCCACACCGACTTCCAGCGCGGCTTCATCAAGGCCGAGATCGTGTCCTTCGACCAGCTCGTCCAGGCCGGCTCGATGCAGGAGGCCAAGGCCCGTGGCTGGGTGCGCATGGAGGGCAAGGACTACGTCATGCAGGACGGCGACGTCGTGGAGTTCCGGCACGGAAAGGCGTCAGGCGGCAAGGCCGTCCAGTGACGGCGATCAGAGGTACTGCTTCAACCAGTCAGGCATGCCCGGGTCGTTGACCAGCCAGGTTTCCTGGGAGGTCTCGTCCTCCTGCCAGGTGTTTTCCTTGCCATCGAAGAACTTTTGCCTGTGGCACCTGTACTTGACGACGGTGTCGCCTTCGAGCCTGTACTCGTTCCAGTAGTAGTTCTGCTTCCCGTAGCCGCTCCGCTCCTGGGTTCTGTAGATCGTCGTCATGGAGCCGGAGCGTAGCCAGGGCACCGAGACGCTTGCGCCTTTCGGCAGGCCGTGCAGTGACCGTGATATGTCGGAGGTCTCCTCTAACTTGCCCGCATGGCGCAATGCACAGCTCCGCGTGAAGGCCACCGCACCGCGAGTGGGGCTGCAAACTGCCCAGCGTGTAGGGGTAGGAGGTCTTACCGCTCGTCGTACTCGTCCTACTCGTATCGGCCTTCCTACGGCGGCGGCGGGTCGAGCTACGGCGGCTCGTCAGGTGGGAGCTCACGTAGGACCAGGGCAGGCCGGACGGTCTCGTACACCCCACGGGAATGGCAGACCGTTCAGCCTTACGCCGAGAAGGCAGCGGAACAGGCTCGCGTCCACCCGGACCGCCGTGACCTCTTCCTCTGCCACGCATGGCCCGACCGGCAAGGCAGCGCAGCCGAGCTCTACGGCCGGCTGAAGACGAACGGCGCGACAGTGTGGTTCAGCGAGGAGGACATTCCGCTCGGATCGTTGATGACCCGAGAGATCGATAAGGGGCTCCGCAACTCCCGCATCGGAATCGTCTTGGTGACGCCAGCGCTGCTGGAGAGCATCAAGAACGAGGGCATCGCCGAGAAGGAACTTGCGGTCCTGCTCAACAGCAACCGGGTCATCCCGGTCACGCACGGGGTCACCTTCGACCAGCTCTACGACGTCAGCCCCATGCTCGCCTCGCACGCTGGTCTCGATACCGCTGAGTCGTCACTAGATGACGTGGCCGCCAAGCTCGCTGCGGCCGCCGCTGCCCTCCCCGCCCTCTGAAGGTCGCTGGCCCCGTGAGCGGTTGGCCGTGGTCCATCAACATCGTCCAGCAGGAGAACCCGCCTCTCGTTGTCTCCGAGCGGACGGTCAGGGCGGCTTTGGAGGGTGCGCTGATGACCTACACGAAGGACGACCTGAGGATCGTGCTCACCGACGAGTTGCGCCTGATCGCCCGCGACGAGCTCCCGTCGTGGGACTGGTCCAAGCGGGAGCACATCAGGCTCGCCACGGAGGATTGGTCGCTGGCGCAGCTGATCGATCTGTCGCAGCGCGTCGTTGACCGCCCGGACGTGCAGGTCGGTCAGCTGCCGGACCTCATCGCGGCGTACCGCCGGTCGTCCGGCGGCGTGACGGGCGGCGTCAAGAACCTCATCTTCGCGGCCAACGGCCCGAAGCCCGAGTTGGTGCTCCGCGACGCCGTCAGCAACGACGAGGAGATCACGCGCAACGCCCAGTTCTGCCTGATCTACGACCGGCCCATCGGGGGCGAGGGACTGAGCTTTCAGGCGTTGATCGACTGGTGGCGGGACCGCGAGTCGATCGACGCGGCGGTGGACGACCGCGAGGTGGGCCACCGACTGTGCGCCCGACTGCAAGCCAGCATCGGCGACAACCCGGCCGAACACCTTGTCTTCCGCACCTACCTGAAGCGTTACGCCGGTGGTCGGTTCGACATCCCGGCACTGATCCCGCAGGTGTACCTGCACTACGACCCCTTGACCCGCCGGGCACGCGGCTCAAGCGGCTCGCCCCTGGCGCGCCAGCGGATGGACTTCCTGCTTCTCTACTCCGACCGCAGCCGCGTCGTGATCGAGGTGGACGGCCGGCAGCACTATGCGGACGAGCAGACGGGCCTGGCCAGCCCCCGGCTGTACGGCGAGATGGTCGCCGAGAACCGTCGGCTCCAGCTTGCCGGGTACGACGTCTACCGGTTCGGCGGCCATGAGCTTGGAGCGCCCGACGCCGAGCGGACGGTCGCCACGTTCTTCGACGACCTACACGAGCGGATGGCCTAGTACCGCGACCGGCAACCTTCGCGCTGAAGGCGGCCTTAGAGCCCCCGCCAATAGGCGTGATCACGGCGTTCGGCGTGGCTGATCATCAAGGGCAGGCACGAGGGCCACTCTTGCGAAGGTGCTAACGCTCCGTGAGATGTGGACCGCTCGTGCCTGCCGTCCCATCGTGCATCCTTGACCCGCTGCGCGAGGAGTTCCTCGCCCTGCTGCCTGATCGTGTCGATGAGCATCCGCTGGGCTGCCACCGCCCGCGCATCGACGACGCGGTGGTCTTCGACAAGCTGGTCGAAGCGCTGGTGTTCGGCTGCGGCTACGAGCGCCTCGGCGACAAGACCTGCTCGGCGACCACGATGCGGCGGCGCCGCGACGAGTGGATCCGGCTCGGCGTCTGGGAGCAGCTGCGACTGAAATGCCTGGACGCCTACGAGAGAATGATCGGCTTGGACCTGGCCGACGTCTGCGTCGACGGCTGCATCACCAAGGCGTCATGCGGTGGCGAAGTCGCCGGTCGCAGCCCGGTCGACCGCGCCAAGGGCGGAGTGAAGCGTTCGCAGCTCACCGAGGGCGGCGGCGTTCCGCTGGGCACCGTCTCCGCACAGGCCAACACCGTCGATCACGCCCTGCTGGAACCCACGCTCGATGAACTCAAGCAGTGGCAACCGCTGCCGCCGGACATCACGGTGCATCTGGATGCAGGCTACGACTACCGCCCCTGCCGGGAAGCCCTCGAGGAACGAGGCCTGACCGGTCAGATCGCCCACCGCGGCCAACCCGCGCCGATCCAGGTCGACAAACGATGGGTGGTGGAGCGCACCAACTCGTGGCTCAACGACTTCGGCAAGATCCGTCGCTGCACCGAACGCCGTCGCCACTGCATCGACGCCTATCTCGCCCTGGCCGCCGCCATCGTCACCATCCGTGCGCTGCTGCGGGCCGCCTGGCACCTCTACCGCTGGGACACCCGACCAAGATCGCCGCGAATACGCTGACCTATTGGCGGACGCTCTTAGCGCTGTGGCCTCGAGCGTTGCCTCAGCGATGGCCCGCCGCACCATGCCGGAGGCCCAGCGCAAGTCCGCCGAGGACGACGAGGTCACTCAAGCCATGCGCACGGGATTGCTGCCGCCGGATGCCGAGCCGCAGTCATGGCGCACGCGGGTCCGACGCCAGGGTCGGAAGCGGCCGTGATCGGAGCGGTCTGCAGCTGTCTGTGCGTCGCTGCGGCCGTGCTCACGGCGACGGCAGCTCGTTTGAACAACGACGACGATCTCGTGCTGTGGACGCTGGCGGTCGTGGCGCTGCTCCTCCTTGCACCGCTCGTCTGGGCGCTGTTCCGGGTCCGTCGCCGAGGACAGCGCCTTCTGGCCCGCCTCTGAACGCGACGCTGCCTCGAGGACCTCTGGGTCAATGGCTTCGGACGGGATGTAGCCGCCCGCCGCGGAGCAGTGAGTCGACTCCACCGTCCTGAGCGCCGGGAGAATCACCGAGTTGGTCGAAGGGATGCGTACGTCCGGGTGGCGGATCGACGCGTTCACCCAGAACTACTCCTCGACGTTTGGCTACGGACGGTCGTCCAGGAACGCCAGGCGCGTGGCCGGGCAGGAGGGAAGGCATGGGCGTCGGCCCAACTACATGGCGCGCGCCGCGGGTCAAGGTCCGGCTTCGTCGGCCGAAACCGAACGCGTCAGGCCGTGCGCCTCGATGGCGAGGCTCACCGGCAGCCGACGAACACCGAGGGCGGCCAGCAGCCGCCCGTCGGGGTCGACGACCTGCGGATAGTCGACGCCCAGGTCTTGGATGCAGGCGGCGCGGGCCGGGTCGTCCTGGGTGTCCACGCCGAGGAACCGGATCTGCTCGCCGGCCCGCGCGTGGGCATCCTGAAGCAGCGGCATTTCCTCCCGGCAGGCGCCGCACCAGGTTGCCCTCAGGTTGACCAGTGTTGACCGGCCGGTCAGGTGATCAAGCGACACGTCGGGGCCCCCAAGACTGTCCGCCGTGGCAACTACCCTGCGATCCCGGGACGCGTCAAGGTGAGTCAGCCGGCACAGTGAGGGAGCTTCCGTATGACCTACCAGGTGCTCATGGTCCAAGTACTGATCGCGTCCCCCGGCGACACGGAGTCCGCGAGAACGGTCATCCGCACCGCGATCGAAGACTGGAACGCCCTCAACAGTGAGGCGACCAAGATCGCCTTCCAGCCGCGGATGTGGGAGCGGGACGTACTCCCCGGCGTTGGAGGCCACCCACAGGCCATCATAAACAGGCAGCTGGTCGATAAGGCTGATGTCCTCATCGGCACCTTCTGGACGCGGCTCGGAACTGCCACCGAGACAGATGCATCCGGAACGGCCGAGGAGATCCGTCGCTCTCACGACGCCAAGAAGCCAACGCTCATCTACTTTTCCAGCCAGCCCGTGGTACCGGGCAGCGTCGATCCGGAGCAGTACGCCCGCCTGCTGAAGTTTCAGGAGGAGCTGAAGAGTCGTTCGATCTACGACTCGTACGATAGCGAAGCTGAGCTGAGCCGAAAGGTCACTGCACATCTGACCTTGATCGCCCGAGAATACTTCGCCAAAGACGCGTCGGCGTTTGATGACGTGAGCTCAACACCAACCACGGTTCCGCGGGCGAACCCTATCGCGTCGGCAAGCTCTGAGCGTGAGATGACCGGCGTTGACAATAAGGGCAAGCCGAAGTTCTCTACAAAGTATCGCTTCGTCATCACCAACCAGGGGACCGCAGCCGCCGAGAACCTCATCTTTGAATTCCTTCCCCTTACGGAGGGGGGCGATCCGCCGGAGCCTTACGACATCACCCCAGTTAGCCGCCTCGCGCCCGGTGGCAGCCTCAGCTGGTCGCTGATGGCGCACATGGGGAGCGCCTTTCAGTGGGACGCGATCATCCGCTGGGAGGAGGATGGACGTCCCTACGAGGAGACGCAAACGGTGCGCCTGAACTAGACGTCGAACAGGCTCTCGTCCCGGCTTCGAACCTTCCTGGCGCGATGCCTGAATGTACGGCAGGAGTGTCAGGGGCAACTTGGGGCGTTTACGCTGCAACAGTTCGGCCACAGTCATGGCCTGGACACGTGGGAACTGCTGGCCGGTCACCTGCAATGTGTAGGTATCACCCTGGTTGACAACGTCCATCACCCCACGGTTCCGCTTGCTCCAGATTTTGCGCCGCTCCCGCGCTACCGAAGGGTCAGACCCCCCAGTGCCCGGCTTCGACATCACCTCCATCCTGGACTTTCAGCCTCCGCGGTACCTGTGCCCTGCCTGTCGTGGTGTCTTCTCGGAACTGGCTACGGTGACCCACCGGCCGGTCGAGGGTGTCCGCGCCGGCAGGATGGACTACCACTGCCCGGTGTGCAAGACGCACCTGATGAAGGAAGACTGGCTCAGGGACGTCTCCATCCGCGACCTGCTCGTAGATGAGGGGTACGTGGCGCATCAAGGGGACCTGTTCCCTCATGCGACCGCACTCGCGAAGATGGTGCAGAAGTCTCGCGGCAATTCCTACACCAAGCCGTGGCCGACCATGCGGTTGTTTTTTGAAGCTCTGACCCAGGCGCGCGAGTATGTTCATTTCTCCAGCTGGGGCATGAGCCACGTTATGATTGGCGCCCTCAAGGCGACCAGTATGCGCGTGCCGGTCTATGGATTTGCCTCAAGCGTCGAGGCCCACGTACGGACGGAGCTCTGCGAGTACCCGGACGAAGCGCCCAACCTGCACGCCAAGACGATTCCCAGCTCAGAGGGGATCTATGACGCCCCTCACCAAAAGATCATCATCATCGACGGCTTGCTTGCATTCAAGGGGTCGACGAACCTGACTGTAACGGGGATGCGGCGAGCTGACCGAGGTCTTGATGTGAACGAGGTCGTAACCGACTTTCAGGAAGTCACCAAGCTGAACAACAAGTACTTTGCGCCGGTTTGGAAGCGACTCAACCACCCCGATGACAAGCTGCTGCTCGGACCGCCCTTCTGAGTCTCTCAGGGTGGTGCTCGCCACCGCGTTCGCCCGTGGGGACACCAGCTGAAATTGCCGCACGACAAGGCACCCCCAGCCACCGCGGCGGTCATCTCAGCCGATCGGGCCGACGAGCACCCCCGTACGTGACATTCCAGAGACCAACCGCTACTTCAAGGCCCACGGCCGCGTTGTCATCGAGCTGTCCAACCTGAAGATCACGGACCGAGCCTGCCGAGCCCATGGATCCCACCACCCCTCGGCGTCCAGTTGGGCGGGGGCGTCTTCGACCAGCTCCAGCCGGTTCAACAAGCGGGCCAATTGGGCGTGGCCAGCATCGGAGTGGCGGGTCAGCGCCTCGGTCTGTGCCGCAATCCCGACGCGCATCTTGCCGCGGGCCAGCTCGAGAAGCACCGCGAGGGATCACGCCCCCGATCAAGATCGCAGCCGATCACACCTCCCGGACGTCGGTAAGGCGACCAACCGCTACCGACAACGTCCATTAGGTCGACCAAACCTGCCTCAGATAGCCCATTCCGACCGCCGCTTATCGTAACCACCAGGGTCTCCACTACTTGCGCCAGAGTCTTCACTACTTGCGGCACGTATGCTACCGACAGCGGTAGCTCCGGCCGCATGTCACGGGGATCTTCGGCATCTTCGGGGGTGACATGTTGGTCATTGTTGGGGGACATTGGTGAATGCGCGGCGGGATGAGGGCCTACGCCGACGCGTCAGCGCGCCGGCCGCCATCGCCGACCGCGGTACTTGGCCGTCCCTGCCATCGACCGCCACGGCCAGCTGGATGTCACCCCTCGCTCTGGGGGACGTCACCACTGACCCGGAGGATGCCGCAAGAGCGTCCCCGTCCATGACCTGCGGGCAGGACACAGGTCTGACGAGGGCCGCAGAGCACCGATGGGAACGCCGACGCCGGGGGGTCGACGTGGGGTGTCCGCCTGGTCAGGACGACGCGGCCTCCGGCAGGAGCGTGAACGCTTCGACGTGGGTGGGGCGAACGACCGTGAAGTGCCGCCGATCGAAGGTGGCGATGCGATGGATGCCGAGGCGCTCGGCGATGGCGATGACCGACGCGTCGGTACCGCCGAGGCGGAGGTCGGCATAGCGCTCGGCGAGGTCGGCCATCCGAGCGACGTCCGTGTTGGTCAGCTCGGTCAATTGCAGGCCACCAGGACGGAAATCGCGTAGGAACCGGACCTCAGCGTCCGGGCCAGCCCACTCGCTGAGGAGGTAACAGACCTCGGCGACCACGGTCGGCGGTACCAGTCGCGGTTCGGTGAGGGTCTTGAGCAGCCGCGCCGCGCTGTGGTGGTTGGTGTCTGCGGTCCTTGCGGCGGCGACCAGCAGATTGGTGTCGAGGAGGATCACTCGCGACCGAAGCCCCGCCGGAGATAGTCGTCGGTCCGGGTGGAGAGGTCGGCAGGGCCGCCGTGCACCGAGCCGATGAAGTCGAGTGTGCGAGTGGCCGAGCCCTCGGTCGGCTCACTCGACGGCTGCGATTGATCGTCCGAGGCGCGAACCACGTGGAGGCGCTGACCAGGCCGCACGCCGTGGCGGCGTAGCTCGGCGAGCAACTCGGCTGCGTCCTCGGGGACGGTGAGGTCCCAACCGTCGGCGGAGCTCATGATCAGCAGAGTACGGGGAGAAACCGTTGATCCCGGCGACCTCCGCGTCGACGCGAACCGCGGGAGCCTCCTCGTTAGCGTGCTCGCCGGGGAGCGCGGTGACGTCGACCTCGCGGGTGCCCCGGTGGAACTGGATCGAGAAGCTGATCATGCCCCTTCAGGCTCGGCCGGCATCGGGGACCCCGTGGAGGACACGGTCGGACACCAGGGCTGCCGGCACCGAGCGCATGGGTGCGGGGAGGGTGAGCCGAGCCGCGGCAGTCCGCACACAGTCCGCAAGACGGTCAGCAAAGGCCCATCACGGCCAACTTCGTCCAACCGCATATGTGCAGCCCAGAGGCTATGTCCGTCGCTGGTCAACGTCGTCCGATGACCCTGGATTCGTTGCGCTTCAACGTCTGACGCCGGTCAGCCGAAGTCGGCTCGTTCGATCAGACGGAGACGACCGGCGCTCCCAGGCGGATCTCCCCGTCGGTGAGGATGTCGGCGCGCAGCCCGCCGCGGTGGATCAGCGGCCGGAGGATCCCCGGCCCGCTGAGCCGGTCGAGGTGGACGCAGGGCTCGCACAGCCGACGCTCTTCGCACAGGACGTCGCCGATGCGAAAGCGTCGCCCGACCAGGGCGTTGACGTCGATGCCGCGGGTGAGGACGTTGCGCCGGGTGCCGGCGAAGTCCAGGGCCTGCCCGGCCGCGGCCATCTGGTGGAGGACCTCGGCGGCGATCAGGGTCAGGTCGTAGCCGGGGCGCAGGCCGGCGCGGGGGCTGAACGTGCCGGCTCCCGCGGCGTAGCGGTCTCCGTCCAACCCGCGGCCGGCGCGGGCCTGCGCGACCTCGAGCAGCTGCATCGGCGCCTCCGCGGCGGACGCCACGGCGAGGCCTTCGACGGTGCCGCGCAGGTCCGCTTCACCCTGCTGCCGGTGCAGCACCGGATCGAGGGAGGCGACGGCGTAGGCCGCACGGATGCGGAGGTCCGCGGTGGCCCGACCCAGCAGCGCGGGCGCCTGCGGGCTGAGCACGACGCCCGGCGGCGTGCCGAAGGCCAGCACGGCCATCTCGGCTCCGTCGGCCTGTCGGCCGCCCGCCGGCCCGGGCGGGTGCTGCACGACGGCGATCCACCACCCGGCCCACTGGAAGCGCACGGGGTCGGCGATGGGCACCAGCCCGGACCCGTGCCCGGCCAGCCAGCTCCGCCAGGTGCCCAGCGCGTGGCCCAGGTCCTCGTCGGGCCGCGGCAGGTCGGCCACCGGCACCTCGGTGACCGACGCCAGGCACGCGGCGAACCCCCGGGCGAGCGCACCCGCGGCGGGTCCGGGCGGGAGCTCGACGTCGATCACGGGGCCTCCGGACGGTCGGCCGGTGACCGCTGACTGCGGCACCGGGATTCCACACGCGAGCAGCGGCGGCCGCTGCCGGTCGGGGCCGAGGCCCTCGGCCAACATCCAACCGGGCCCTGGATCCACCGGACCTCCGGCCCCGTACTGCCGGGAGACATCGGACCTCCGCACGTCTTCCGCACCACGCTGCGGACTCAGGTCCCGACGACACCGCGGACGGCCAGGGAGGCGGCGAGGGCTGTCATGACGACGGCGATGCCGCCGTCGAGGACCCGCCAGGCCGCCGGGCGGGCGAACACCGGCCGGAGGAGGCGGGCACCGTAGCCGAGGCCGGTGAACCAGACGGCGCTGCCGAGACCGGCACCGGCGGCGAACTGCCAACGGTGCTCGCCGTACGTCGAGGCCATCGAGCCGAGCAGCACCACCGTGTCCAGGTACACGTGCGGGTTGAGCCAGGTCAGCGTCAGGCACGTGCCGACCGTCACCGCGAGACCGGTGCGTGCACCGTCGGCGTCCGGCAGCAGCGCGCCGGGACGCAGCGCCCGTCGCGCGGCCAGCACGCCGTAGCAGAGCAGGAACGCCGCCCCCGCGAAGCACACCACCGGGATGAGCCACGGCACCCGCGACAGGGCCGCGCCGGCGCCCAGCACCCCGGCGCCGATCAGCGCGATGTCCGAGAGGGCGCACACCGCCACCACCGCGGCCACGTGCTCCAGGCGGAGTCCCTGCCGCAGGACGAAGGCGTTCTGGGCGCCGATGGCGACGATCAGCCCCAGGCCCAGGGCGAGCCCGGACGCGAGCGCGAGCAGCGCCGGAGTGGTCAGCACACCGTGGACGTTAGGAACGGGTCCGCACGCGGTCCAGCTCATCATTCTGACGGCTCATTAGCATTGCTGTTCGTGAATCTGGACCTGGCCCAGTTGCGGGCGCTGGATGCCACCGTCCGCGGGGGCACGCTGGAAGCTGCTGCCCGGGCGCTGCACGTCACCCCATCAGCGATCAGCCAGCGGTTGCGCGCGCTGGAGGTCGCGACCGGCCGGATCCTGCTGGTACGCACCAAGCCGGTGGAGGTCACCGAGTCCGGACAGGCGGTGCTGCGGCTGGCCCGGCAGGTCGATCTACTCACCGCCGACGTGGCCCGCGAGCTCGGCGGCAACCCCTCGCCCGAGCGCGTGCCCACGCTGCCGATCGCGGTCAACGCCGACTCGATGGCCACCTGGGTGCTGCCCGTCCTGGCGCCGCTGGCCGCCGATGTCTGCTTCGACCTGTACCGCGAGGACCAGGAGCACACCAGCGCCCTGCTGCGCGCCGGCACGGTCATGGCGGCGGTGACCGCGGACGCCGAGCCGGTGCCCGGCTGCACCTCCACCCGCCTGGGTGGCATGCGCTACCGGCCGATGGCCACCCCCGCCTTCGCGCGGCACTGGTTCCCCGCCGGCCCCACCCCCGAGGCGCTCGCCCGGGCCCCGGTCGTCGTCTTCGACCGCAAGGACGACCTGCAGTACCGCTATCTGCACGCGCAGGCCGGTTCCGACATCGACCCACCGGTGCACTACGTGCCCGCCGCGGCGGACTACGTCGCCGCTGTCACCCTCGGCCTGGGTTGGGGCATGGTGCCCGACCTCCAGGCGCGAGGCGGAACGGCGGAGCTGGTCGTCCTCGACCCGGCCGCCGCGGTGGACGTCGTCCTGTACTGGCAGCAGTGGCGGCTGCGCTCCACCACACTCGACCGCGTCCGCGAGGCCGTGCTGGCAGCCGCCGGCCGCGAGCTGGACCGCCCCGAAGAGTCCAGGCGCTGATCAACCCCGTGGCGGCTGCCGCATCGGGCCTCAGCAGCATGGCCGAGGATGTCGAGGACCTGCCGCAGCCCGAGCCAGCCACGTGCGGCCGAACCCCACCGAGCTGGGCGAGCGGATGGCGGTCGGCACCGCGGTGGCCGGTACGACTACGCCATGATCACGGCCGTCCGGTGGGTTCGTCGCCCGACGACTTGGCGGGTGGGATCAGCGGGTCCGGCAGAGGGGCGTCCGTCCCGCGGGGGCCGGCCGTGCCGGACACCGTCGAGGGTGGCGTCACCACCACGTCGGCTCCCTCGCCGTCGACCGTCTGAGCGCTGGCGCTGTGACGGCCGGACTCACGCCCCGACAGCTTGTCGATGCTCCCCTGCAGTAGCGCAGGAGCGGCGGTCCTGGCCTTCTCCAGGGCCTGCTGGACCTCCGGCCGCTCGAAGACTCCGGTCGCGGCCTGCTTGATCTGCTCGTACCGGGCCCGCCCGGCGCGCGCGCCGAGCGCGTACCCGACACCGAACCCGAATCCCAGCGACACCCTGCCCATGACCTTCTTCCCGCCCTTCTCCAGTCGTTCACCGGTCTCGGCGACCACCTCGGGAATCGCCTCGGCTGCCGCGCCCACCGTGAGAACGGCACGCAGACCCGTCCGTCCGGCACGGGCGGCGCTCGCGGCCACCCGCGGGACGGCTGCCCCGACTGCCACGGTGGCTGCATCGGTGACCTGCACGGCCGCGTCCGTTCCGGCGCGGGCAGCACGCCAGGCCCCTTGCCCGGTCGTGGCCAGCAACGGCACGAGCCGCGCCGCGGCCACGTCGGTGTAGGTCCTCGCCGCCGTCGATGCCGCATGACCCCGCCGTACGGCGTCGACGGCGGCACGGCGGACCGACCGCGCACCTGCGGACGCGCCACGCCGCGCCAGGCGGCCCGAGGCCTCCGCCACCGGTCCGGCCAGATC
>NZ_SPQN01000074.1 GCF_004571065.1 Geodermatophilus sp. DF01-2
AACGGCTCAGCACGCGCCGGGTACGGCTCGTGGCCGCGGTGGCCCGGTCGCGGGGGCCCGCAGGGTCTCCCGACCGGGACACGGGCAACGGCTCAGCACGCGCCGGGTACGGCTCGTGGCCGCGGTGTCGTCCGGTAGGACGACAGATGACACCGCCGGGCTCGGTGCGGGGGGTCACCGAGCCCGGCGGTGGGCCTGTAGGAGGAACAAGCGGATCAGTCGTCGCCGCCGCGGCCCCGGCCGCGACCCTGTCCGTCGTCGTCACCACCGGAGTCGTCGACCCGGTCGTCGGAGTCGTCCGACCCGGAGCTCGAGGACGCCGGGGAGGACGACCAGCTGGAGTCTTCCGGCTCGTTCTCGTCCGTGCGCACTCTCTCGTCGAAGAACGACGGGGTGCCGCCCACGCAGACGACGTGCACCTCGACCTCCTGGGTGGCGCTCTCGAACTCCACCTCCCCGTGCTGGTCCTGGTCGTCGAGCCACCAGCCGACGGCGGGGGCGGACGCGACCTGGAGGCGGCCGCCGTCGCAGGAGGCGTGGATCGTGCCGCCGACCGTTGCGTACTCACCCGAGGCCGGCCCCGCGACGGGCAGCTGCGGCGACGGGGCGGGCGGGGTCACGTCGTCCGGGGCGGGCGGGGGCGCCGTCACGGACTCGGTGGCCGCGATCGGCTGGGTCCCCGGCGACACCTCGGCGTCGACGAGGGACACGGCGAGGAACCCGAGGCCGACGGCCGAAGCCGCCGACGCGGTCCAGAGGGCTGCGAAGGCAACGGTTCGCTTCATGCCGCATACGCTCTCGCCACGTCGGTCAAGGCCACGCCAAGAACATGACAAGCGCGGCCTCCGCGCTCATCCCCCCGACTTGGGGAGACCCCTGAGCAGCCCGGCGACGTCAGCATCTGCGGTATGGCCCACCTCCTCGTGGTGGAGGACGACGAGCGCATCCGCACCGCTCTCATCCGCGCGCTGCGCGACCGCGGCCACGCCGTGAGCTCGGCCCGCACCGCCCTGTCCGGCCTGCAGGTCGCCGTGGAGGAGCGACCCGACCTCGTCGTCCTGGACCTGGGGCTGCCCGACCTCGACGGCACGGAGCTGCTGCGGATGCTCCGTGCGGTGTCGGCCGTGCCGGTCATCGTCGCCACCGCGCGGGACGACGACGGCAGCGTCGTCCAGGCCCTCGACGCCGGCGCCGACGACTACGTGGTCAAGCCCTTCTCCTCCGGTCAGCTCGAGGCCCGGATCCGCGCCGTGCTCCGCCGGGCCGCCGGCGCCGACTCCGGCCCGGTGGCGGTGACGGTCGGCGAGCTGACCGTCGACCCGCGCAGCCGCCGGGTGACCTGCGCGGGCCGGCCGGTCGACCTCTCCCCCAAGGAGTTCGACCTGCTGGCCTACCTGGCGGCCCGCGCCGGCGCCGTCGTCTCGAAGCGGGAGCTGCTCACCGAGGTGTGGCAGCTCCCCTACGGCGGGTCGGACCGGACCGTCGACGTCCACCTGTCCTGGCTGCGGCGCAAGCTCGGCGAGTCCGCCGCCGAGTCGGGGCTGCTGCAGACCGTCCGCGGGGTCGGCGTCCGCCTGGCCGAGCCCCAGCCGTGAGGCGCCGGATCACCCTGCTGGTGGCGGCGACGACGTCGGTCGTGCTGCTGGCCTTCCTGCTGCCGGCATCCTCCCTGGTGGCGCGGGTCGCCGAGTCGCGTGCGCTGGACGCCGCCCGCGTCCAGCTGCAGTTGCTCGTGCCCAGCGTGGGTCTCGACCCGCGCGAGGAGGTCGCCGCCGGCCCGGCCGGCCGGCCCGACGGGCGCCGCCTGGCGGTGCGGTGGAGCGACGGGACGTGGCTCGGCGCCGAGGGGGTGCTCGGGGACGCCCCGGCACCGGCCGGCGCGGAGCAGCGCGAGACCGAGGAGGGCACCTACCTGCTGCAGCCGGTCCGCCGGGAGGGCGGGACGGCGGTGCTCGAGGTGTTCGTCCCGGTGGCCGAGCTACGCGCCGGGGTGACCGGGACCCGGCTGGTGCTGGCGGGGCTCGGGCTGGTCCTGCTGCTGCTCGCCCTGGTGGTCGCCGACCGGGTGGCCCGCTCGCTCACCCGGCCGGTCACCGACCTGGCGACGACGGCACACCGGCTGGGCGGCGGCGACCTGTCGGCTCGCGTCACCCCCGCCGGGCCGGCGGAGGTGCGCGAGGTCGGTGCAGCGGTCAACCGGCTGGCCGGCCGGATCGGCGAGCTGCTGGCCGACGAGCGCGAGGCCGCGGCCGACCTCGCCCACCGGCTGCGCACGCCGCTGACCGCCCTGCGGCTGGACGTCGAGGCACTGCCGGCGGGCGAGCGCGAGCGCCTCGTGGGTGACGTCGACGCGCTCAGCCGCGGCGTCGACGAGGTCATCGCCGAGGCCCGGCGCACCGTGCGCGAGGGATTGGGCGCCGGGTGCGACGCGGCGGCGGTGGTCGGCGAGCGGGTGCGCTTCTGGTCGGTGCTGGCCGAGGAGGAACTCCGCCCGATCGCCGTCGACGTCCCCGCGGGGCCGCTCCCGGTGCGGGTCGCCGGCGCCGACCTCGGTGCGGCCGTCGACGCGCTCCTGGGCAACGTCTTCGCGCACACCCCCGAGGGCACCGGGATGCACGTGGCCGTCCGTCCCCGGGACGGCGGCGGAGCGCTGGTGACGGTGCGCGACGACGGCCCTGGGTTGCCGGTCGCCGCCGTGGCCCGCGGTCACAGCAGCGGCGGCTCGACCGGCCTGGGGCTGGACATCGCTCGCCGCACCGCGGAGGGCTCCGGCGGCCGGCTCCAGGTGGCCTCCGCCCCCGGCGGCACCGCCGTCACGCTGGAGCTGGCTCCGCCGCTCTGACACGAGGACACCGTCGTCCTACCGGACGACACCGCTCTGACACCGTCGTCCTACCGGACGACACCGCTCGCCACGTGCCGTCCCCCGGCTGCGACGAGCCGCTGCCCGTGTCCCCGGCAGGAGGCCTCCGGCCCCCGCACCGGGTCCACCACTAACTGATCAGATGGCCGCGCAGGACGATCAGTCGCGGGCGGGCGAGGGTGTCGAGGTCGGTGCGCGGGTCGGTGTCGTAGACGACCAGGTCGGCCGGCGCGCCCTCCTCGATGCAGGGCAGCCCCAGCCACGACCGCGCCGACCAGGAGGCCGCCGCCAGCGCCGCCTCGGCCGGGAGCCCGGCTGCGTGCAGCGCGCGCACCTCGTCGGCGATCCGGCCGTGGTCGATGCCGCCCCCGGCGTCGGTGCCGGCGAACACCGGCACGCCGGCCTCGTACGCCGCCCGGACGACCGCACCCGACGACGCGTACAGCCGCCGCATGGTGCTCGCGTACTCCGGGAACTTCTTCTCCCCCGCCGCCGCGAAGCCGGGGAAGTTCTCGACGTTGACCAGCGTCGGGACGACGGCGGTGCCGCGGCCGGCCATCTCCCCGACGAGGTCCTCGGTCAGCCCTGTGCCGTGCTCGATGCAGTCGATGCCGGCCCGGATCAGGTCGGGCAGCGCGTCGGTGCCGAAGGTGTGCGCGGTGACCCGGGCCCCCTCCTCGTGGGCGGCGGCGATCGCGGCGGCCACGACGTCACCGGGCCACTCCGGCGCCAGGTCTCCGACGCCGCGGTCGATCCAGTCGCCCACCAGTTTCACCCAGCCGTCGCCGCGGCGGGCCTGCGCGCGGACCTCGTCGACCAGTGCCTCGGGCTCGATCTCGACGGCGAGGCCGGGGATGTAGCGCCGGGTGCGGGCGATGTGCCGGCCGGCCCGGACGATCCGTGGCAGGTCCGGCTCGTCGTCCAGGGCGCGGGTGTCGACCGGGGAGCCGCAGTCGCGCAGCGCCAGCACCCCGGCGTCGCGCTCGGCGAGGGCCTGCTCGCGGAGTTCGACGAGGTCCTCGACGAGCACGCCGCCGCGGCCGATGCCGACGTGGCAGTGCGCGTCGACCAGGCCCGGGACGAGCCAGCCGTCGCGGGAGACGGTCTCCGCCCCCGGGACGGGCTCGAAGGTGATCCGCCCGTCGCGGATCCAGAGGTTCCGGTGCTCGCCCTCGGGCAGCGCCACACCGGCGAGGTGCATCGACGGCGCGCTCACCGGGAGCCGCGAGCCGACGCCGTCGGGAGCATCGCAGGAAGCGCCAGCGACCGGGGAGCGCATCGGGGGCGGAGGCGAGCCCGTGTCACCGCCGCTCGTCCCCGGACTGGTCGAACCGCAGCTTGGTCAGATCGGGCAGTCCCTGCCCCGGCGGCAACCCGGGCATGCCCCCGGGCATCCCGCCGCCCGGGAACCCGCCGCCGAAGGGGTTGCCCGCGCCAGGAGGCAGGACCGGGGCGCCGGCGGGCCGGCGGGCGGGGCCGCCACCCTTCTTGGCGGCGCTGCCCTTCCCCTTGCCCTTCTTGCCCTTCTTCGACTGGGCCTGCATCTGCCGCCCGCGGGCCTTCTTCGACATCGGACCCATGCCGGGCAGGCCCATGCTGCCGGCCATCTGTCCCATCATCTTCTGGGCCTGGGCGAAGCGCTCCAGCAGCTGGTTGACCTGGGTGACGGTGACGCCCGAGCCGTTGGCGATGCGTACCCGGCGCGACGAGTTGATGATCTTGGAGTTGACCCGCTCCTCCGGCGTCATCGAACGGATGATCGCCGCGGTGCGGTCCAGGTCGCGGTCGTCGACCTGCGCGAGCTGCTCCTTCATCGCCCCCGCGCCGGGCAGCATGCCCAGCAGGTTGGCGATCGGGCCCATCTTGCGGATGGCCATCATCTGCTCGAGGAAGTCCTCGAGGGTGAAGCCCTCGCGGGAGACGAGCTTGCCGGCCATCTTCTCGGCCTGCTCGGCGTCGAAGGCCTGCTCCGCCTGCTCGATGAGGGTGAGCACGTCGCCCATCCCGAGGATGCGCGAGGCCATCCGCTCGGGGTGGAAGACGTCGAACTCGGTGAGCTTCTCGCCGGTGGAGGCGAACATGATCGGCTGGCCGGTCACGTAACGGACCGACAGCGCGGCACCACCGCGGGCGTCGCCGTCGAGCTTGGTGAGGACGACGCCGGAGAAGCCCACGCCGTCGCGGAAGGCCTCGGCGGTGGTGACGGCGTCCTGGCCGATCATCGCGTCGACGACGAACAGCGTCTCGTCGGGCCGGACGGCGTCGCGGATGCCGGCGGCCTGTGCCATGAGCTCGGCGTCGATGCCCAGCCGGCCGGCGGTGTCGACGACGACGACGTCGTGCATGGTGCGTCGCGCGTGCTCGATCGATTCGGCGGCCACACGGATGGGGTCGCCGACGCCGTTGCCCGGCTCCGGCGCGAAGACGTCGACCCCGGCCTGGCCGGCGACGATCGACAGCTGGTTGACCGCGTTGGGCCGCTGCAGGTCGGCGGCGACCAGCAGCGGGGTGTGCCCCTGGGCCTTGAGCCAGCGGCCGAGCTTGCCGGCGAGGGTGGTCTTGCCGGAGCCCTGCAGACCGGCGAGCATGATCACCGTGGGCGACTGCTTGGCGTAGCGCAGCCGCCGGGTCTCGCCGCCGAGGATGTCGATGAGCTCCTCGTTGACGATCTTGATGACCTGCTGGGCGGGGTTGAGCGCCTGGGACACCTCGGCCCCGCGCGCCCGCTCCTTGACGGCGTTGACGAACGCCCGCACCACCGGCAGCGCGACGTCGGCCTCGAGCAGCGCGATGCGGATCTCGCGCGCGGTGGCGTCGATGTCGGCGTCGGTGAGCCGGCCCTTGCCGCGCAGGCCGCTGAAGACCTTGTCCAGGCGGTCGGAGAGGGTCTCGAACACAGCACGTCCTCGCAGAACTCGCGGGCGCGGCCGGCCGGTCGCTCCGACCGGCTGCTCGGCCTCCGGCGTCCGGGGGAGCCCCGGGGCCGTCGCGCCACCTGACTCCCAGGGTATCGAGGGGAGTCCTTCTTCAGGCGGCGCGGCGGGCGGATACGGCCACGGAGCCCACCGGGGCGGCGGTGACCACGGCCGTTCCGCAGTCGGCACAGGCCCACTCGGGGCACTCCTCGCCGTCCTCGGTGTGCCCGTCGACGCACGGCGGCTGGACGAACTCCCGGTCGTCGCCGCAGGACGGGCAGCCCCAGACCCTGCTCTCTGCCGTGGCGACCTCGATGGACCGGCCAGTCATGCGGTGTGCCTCCTCCGGCTCCGTCGGGACCGTTCCGTCCCGCTCCGCCTGGACCGTGGCACGGGGGTACGACAGAACCGCGGACCTCAGCCCGGCGTGTCCCCCCGCCCGGCCACCGGGTCGGACGCCGCACCGCGGACGGCGGCGACCAGCGCGGCCTCGACCCGCGACCGCTGATCGGCCGCGATGGGGTTCCCGGAGGGATTGCAGACGTAGAAGTGGTCGGCGGCGTCGGCGCCGAAGGTCTCGATCCGCGCCGAGGTGACGGCCAGGCCCTCGGTCGCCAGGGCCGCGGTCAGCCGGTAGAGCAGCCCGGCCCGGTCCCCCGCCCGGACCTCGACGATCCCGGTCGCGTCCCCGGTCACCTCGCCGTTGTGCCAGGAGATCCGCGGCGGGGTCGCTCGGACGGCGTCCTGCCGGTAGTCGGCCTCGCGCTGCCGCAGCCGGTCGGCCAGCGGCAGCGTCCCCTCGAGGGCCGCGCGCACGGCGTCGGCCAGGATGGAGGCGACCGGCGCCCGCCCGAATCGCGGCCGGACGGCGAAGACGGCGGTGGCCCGGCCCCCGACGACGTTCACCTTCGCGGCCCGCACGTCGAGCTGGTTGAGCGCCAGCACCCCCGCCAGCTGGCTGAACAGGCCGTGCCGATCGGGGGCGACGATGGTCACCTGCTGGCCGTCGGCGACGTCCTCCACCCCCACGGAGATGCCGGTCGAGGCGTCGGTGGAGTCGTCCGTGCTCACCTGCGGCCGGCCGGGGTGCAGCACCGGCTCGGGCTCGGGCACCGGGGTGCCGCCGAGCCGGGCCTGCACCCGGGCGACCAGCGCAGCGACCAGGTGCGCCTTCCACGGTGACCACGCCGAGGAGCTCGTCGCCGCGCCGTCGGCCTGGGCCAGGGCGTGCAGCAGGTGCAGCAACGCCGGGTCCTGCCCGATGGTGGCGGCCACCCGGTCGACGGTGGCCGAGTCGTCGATGTCGCGCCGGGTGGCGGTGTCGGGCAGGAGCAGGTGGTGGCGCACCATCGCGGCCAGCGTGGCGACGTCGGGCTCGGAGAAGCCCATCCGGGTCGCGATCCGCGCCGCGATCGGCTCGCCGACCTCGCTGTGGTCGCCGGGCCGGCCCTTGCCGATGTCGTGCAGCAGCGCGCCGACGAGCAGCAGGTCGGGCCGGCCGACGTCCCGGGTCAGCTCCGCGGCGGCCGCCGCGGCCTCCACCAGGTGCCGGTCGACGGTGAACCGGTGCCAGGGATGGCGCTGCGGCAGCGAGCGGATCCGGTCCCACTCGGGCAGCAGCCGGGACAGCAGCCCCTCCTGGTCCAGCTGCTCGAGGACCGCCACCGCGGGCCGGCCACTGGCCAGCAGCCGCAGGAACGACCAGCGGACCTCCGACGGCCAGGGCTCCGGCAGCGGCGGTGAGTGCACCGCGAGCACCTTGAGCGTGTACGGGGACAGCAGCAGGTCGGCCCGGGCGGCGGCGGCCGCGCCGCGCAGCACCAGGCCGGGGTCGGCGGCGGGGCGGGCGTCGCGGGCGAGCACGACCTCGTCGCCCTGGCGCACCACGCCTTCGGCGAGCGGCTCGCGGCGAACCCGGCGGTACCGGCCCCGGGGACGGCGGACCAGTGCGGCCTCCACCCGACGCCAGGTCTCGTCGGCGACGAAGCCCAGCCGGCGCCCGGCGAGGCTCACCTCTCGCAGCAGGGCGTCCTCGTCCGGCAGACCGAGCGCGACGGCCACCGGCCGCTGCTCCTGGCGCACCAGGACGTCGGTCGGCCGGCCCGAGCGCCGACGCAACTCGTCGCGGACGTCGAGCAGGAACGCGTAGGCCTCCTCGGCCTCGGCGGTGGGCTCGTCGGCCAGCTGGGCGGCGGCGACCGCGCGCAGCACCTGCCCCTCCCGGAGGGCGCCGTAGGCCTCCTTGAGGTCGGGCTCGAGGAGGAAGGCCAGCTCGCCGAGCTGCCGGGCGCGCCCGCGGCGCAGGTCGCGCAGCTGGGGCAGCAGCCGGGACGCCGACTGCCGCCAGCTGGCCAGGGTCGCGGAACGGAGCGCGGCCGCGAGGCCGGCGTCCCCCGCCACGCAGCGGGCGTCGAGCAGCCCGAGGCCGGCCCTGACGTCGGCCGAGGCGACGGCGACGGCCTCGGGGACCGTGCGCACCGAGTGGTCCAGCCGCAGCCCGGCGTCCCAGACGGGGTACCAGACCGCGTCGGCGAGCGCCGCGATCTCCGGCCGGCCGTCGTGCACCAGCACCAGGTCCACGTCGCCGTGGGGCGGGGGCTCCCGGCGGCCGAGGCTGCCGACGGCCACCAGCGCGACGCCCTGCAGGCCGACCGGCGGCGGTGCCCCGCGCCGGGGCCGGGGGCGCGGGGTGCCGGTCACGGCCTCGGCCAGCAGCTCGGCGAGCCACGCGTCGAGCGCCGCCGTCCGCTCGAACCGGGTCAGGCCGGCCAGCGCCTCGAGGTCGGGCACGTCCTCTCCCTCGGGTGAAGTACCAGGTGGGAACCACCGCGCGAGATCTGCACACTCGTGGCCTTCCGGGGCCGGAATCGCCCGAGTGTGCAGATCTCGCGGTGGCCCTACAGGGCGTCGGAGCCGCGCTCGCCGGTACGGACGCGGACGATCTCGTCGATCGTCGTCACCCAGACCTTCCCGTCGCCGATCTGCCCGGTGGAGGCGGCCTCGACGATGGCGTCGACGACGCGGGCGGCGTCGAACTCGCTGACGACGACCTCGATGCGGACCTTGGGCACGAAGTCCACCTGGTACTCCGCACCGCGGTAGACCTCGGTGTGGCCACGCTGACGGCCGAAGCCCTGGACCTCGCTGACGGTGAGCCCGGCGATGCCGATCAGCTCGAGGGCGTTCTTGACGTCGTCGAGCTTGAACGGCTTGACGATGGCGGTGACGAGCTTCACGCCCGGCTCCCTTCGGTGGTGACGTTGACGCTCCGGGCCCTGTCGTCGCCCGCCGGGTCCTGCGGCACGGCGTGCGCCTGGGCACCCAGTGTCGCAGCGCCACCACCACCGCCGAGCGAGGCGAGGTCGTACCCCGTCTCGGCGTGGACGGCGCCGTCGATGCCGCTGACCTCGTGCTCCTCGGCGACCCGGAAGCGCATGGTCCTGGCGATGACGACGCCGATCCCCAGCGTGAGGACGAAGGAGTAGACCAGCACCACCCCGGCTCCCAGCGCCTGGCGCCACAGCTGGTCGACGCCGCCGCCGTAGAAGAGACCGTCGACGCCGGCCGTGGTGGCCGAGGAGGCGAACAGGCCGACCGCGAGGGTGCCCCACACGCCGCCGACGAGGTGCACGCCGACCACGTCGAGCGAGTCGTCGTAGCCGAGCCGGTACTTCAGCCCGACGGCGAGGGCGCAGACGACGCCCGCGATGAAGCCGACGAGGATCGCGCCGAGCGGGGTCACCGAGGAGGCCGCCGGGGTGATCGCGACCAGGCCGGCGACGACGCCGGAGGCCGCCCCCAGCGAGGTGGCGTGGCCGTCGCGGAGCTTCTCCATAAGCAGCCAGCCGAGGGTGGCCGCACCGGTGGCGACGAGGGTGGTGACGAAGACCTCGGCGGCCTGGCCGTTGGCGGCCAGCGCGGAGCCGGCGTTGAAACCGAACCAGCCGAACCACAGGATGCCGGCGCCGAGCATGACCAGCGGCAGGTTGTGCGGCCGCATCGGGTCACGGCCGAACCCGCGCCGCCTGCCCAGCACCAGCGCCAGCGCCAGGCCCGCTGCGCCGGCGTTGATGTGCACCGCGGTGCCGCCGGCGAAATCGATGGCCAGCAGGTCGTTGGCGATCCAGCCGCCGGTCTCGGACTCCGCGCCGTCGAAGGCGAACACCCAGTGCGCGACCGGGAAGTAGACCAGCGTCGCCCAGACGCCGGCGAAGGCCATCCACGGGCCGAAGCGGGCGCGGTCGGCGATGGCGCCGGAGATCAGCGCGACGGTGAGGATGGCGAACATCGCCTGGAAGGCGACGAAGGCCATCGAGGGGACCGTGAAGACCAGGTTCTCGGGCTGGAAGCCGCCGTCCAGGCCGCTGGTGCCCAGCAGCGAGGAGAGCCCGAAGAACTCGAACGGGTTCCCCAGCAGGCCGCCGCCGAGGTCGTCGCCGAAGGCCATGGAATAGCCGTAGAGCACCCACAGCACGCTGACCAGCGCGAGCGCGCCGAAGCTCATCATCATCATGTTGAGGACGCTCTTCGCGCGGACCATGCCGCCGTAGAAGAGCGCCAGACCGGGGGTCATGAACAGCACCAGGGCGGCGCTGGCCAGGACCCATGCGGTGTCGCCGGTGTCCACGGCAACCTCCTGTCGGATCGGGGTGGCCCGGCGCGGGGCGCGGGCCACGGGGGCGGGGCCGGGACGCGGGGACGCCGGGCCGAGAGGCTCGAGCCGTCCCCCTCCGGGGAGGGGCGACGTGGCGATCACCGTGCCGTCGACAGGTTTCGGCGACCGGCACGCCGCTGTTTCCGGGCGGTGAACTCCTGCCGCGGGTCCGTGCGCCGTGTTCCAGCCGTGTTGCGGCGCCGCGCCGTCGCGTTCCGTCGCGCCTTGTTGCAAGAGACATGCAACTGCGAGCCGTGTGCAATAAGGTCGCCGACAGTCGCCCGCCGCACGGCAGGGCACAGCCGCCGAGGAGGCAGCGTGCACGTACCCGACGGGTTCCTCGACGTCCAGACGTCCGCGGCCACGGCCGCGGTGGCCGCCGGTGGCGTGGCCCTCGCCCTGCGCGGCGCCCGGCGCGAGCTCGACGAGCGGACCGCTCCCCTGGCCGGCCTCACCGCCGCCTTCGTCTTCGCGGTGCAGATGGTCAACTTCCCCGTCGGCGCGGGCACCAGCGGCCACCTCATGGGCGGGGTCCTCGCCGCCGTCCTGGTCGGCCCGTGGACGGCGATCCTCTGCATGACCGTCGTCCTGATGGTCCAGGCCCTGTTGTTCGCCGACGGAGGGCTGACCGCCCTGGGTACCAACGTGACGCTGCTCGGCCTGGTCGCGGTGGCGGTGGGCTGGGCGGTGTTCCGCCTGCTAGCCGCCGTCCTTCCCCGGTCACGCGGTGGCGTGCTGGCCGCGGCCGGCATGGGCGCGTTCGTGTCGGTGCCGGTGGCGGCCCTCGCCTTCGTGGGCCTGTTCGCGGTCGGCGGGGTCGCCGACGTACCCCTGGGCACGGTCGCCATGGCCATGGGCGGAGTGCACGTCCTCATCGGTCTCGGCGAGGCGGCGATCACCGTCGCGGTCGCCGGTGCCGTGCTCGCCGTCCGACCCGACCTGGTGTACGGCGCCCGCGCACTGCGCCGGGCCGCCCTGCTGGCCGAGCGGCCCGCCTCGGTGCCGGCGGGTGCCCAGTGAGCCGCCGGAACCGCACGCTCTGGGTGGTGGCGCTGGTCGTCGCCCTGTTCATCGCCGGGGTGGCGAGCTGGTACGCCAGCTCCTCCCCCGACGGGCTGGAGTGGGCCGCGGAGCAGGCCGGCTTCCTGGACACGGCCGAGGACAGCGCCGTCGCCGGTTCGCCCCTCGCCGACTACCAGCTCAACGGTGAGGACAGCCGCCTGTCGGGCGGTGTGGCGGGGGTCGTCGGCGTCATCGCCGTCCTCGGGGTCGCCGGGAGCCTGACCTGGGCACTGCGCCGCCGCGGCCGCGACGCCGTGACCCACGACGCCATGACCGCGAAGGACTGACGTGGGAGCCGGGCACGGCGGCGTCCTCGGCGCCGCCTACCTCGCCGGGGACAGCCCGGTGCACCGGATGGAGCCGCACCTGAAGCTGGTCGCGGTGCTCGGCTTCGCGCTCGTCGTGGTGGCCACGCCGGTCGATGCGGCCTGGGCGTGGGCCGCCTACGGCGGCTACCTGGCGCTCGTGCTGGGGGCTGCCGCGGTGGCCGGCGTCGGGCCGGGCCGGCTGGGCCGGGGGCTGGCGATCGAGGTGCCGTTCGTGCTGTTCGCCCTGCTGCTGCCGTTCGTCGCGCAGGGGCCGCGGGTGGAGGTCGCCGGCATCGCGGTCTCCGAGAGCGGCCTCGTCGCCGCCGGCGGCCTGCTCGCGAAGGCGACGCTGTCGGTGCTCGCGGCCGTCGTGCTCGCCGCGACCACCGAGCCCCGGGCGCTGCTGCAGGGACTCGAGCGCCTGCGGCTGCCCTCGCTCCTCGTCCAGATCCTGATGTTCATGATCCGGTACGCCGACGTCGTCGGCGGCGAGCTGAAGCGGATGCGGGTGGCCCGGGAATCCCGCGGGTTCGAGGGCCGCAACCTCTCCGCGCTGCGCGTGCTGGGCCCGGCCGCGGGGTCGCTCTTCGTCCGCTCCTACGAGCGGGGCGAGCGGGTGCACCTGGCGATGCTGTCGCGCGGCTACACGGGCCGGATGCCGGGCGGACCGGCCGCGGCGGTGCCCGTGCAGGCGTGGCTCACCGCCCTCGTCCTCCCGCTGGGCGCCGCCGCCGTCCTGGCGTCCGGTCTGATGTTCGGGTGACCACCCCCGCACGGGAGGCGCCCTCCCTGCTCGTCGAGGACCTCGCCTTCGCCTACCCCGACGGGCACCAGGCGCTGTACGGCGTCGACCTGCGGGTCCAGCGCGGGGAACGCGTCGCGCTGCTCGGGCCCAACGGCGCCGGCAAGACGACGCTGGTGCTGCACCTCAACGGCATCCTGACCGGCGGGCGCGGCAGCGTGCACGTCGCCGGGCTGCCGGTCGACCGGCGGAACCTGCAGGAGATCCGGCGGCGGGTCGGCATCGTGTTCCAGGACCCCGACGACCAGCTCTTCATGCCCACCGTCGGCGAGGACGTCGCCTTCGGCCCGCGCAATCTGGGGCTGCCCGAGGCCGAGGTGCGGGCGCGGGTGGCCGCTGCGCTGGCACAGGTCGGCATGGCCGGGGCCGCCGACCGGCCGCCGCACCACCTCTCCTTCGGCCAGCGCCGGCGGGCCGCGGTCGCCACGGTGCTGTCGATGCACCCCGAGGTCCTGGTGCTCGACGAGCCGTCGTCGAACCTCGACCCGGCCGGACGGCGCGAGCTGGCCGAGGTGCTGGAGTCGCTGCCGGCGACCATGCTGATGGTCACCCACGACCTGCCCTACGCCCTGCAGCTGTGCCCACGCTCGATCGTCCTGGACGGCGGGGTGGTGGTGGCCGACGGACCGACCCGGGAGCTGCTCGCCGACCCCGACCTGCTCGCCCGCCACCGGCTGGAGCTGCCCTACGGGTTCGACCCCACCCGAACTTGAGGCCCCGGCCCCGTCCAGAGGCTCGCCGCGAGCCTGCGAGCGGCGAGGAGGACGGGGTCCTTCTAGTCGGCCCCGCCGACGAGTGCCTCGGCGAACGCCTCCGGCTCGAACGGTGCCAGGTCGTCGGCCCCCTCCCCCAGCCCGATGAGCTTGACCGGGATGCCCAGTTCCCGCTGCACGGAGACCACGATGCCGCCCTTGGCGGTGCCGTCGAGCTTGGTGAGGACGACGCCCGTCACCGCCACCGCCTCGGTGAACACGCGGGCCTGGACGACGCCGTTCTGTCCGGTCGTGGCGTCGAGGACCAGCAGCACCTCGGTCACCGGTGAGACCTTCTCCACGACCCGCTTGATCTTGCCCAGCTCGTCCATGAGACCGCCCTTGGTGTGCAGCCGGCCGGCGGTGTCGACGACGACCGTGTCCACCTCGCCCTCGGCCCCGGTGCGCGCGGCCTCGAAGGCGACCGACGCCGGATCGGCGCCCTCGCGGCCGCGGACGGTGAGGACGCCGACCCGCTCGCCCCAGGTCTCCAGCTGGTCGGCGGCGGCGGCGCGGAAGGTGTCGGCGGCGCCCAGGACGACGCTCTTGCCGTCTCCGACGAGCACGCGGGCGATCTTGCCCACCGTCGTCGTCTTGCCCGCGCCGTTGACGCCGACGACGAGCACGACGCCCGGCAGCCCGCCGTGCCGGTCGACGCCGAGCGAGCGGTCGAGGTCGGGGCCGAGGACGGTCGTCAGCTCCCGGACCAGCAGCTGGCGCAGTTCCACGCCCGAGGCGGTGGCCAGCACCATGGACTGGGTGCGCAGCCGGTCGACGATCTGCTGGGTGGCCGCGACGCCGACGTCCGCGGCGAGGAGGGTCTCCTCGACCTCCTCCCAGTCGTCCTCGGTGAGCTGCTCGCGCGCCAGCACGGTGAGCAGGCCACGGCCCAGCGAGGACTGGGAGCGGGCCAGCCGCGAGCGCAGCCGGGTCAGCCGGCCGGCCGACGGCGGCGGGGTCTCGAAGACCAGCCCCGGCTCCGGCTCGGCCGGAGGCAGCACGACCTCCGGCGGCGCCTCGGGCGAGACGGCGTCCGGCTCGGCCGTCGTCCCCTGCCCGCTGGCCGTCGCCCCCGACGGCCGCGGGGGGGCCTCCGTCGGGGCGGGCGGACGCGGCCGGGTCAGCGTGGTCCCGGCGGCGGCGTCGTCGTCCAGACGGGTGGTCCGCCGGCCGCGGCCGACGAGCAGGCTGACCCCGAGGACCAGGCCGACGAGCAGGATCGCGATAGCGATCAGCACGAACTCCATGGCCCTCAGTCTCCCAGCACCCGGGAACAGGGTTCGTGCGCAACCCGTGCCCGTGGGCCAGGCTGGTGAGCATGCCGCTGCCCGGCCGGGAGAGACCGGTCCTCCTCCTCGGTCCCCTGCTCCGGCACGTCGACCCGGTCTCGGCCACCGTCTGGGTGGAGACCGACCGGCCCTGCGAGGTCGAGGTGCTCGGCCGCCGCGCCCGCACCTTCACCGTCGGCGGCCACTCCTACGCGCTGGTCGTCGTCGAGGGGCTGACGCCGGGAAGCGTCACGCCCTACGAGGTCCACCTCGACGGCGAGCGCGTCTGGCCCGTCGCCGGGTCGCCGTTCCCGCCCAGCCGCATCCGCACGCCGGGCCGGCCCGGCTCCTTCCGCGTGGCCTTCGGCTCCTGTCGCTACGCCACCCCGAGTACGGTCGACGCCTCGGCGGGCATCCCGCCCGACGCGCTGGACACCTACGCCGCGCGGCTGGCCGGGCAGCCGGAGGACGAGTGGCCCGACGCGCTGGTGCTGCTCGGGGACCAGGTCTACGCCGACGAGCTGACGCCGGCGACCCGCGACTGGCTCTCGCTGCGCCGGCAGCAGCCGGCCCCCGCCGACGCCCAGGTCGACGACTTCGAGGAGTACACCCGGCTCTACGCCGAGTCCTGGAGCGACCCCCAGGTGCGCTGGCTGCTGTCGACCGTCCCGTCGTCGATGATCTTCGACGACCACGAGATGATCGACGACTGGAACACCTCGGCCGCCTGGCGCCGCGAGGCCACCGGCCGGGACTGGTGGACCCGCCGGATCTGCGGCGGGCTGGTCAGCTACTGGGTGTACCAGCACCTGGGCAACCTCAGCCCGCAGGAGCTGGCGGAGAACGCGACCTGGCAGGCGGTCCTCGAACACCCCGGTGACGCCGAACCGGTGCTGCAGGCGATGGCCGAGGCCGCCGACACCGACCCCCGGTCGATCCGCTGGAGCTTCGTCCGGCACTGGGGCGAGGCGCGGATGATCATGGTCGACAGCCGGGCCGGCCGGGTCCTGGACGAGTCCGCCCGCGGAATGCTCGACGACGACGAGTTCGCCTGGGTGGAGGCGGCGATGCGCCGCGCCGTGGACGAGGGCGTCGAGCACCTGGTCCTCGGCACCTCGCTGCCCTGGCTGCTGCCGCACGCGATCCACGAGATGGAGCGGTGGAACGAGACGCTCATCCGGCGCCACCTCGGCCGGCCGGTCGGCTGGGTGTCGGAGAAGCTCCGCCAGGCCGCCGACCTCGAGCACTGGGCCGCCTTCGGTGACTCCTTCGAGCGGCTGGGCCGGGCCCTGCTGGCGGTGGCCCGCGGCGAGCACGGCCGGGCGCCGGCGACGGCACTGGTGCTCTCCGGCGACGTCCACCACGCCTACGCCGCCGAGCTGGTGCAGCCCGACGGTCTGGCCACCCGGGTGCACCAGCTGACCGTGTCCCCGCTCCACAACCAGGCGCCGCATCCGATCCGGGTGGGCTTCCGGGTCGGCTGGAGCCGCCATGCCCGCCGGCTCGCCGCGGGAATGGCGCGGCTGGCCCGGGTGCGCCCCTCCGAGCTGGACTGGACCAAGCGCGCCGGGCCGTACTTCGGCAACCAGCTCGGCGAGCTGGTCCTGCACGACCGGCAGGCCCGCTTCCGGCTGTTCGTGAGCGACCGCGACGGCGCGGGGCAGGAGCGGCTCCGACTGGTCGCGGACCTGCCGCTCTCCGACCCGGTCGCCGCGGAGGTGACAGGCTGACGGGGTGACGGACGCCCTGGGCAGAAGACCCGCCCCCGGCCCCGACCAGCCGCCGGTCCCCGTCCGGCTGGTCACGTTCAACACCCATCACGGCGTCGGGGACGACGGCCGTCACGACCTGCCGCGCCTGGCCACGGTGCTGGCGGCCGCGGACGCCGACGTCATCTGCCTGCAGGAGGTGGACCGGCACTTCGGCGGCCGCAGCGAGGACGTCGACCAGGCGCTGCTGCTGTCCCGGGCGCTGGACATGCAGCTGGCGTGGGGGCCGGCGATCGACGAGCCGCGCCGGGAGAAGGGGCCGCGCCGGCAGTACGGCAACGCGCTGTTGTCCCGGTTGCCGATCCTTGTCAGCGACGTCCACCCGCTGCCCGGCGACGGCGAGCCACGCAGCGCGCTGCGCACCATGGTGGAGCTCGACGGCGCCGCGCTCTGGGTGACGACCACCCACCTGTCCACCCGCTCGGCCGAGGAGCGTGCCGCACAGGCGGCCGCGATCGCGCGGCTGCACACCGCGCCGATGGAGACCGGCGTCCTCGTCGGTGACTTCAACGCCGATCCCGGCGCTCCGGAGCTGGCCGCGCTGCGCGAGGGGTTCACCGACGCGTGGGAGCTGGCGCCCGACCGCGACGACCAGGCCGGCTGGCGGTTCTGGCACCACCGGCACGGCGAGACGCACCCGGCCCGCCGTCCGCACCGGCGGATCGACCAGGTCTGGGTCTCCCCCGGCGTCGGTGTGGCCCGCGCCCATGTGCTGGATGCCGCCGGCGCGTCGGACCACCTGCCGCTGGCCGTGGACCTGGAGGTGCAGTCGGGCGTCTGAAGAACGACCCTTCCTAGGCGCGTCCCCGCGCGCACCCGGGGACGCCGTGGATGGAGCCCGGATCAGAGGAGAACGAGCTCAAGGCGTCGCTGATCGCCCGGAGCAGGTCGGGTTCCTGGTCGTCGTAGAAGTACCCGATGGTGCTGTAGACGGCCTCGCGGGGGACGGTCGTGATGTTGTCACAGCTGATCACGCTGTCGTGGTCGAGGCCGTTGCGGATACCCACAAGCACCTCACTGGGGATACCGCGGACAGTGCTGGCGATCGGCGCCACGGTCACCCGGGACAAGTACGACAGCTTCGAGTGACGGGTGAGAATGAGAGCCGGTCGTCGCTTGTCCAACTGAACCGAGGCGATGGTCCGCATCAGTCGAGCGGCAGGTGCGGCAGGTCCTTCATGCCCTCGAACTCGGGGTAGACCGGCTCTCCCCGCTCAGCCAGTTCGCTCAGCGTGGCGTCCTCGGCTCTATACCGCTGCGCCCGCTGGATGTAGGCGATCCCGCGACGGACGGCGTCCGAACGACTGGCTGCACGTCCGGCCCGGACCTCGGCGTCGAGCGCAGCCAGCTCGTCATCGTCTAGGCGAATGGCAATCTGGGTGCTCATGCAGGGGAGCGTAGGTCGCCGGTCAACCAGCTGGTATGCAGCTGTTGCGCGCCATCTCCTCGGCCAAGGCCCGCGCCCCTTCCGCGCGACCACCTCGCCCCGCGGTCCACTCCGCCCTGCTGCAGGGCCTGCAGGTGGATCGCTCACCGACATGCTGGCAACTGTCCCGCGCCGGAGGTCGTCGCGGCCACAGCCGCGATCATCGACGACCTCGCGCACGGGCGTGCGACCGGTAAGGACCTCGGCGTCCGCAACGTCAGCGGTGACCTGACCGGCATCGCTCGGACCAAGTTCGACGTCGCCGGCCAGCGGCTTCAGCGCTTTCGGCCGTCGTACCGCCAGCTCGACGACTCCAACCGCGAGATCGTCGCCGTCGGTGTCCGCGAAGAGCATGCCATCTACCGGCCTCTCGGGCACCGCCCAGCACGCGCTGAGGGCGGCCAGCAGCGCCGCGGGGACGTTGACCAGCAGCACCCAGCGCCATCCCGAGGTCGCGGTGAGGAGCGCTCCGGCCGGGATGCCGACCGAGCTCGCCGTGGACCACCAGCCCAGCGCTCGGGTGCGGGCGGGTCCCTCGGGGAAAGCCGCCACGAGGAGAGCGAGTGCGGTCGGGGGCCATCAGCGCCGCGCCGATGCCCTGGATGGCGCGGCCGCCGATGAGGACGGCGGTGTCCCCGGCCAGGCCGGCGAGCAGCGCGCCGGCGGCGAACAGCAGCAGGCCGGTCACCAGGACGCGGCGCCGGCCGTACAGGTCGCCCAGCCGACCACCGAGGAGCAGGAACCCGCCGAAGCACAGGAGGTAGGCGGTGACCCCCCTGCAGGAGCAGGCAGCCTCCGACGGCGACCTCGGCACCGTCCGGCGAGCCCACGTCGCTGCGCTGGACCACGCGGCCCTGTACGCCACCGGCGGCCGCTACGCCTGGAGCTGGCCCGACAGCGACGCTCCGTTGGACCGGCCTCTGTGGCCGCTCGCGGTGCAGGCCGTGGAACTGCTGCGCTCGGCATCCCTGGACCGGCTCCGGCAGTGCGGTCACTGCCGCTGGCTGTTCCTCGACACCAGCAGGAACGGCAGCCGCCGCTCGTGCAGCATGGCCGCCTGCGGCTCGATCATGAAGATGCGCCGCTACCGCGCCGTCCACCGGTCCTCGTGAGCCGGAGCTGGCGGCGTCGTCACCTACCCCCCGCCTGAGGCACGGTGTCGGGCACCGATGTCGAACAGCGCGGCGAGCGCGACCTCGATCGCCGGCGGTCGCGGTGCGGGAAGCGCCGCGACCTGGACGCGCCGGATGCCGGGCTCGTCGGCCAGTGGGCGGACGACCACGTCGTGCCGGCCGACCAGGACGGTGAGCTCGTGGGTGAGCGCGACACCACGGCCGGCCGCCCCCAGGGCCCGGGTCTCCACCGGCTCGTCGCCGCGCCCGGCCAGCAGCACCGGCGGACGGACGCCGGCACGGAGGCTTGGGCGGCGGCCGACAGCGTGGTCGACGCTGCACTCAACGCCCAAGGCGTCGCGCTGGAGCACCGCTACCGGCGGCCGATGCTCTCCGAGCTGCACGCCGCCCAGGACATCGGACTGGTCCTCGGCGCGAGCGTCGCGGCGGCGGCCGCCGCCCTCGACATCCCGTTGGGAGCGCACCTCGGCACCGTCGCCGCGCTGGGGCTGGCCGCGGGAGAGGCCGCGACCCGGTTCCTGGTGCGCGAACCCGGTGAGGACAGCGGGAGACCGCCGCGGCGGGCGCGGCCGCGACCGCGCGGGCGACTGCTGCTGGTCGGTGCCATCGCCTTCTGCGTCTTCTCATCGACGGCGCGCCACCACACGGGCGCCCAGACCACCGCGGCCGAGAGCCCGGATACCCGGTCGCCGCTGCAGCCGCGCGCGGCCGCGCCTGCAAGTCTGGCTGCGCTACCACCGCGAGGGAGCCGAACAGGGCGGCGAGCAAGAGCAGCGCGGCGGTCGGCACTGGCCACCCGTCAGCGGCAGGGGCCAGCGCGGTGCACAGCGAAACGACCACGCCAGGGCCCGACGAGCGACGGCGCCTGGCCATCGATGGCCGGCAAGAAGCGGTCACCGGCGACAGCGGGCCCGGTGGACGACTCCGGACCTGTGTCCCGCAGGGGATCCTCTTGCGACACAGTCAGAATTCGAGCACCGCACCTCACTCGCCGACCGTGCCGTCCACGAGCTCGCGGACGATGTCAAGGTGGCCCACGTGTCGGGCGTACTCCTGCACGAGGTGCAGCAGCACCCGCTCGAGCGTCGCCGGCTCAGCGCCGTCCCACCGCTCACCCGGCTGCCCCACCTCGTCGAGTTCGTGCGCGAGCACGACCGCGCGGGTCCGCTCGGCCTGCTGCCGCAGGCTTGCGAGCAGGTGCTCCACCGTCTCCGACGGCGCCACGAACCAGCAGCCGTCCTGCTGATCGCCCCAGGGCTCGGCGACAGCCTCACCCTCGAACCCCCAGACCAGCCAGCGCCGCTCGACGAACGCCAGGTGCTTGAGCAGTTGCAGCGGCGTCCACCCGGACGGCAGCCGGCTGGCGCGCAGCTCTGCCGGGGGCAGGCCGTCGAGCTTGGCCACGAGCGCCGACCGGAAGTACGCCAGGTACCCGAGCAAGACCTCGGCCCGAGACGGGTACTGGACGGTCGGGCTCGGGAACGGCAAGCTCACCGGCCCACTCGCCCGTCGATACGCCCGTCGATCAGGTTGGCGTGTCCCATGCCCCGCACGCCGTCGGCGGGATTCACGAACACGTCAGCTATACCGGGCACCGGACCATCCTGGTACGCAAAGCCGTGCAGGCGCACTGGCAGGACGGGCCGGCGTCGGTAGATCAGGGTGGCCAGCTCGTCCTCCCCGGGCTCGACGTGCCCGCCAGGTAGGTCCCACACGTTCGGATGGCGACGCCCGCTGGCCCGCAGCCTCGCCGACGACGCGGCCGGCTACTCCGACATGCCAGGCGTCGGCATCAGGCGGGTTCGGCCTCGCGCAGGCGCTGGCTGATGACGCCGGTGATGCCGTCGCCGCGCATGCTCACGCCGTAGAGCGTGTCGGCGATCTCCATCGTGCGCTTCTGGTGCGTGATGACGATCAACTGCGACGTCGAGCGCAGCTGCTCGACCAGGGTGAGCAGCCGGCCGAGGTTGACGTCGTCGAGCGCGGCCTCGACCTCGTCGAGCACGTAGAAGGGCGAGGGCCGGGCCCGGAAGATCGCCACGAGCAGCGCGACGGCGGTCAGCGAGCGCTCCCCACCGGACAACAGCGAGAGCCGCTTGACCTTCTTGCCGGGCGGGCGGGCCTCGACCTCGACGCCGGTGGTGAGCATGTTCTCGGGGTCGGTGAGGTGCAGCCGGCCGTGCCCGCCCGGGAAGAGGACGGCGAAGACCTGCTCGAACTCCCGCTGCACGTCGGCGAAGGCCGAGGCGAAGACGTCGTGGATGCGCCCGTCGACCTCCCGGACGACGGTGAGCAGGTCGCGGCGGGTGGCCTTGAGATCCTCGAGCTGGGTGGCCAGGAAGCCGTGCCGCTCCTCAAGCGCCGCGAACTCCTCGAGCGCCAGCGGGTTGACCTTGCCGAGCGTTGCCAGGTCGCGCTCGGCCTTGGCGGCCCGGCGCTCCTGCGCGGCGCGGTCGTAGGGCACCGGGGCGGGCTCGGGCTCGCCCGCGTCCTGCGCGGCGGCGACCTGCGCCGGGGTGGGCGGCACCGGGGCGGCCGGGCCGTACTCGGCGAGCAGGGTGGGCAGGTCGACGCCGTACTCCTCGGCGGCCCGGCCCTCCAGGGCCTCGATGCGGTAGCGCTGCTCGGCGCGGGCCACCTCGTCGCGGTGCACCTCGTCGGTCAGCCGCTCCAGCTCGGCCGTCGCCGACCGGACGGCGGCGCGTACCTCGAGCAGCTCGGCCTCGCGGGCCGTGCGCACGCGGGCCAGCTCGTCGCGCTCGGCGGAGGCCCGCTCCAGGGACGACGCCAGCGCGGTCAGCGCCGCCTCCGCGCCGGCTCGCACCCGCTCGGCCACCCGCGCA
>NZ_SPQN01000075.1 GCF_004571065.1 Geodermatophilus sp. DF01-2
AACCGGCCGGAGCGGACTCGGCCAGGGCGGCCGGGTCGGCGGGCTCCGTCGGGTTCGCCGGATCGGCGGCGTCCGTCGCAGCAGGTGTGGAAACCCGGCCCAGGCCGGCGAAGGCGCGCACCAGCTGGCGGGCCATCTCCGCCGGCACCAGCTCCCCATCCACCTCCGCCGGAGCGTCCCCACCCAGCAGCGTGCCCACCGACGCCACGACGGACAGCAGCACCCGCACCGGCGGCAGCACCGTCTCACCGGGGCGCAGCACCAGGTCCAGCAGCGCGTCGACCATCTTCTGCCCCCGCGTCCGCACCGGCCCCTCCGACCCCTCCGGACCGTCCGACCCCTCCGGACCGTCGGGGTCGTCGGCCAGCGCGTCGGCGTACCGCACCAGCGCGGCGTGCAGCGCCCGCGCCTCGGGCATGGTGCACACCACGGTCAGCGCGGCCATCCCCTCGGCCCGCTCCGGCCGCAGCGAGATCCCCCGCTCCGTCAGCGCCGTGGCCAACCGGCGGGCGGCGGCGGTTGCGTCGCGCTGGGCGACGATCCGGCGGGCCTTGTCCCCCAGCTGGGCCGGGCTGGTCACCTGGTTCCGCTTCGCGACCCAGGCGAGCAGGTCGGCCTCGATCTCCGCCCGCAGCGCGTCGTCGGCGACCGGAGCGACCTTGTCGATCAGATGCCACAGATGACCCTCGTGCAGCACCCCCGACTCCAGCGCCGCCAGGATGGCCGGCAGCCGGTGCACCAGGATCAGCGACTCGGCCAGCAGCCGCTCGGCACCCTGCTGGGTCAGGTTCAGCGCGATCGCCACCTCCGGCGTCGCCCACTCACTGACGGGCCGGAGCACGTCAGCACGGGCGGCCCAGCGTTCGGCGCTCATCGCACCGCGTTCACCCTGCGCGCGGTCGGCCGACGCCGGCCGGGACGCGGCGAACTCCGCCACCGCCCGCGCCCGCACCGCCGTGGCCCGGGCGATCTCCCGATCCGCGGCCTGCACCACACCCAGCGGCCCGGACGCCCACCCCACGGTGGGCGCGTCAGCACCCGGAGTGCCGGTTTGCGTCCCGCCGTCCATGCCCTCGATCATATGTTCGAGCGCCGGAGAGTGCAAGGAAAAGACGCAGGTCAGCTCCCCGCGAAGGCAGGGTGTCGGGTGGCGCGGCGCCGAGGAGTGGGCCGCCGTGGAAGGTCCGCACCGAGAATGGACCGTCGGAGGGGACCGCACAGGGAAGCGTGCAGCGGCGGCGCCGGATGATCTTCAGGCCGGCGGCAGGTGGGCGACGCTCGCCGCGATGCCGGTGAGGTGGACCAGGCGCAGCAGCTCCGACCGCCGGAAGGCCGGCCCGCCGGAGCGGCCGAGCACCACCGCCGTCTGCGGGTCGCCGAACGGGGCGGCCATCATCTCGATGGCCATCTCCCGCCAGCGCTCCGGCAGCCAGTCGGCCTCGCTGGGAAGCAGCTGCGGGCCGCGGAGCGGCATCCAGGGGACGGTCATCCCGTCGAACGACGGCGCGGCGTCGGACGCGGCCAGCACCTCACAGGGGTCCTCTCCGGCGAGGGCGACGGCCCATCCGCTGTGGAACACCCGGGGCAGCTCGGCCGCGAGCAGCTTCACCGCGAGGGTGGGCGGGGGATCCGTCGCCGTGCGGGCGAGCGCCTCCAGCAGCTCGAGCTCCCGGTGGGTGTCCAGCGGGCCGGCGAAGGGCCGCAGCGACTCGACCTGCACCCCCGGCACCGCCTGCGCGGCGGTGATCAGGCTGTCGGGCAGCCGGCCGGAGGGGAGGTCCACGACGATGTCGTCGACGGCGACGCCGCCGCCGCGCTCGAGGACGTCCACGGAGACGATGTCGATGCCCGCCGTGCCCAGCGCCGTGGCCACGGCGCCGAGGATGCCGGGGCGGTCGGGCACGACCAGCCGCAGGAGATAGGACACGGTTCCTCCGTGCTCGAGGTCGGGCCGATCTCCGTCGATCGCGGGCGCCGACAGCTTCCCGCATCGACCGCCGCCGGTCGAGCGGCCTCCCGCTGACCGCCTCCGGCCGACGGATGCGGAAGGCCGGCCACGTACAGTGGCTGGGTTCCGACCGTGGTGACGAGCGCCCACCCGGCGCCGCCGAAGTGGAGTCCCGCCCCAGCATGAGCACCCCCTCCCCGCAGGAACCGGCCACCGCCGGGCCGGAGCCGCAGGCCGCGACCGCGCTCGGACGGGAGGGCACCGCCGGACTCGGGCGCGATGACGTCGCGCACCTGGCCCGCCTGGCCCGGCTGGCCCTCGCCGACGAGGAGCTCGACCACTTCGCCGGGCAGCTGTCCGCGGTGCTCGACGCGGTGGCCGAGGTGGGGAAGGCCGACGTGGCCGACGTCCCGCCGATGACGCACGCGGTGCCGCTCACCAACGTCACGCGCGACGACGTCGTGAGCCCGAGCCTGCCGCGGGACGTCGTCCTCGCGCAGGCGCCGGCGGCCGAGGACAACCGCTTCCGCGTGCCGCAGATCCTGGGGGAGGAGTGAGCACCCCCGTGAACACCGACCTGACCAACCTGGACGCCGCCGAGCTCGGCCGCCGCCTGGCGGTCGGCGAGGTCAGCTCGGTGGAGCTCACCCGCGCCTACCTCGACCGCATCGCCGCGGAGGACGACGTCCTCGGCGCCTACCTGCACGTGGACGCCGACGCCGCGCTGGCCCGCGCCGGCGAGGTCGACGCCGCCCGCGCCGCCGGCGAGGAGCTCGGCCCGCTGGCCGGGCTGCCGGTGGCGCTCAAGGACGTCTTCGTCACCGAGGGCGTGCCCACGACCAGCGGCTCGAGGATCCTCCAGGGCTGGCGACCGCCGTACGACGCGACCGTCGCCGCGCGGCTCAAGGACGCCGGCACGGTGCTGCTCGGCAAGACGAACATGGACGAGTTCGCGATGGGCTCCTCCACCGAGAACTCCGCCTACCGGCCGACCCGCAACCCGTGGGACACCGACCGGATCCCCGGCGGCTCCTCGGGCGGGTCGTCCGCGGCTGTGGCCGGCGGGCTGGCCCCGTGGGCGCTGGGCACCGACACCGGAGGCTCGATCCGCCAGCCGGCCGCGGTCACCGGTCTCGTCGGGCACAAGCCCACCTACGGCTCGGTCTCCCGCTACGGCCTGATCGCGTTCTCCTCCAGCCTCGACCAGGCCGGCCCGATGGCGCGCACCGTGCTCGACGCCGCCGTCCTGCACGAGGCGGTCGGCGGGCACGACCCGCGCGACTCGACCAGCATCGACGTCCCCGTGCCCGTCCTGGTGAAGGCCGCGCAGGAAGGGGCCCACGGCGAGCTGGCCGGCCTGCGGGTCGGCGTCGTCCGCGAGCTCGGCGGCGACGGGCACGCCGACGGCTACGACGCCGGGGTCCTCGACCGGGTGCGGGAGACCGTCGAGCTGCTCGCCGGCATGGGCGCCGAGGTGCGCGAGGTGTCCTGCCCGGCGTTCGACCTGGCCCTGCCCGCCTACTACCTGATCGCGCCGAGCGAGGCGTCGTCCAACCTGGCCCGGTTCGAGGGCATGCGCTTCGGCCTGCGGGTGGGGGACGACGGCAGCCGCTCCCTCGAGGAGGTCATGTCGCTGACCCGCGAGCAGGGCTTCGGCCCCGAGGTCAAGCGGCGGATCGTCCTCGGCACCTACGCCCTGTCGGCCGGCTACTACGACGCCTACTACGGGCAGGCGCAGAAGGTCCGCACGCTGATCACCCGCGACTTCACCGCGGCGTTCGACCACGTCGACGTGCTGGTCAGCCCGACCAGCCCCACCGTGGCCTGGCCGATCGGCGCCCGCGTCGACGACCCGCTGGCCATGTACGCCGCCGACCTGTGCACGCTGCCGGCCAGCCTCGCCGGGCTGCCGGCGATCTCGGTGCCGTGCGGGCTGTCCGACGGGCTGCCCGTCGGATTCCAGGTCATGGCGCCGGCGTTGGCCGACGACCGCTGCTACCGGGTCGGTGCCGCGGTCGAGGCCGCGCTGGACGCCGCCCGCGGTCACCGGTTCCTCGACGGGCTCAACGAGCGGACGACGGCGTGAGCGAGCGTGCGAGCTCACGCATGAGCACGGCAACCGATCCAATCGCCGGCGAGGAGGACGCGTGAACGGGCCCCTCAAGGCCGCCTGGGCCCTCACCGCATTCGTCGTCCTGCTCGGGGCTGTCCTCTGGGTCGTGACCGGCGAAGCGGTCTTCGCCGTCTTCATCGTCCTGGGCCTGCTGACGGCCCTCGGTGCTGTGCTGACCGGGCGTTCGCGGCCGGACGGCCGCAGCACCGGTCCGAAGGAGAGCAACCCCTCATGAGCGACGCCCTCGTCGACTACGACGAGCTCCTCACCCGCTACGAGCCGGTCATCGGCCTGGAGACCCACGTCGAGCTGGGCACCGCGTCGAAGATGTTCTGCGGCTGCGCCACCACCTTCGGCGCCGAGCCGAACACCCAGACCTGCCCGGTCTGCCTCGGTCTGCCCGGCTCCCTGCCGGTGGCCAACGCCGCGGCCATCGAGGCGACCGTCCGCATCGGCCTGGCGCTGGGCTGCCGGGTCGCCGGTTGGTGCCGCTTCGCCCGGAAGAACTACTTCTACCCGGACATCCCCAAGGGCTTCCAGACCAGCCAGTACGACGAGCCGCTGTGTACCGCCGGCCACCTCGACGTCGAGGTCGACGGCGAGACCTACCGGGTGGAGATCGAGCGGGTGCACCTGGAGGAGGACACCGGCAAGAACCTGCACGTGGGCGGGGCCACCGGCCGCATCCACGGCGCCTCCCACTCGCTGGTCGACTTCAACCGCGCCGGCATCCCGCTGGTCGAGATCGTGACCCGGCCGATTCCCGGCGCCGGTGCCAAGGCCCCCGAGGTCGCCCGGGCCTACGTCACCGAGCTGCGCGACATCATCCAAACCCTCGGCGCCTCCGACGTCCGGATGGAGCAGGGCAGCCTGCGCTGCGACGTGAACACCTCCCTGGCGCCGACCGGCAGCCTCGAATGGGGCACCCGCACCGAGACCAAGAACGTCAACTCGCTGCGCAGCGTCGAGCGGGCGGTCCGCTACGAGATGCGCCGCCAGGCCGCCGTCCTCGATGCCGGGGTCCGCGTGCTGCAGGAGACCCGGCACTTCCACGAGGACACCGGCACCACCTCGCCCGGGCGGAGCAAGGAGGAGGCCACCGACTACCGGTACTTCCCCGAGCCCGACCTGGTGCCGGTCGCGCCGGACGCGGAGTGGGTGGAGAAGCTGGCCGCCGAGCTGCCGGAGCTGCCGGCCGCCCGCCGCGCCCGGCTGCAGGAAGAGTGGGGGCTGTCCACCACCGAGATGGCGTGGCTGGTCAACGCCGGCGCCCTGGGCCTGGTCGACGCCACCGTCGCCGCCGGGGCCACGCCGGGCGATGCCCGCAAGTGGTGGCTCGGCGAGCTCGCCCGCCGCGCCAACGACGCCGGCGTGGAGCTCTCCGAGCTCACGGTGACGCCGCGCCAGGTCGCCGAGCTGACCCGGCTGGTGGCCGAGGGGACGATCAACGACCAACTGGCCCGTCAGGCACTCGACGGCGTGCTGGCCGGCGAGGGCGATCCCGCGCAGGTGGTCGAGGCCCGCGGCCTGGCTGTCATGGGGGAGTCCGACGAGCTGGTCGCCGCGGTCGAGGCCGCGATCGCCGGAGCGCCCGACGTCGTCGCCAAGGTACAGGGCGGCAAGGTGCAGGCCCTCGGAGCGCTCGTGGGCGCGGTCATGAAGGCCACCCGCGGCAAGGCCGACGCCGCGACGGTGAGGCGGATGCTCGAGGAACGCATCATCGGAGGGTGACACCCGGTCGTCCCGACCGTGGCTGAGCCCGCTCTGCCGGCGGATTCCGAGCTGTGCGGGCTGGACCACGCCCGCGCAGCTCGAGATCTATTCGCAGAGCAGGGTCTCGAGCGGTGCGCTCCGGTAGGACCGCAGTGTCACAACGGGCTGTTCGAGGCGCCGCCGGGCGGGAGGACGCGTAGCACCCGGTCGTCGTCCTCGACGGGGGTGCCGAGGCCGTCGCGGTTGGACGTCGTGATCCACAGGGCTCCCTCGCCGTCGAGGACGACGGTCCGCAGCCGTCCGTACCGGTCGGTGAGGAGCTCGGTCGGCTCGTCGGCGAGGGCGCCGCTGCCGTCGAGCGGCACCGTGTGCACCCGCCGGCCGTCGAGCGCGCCCAGGAAGACGGTGCGGCCGGCGACCGCGCAGCCGCCGGGACCGCCCTCGGCCGCCGGGAACTCCACGACGGGACGGATGCTGTTCGGGCCCGGCGTCGGCCAGCCGGCGTCGCCGCCCTCCAGGACGGCGTTGAGTTCATCCGGCCCCTTGGCGGAGTCGTCGGTGGCGTAGAGCGCCTGCTCGCCGCCCATGCAGAGGGCGGTCACGTCGGCGTGACCGGTGCTGTGGATCGGGTTGTCGCCGACCGGCTGGCCGAAGACGTCGATGTGCAGTACCTTCCCGGCCAGCGAGGCCGGGTCCTGGGCCAGGCCTGCGTTGCCGGTGTCCCCAGTGCCCACGAACAGCGTGCCGTCGGGGGCGAAGACCAGCCCGCCGCCGTTGTGCGTCTCCCCGCGCGGGATGCCGGTGAGCACGGGGTTCGGCGTGCCGCCGATCGGGAAGCGGACCACCCGGTTGTCCGTGGCGGTCGTGATGTAGGCGTAGAGGAGGCCGTCCTCCGGGAAGGTGGGCGAGAGAGCGAGCCCGAGCAGGCCGCCGTCGCCGGTGGTGTCGATGCCACCCACGGTCATCAGCTCGCGCGCGGGGGAGCGGTCGGGGAAGACCTGCAGCAGCCGCCCGGTCTCCCGCTCGCCGACGACCGCGCTGCCGTCGGGCAGCACGACCAGCCCGGTGGGGACGGTCAGGCCCGAGGCCACCACGTTGGGGTCGCCGCCGTCCTCGCCGGCGTTCGGGTCCGCCGGGTCCCCCGGGGCGGGGGCCTGCGGGGACTCCGTGGGCGGGCCGACCTGCGGCGGCGGGCCCTCCGGCTGCGGGCGGAACGGGCCGGCCGGCTCGTAGCCGTCGCTGCCGCACCCGGCCAGGACGACGGCCGCCAGGGCGGCCGCGGCCACGGCCCGCCCCCGTCGCGCACGCTGCCGGCTCACCCCCAGAACAGTACGTGCGCGGGAGGCGAGGGGCCGGACACCACGGCCGCATGGTCGATGGACACCACCACGGCCCGGCGTCATCGCCCGTCGTAGGGCCGCGGCCTCCTACGGGCCTCAGCCGGTCGCCGTGAGGCTGGCGAAGACGATGACGTTGTCGAGGTAGTCCCCGGTGTCCTCGTCGAAGGCCCCACCACAGGTGATGAGTCGCAGGCCTGCGTGGTCGATGTCGCCGTAGACATCCTTGGTCGGGAAGTCGTCCTTGGGGTGCTCTTCGACCCGGTCGACTCGGAAGGTCGCGACGGTGCCGTCCGCGCGGTCGATGACCACGATGTCCGCGACGCGCAGCTCGCGCAGCCCGTAGAACGCTCCGGGCTCGCCCTCCCAGTCGACGTGCCCGGCGAGAACGGCGGGTCCCAGTTGCCCAGGGGTGGGGCTGCGGTCGTACCAGCCCACGGGGTAGGCGCCGGGCGGGACCTCCATGGATCCGTCCCGCTCCAGGCCGAGATGCATAATCCGCGAGGTGACTCCCAGGGCCGGTATCCGTACCCGGACGGGATCACTGGCCGGCAGTCGTGGCGAGTGGGCGGCCGGGGACGTCGGCCCCGGGACCCTGGTGGATGTATCCGGTGTGAGGGTGACCGGTGCCGCATCGACGGCCACCGGGACGTCGAGCCGGACGGGACCGCTGATGTCCTGCGGGAGGAGGACGACAGCTGCCATGCCCGCGGCGGCGAACACGGCCGAAGTCGTGGCCCAGGCGTGGGGGGCGTGGGCTCGGGCTCGTCCAGGGGCGCGGCGCCGGGACCGTCCGTAGCGGGTGACCGCAGGGGGCCGGGCGAGGAGAGCCTCGACGTCGGAGTCAGTGACGGAGGCCCGAGGTCGAGGTGGTGGAGGCGGATACGGACCCACGATCCGCGCCACACCATCCGCCGCGATCCCTCGGGGACCGGGGCGGATGGTGTGGGCGCAGTCGTGCACGTCTCTGCTGATCAGGCCGTCGCGCGGGAGCTCCGGCGGGCGGCGAACGCGGCGCCACCGGCCGCGGTCAGCCCCAGGCCGCCGAGGACGTAGGGAAGTGCGCTGCCCCCGTCGGCGGACGAGCTGCCGTCACCGGCCGCGACGGCGCCCACGGGCTGGGTGGACACCTGGGAGGCGTTGAGGACGCCACACAGGGCAGGGTCGGTGGCCTCGCCCGGCAGCGACGGGTCCAGGTCGGACACCCCACGGTCACCGGCGCTGTAGGTGCCGTCACCGTCGTAGTCCACACCGTGGATGACGACCACGGCCTTGCCCGAGAGGATGGCCTGCGCGACCTCCTCGCTCACCTGGACGTCGCCGCGGGAGTACTCGAAGTGGTCCCCGACGGGGAACCGGTCCACGGCCAGGCCGGAGCTCGGAGACGTGTCACCCGTGGTGGTCAGCGAGACCACGATCTCGCCGTAGGCCGGAGCGCCTTCGGTGGTGGTGAAGTGCTCGTGGGGGTCGCTCTCACCCGGGAGCGGCGCGGCGTTGTTGTCCGACGCCGTCGGGCACTCGTTGCGGGCCGACTCACCGAAGTGGATGTGCGCCGCGTGCGGCGCCCCGGCCAGCAGCCCCTGGGCCGCCAGGCTGAACGACAGGGTCGTGCCGGAGATCTCCACCTCTCCCCGGCCGCTGGCGTTCACGGGGTTGACGGGGACGGGCGTCAGGTCGGCCTGGGCGGAGCCCTCTGCCGCAGCGGCGGGACCCGCTGACGCCAGCAGGGCGGTGAGGCCGACGACCGGCACGGTGATGGCTGCGCGCGTGATGCGGTTCACGGTGCACCTCTCATGGTTCCCCCGCGGAGCCGCTGAGGTGGGCGCCGTCGAGGTGGACTGTCGCCCCAGGTATCGGTTGCGGGCCATCGGGTGGTGACCCTCCGGGTGTGACGTTCTCCCGATCAGCGTTGCCACAGCGACGGCTGAGGTTCCAGTGATCCGGTGGGGCCGGCCGAGACCTGTCCGTGATCTCGTCGGAGCCGTCGAACCGTGGCGGCGAGGATCGATGCCCGGGTGTCGTCGACCGAGAGCCGGCGCAGCCGCCCGTGAGCGGTTCTGCACCGGCGGCATCTGGCCGGCTGGTGCAGGTCCGCGGCTCGGTCAGGACAGGGCCTAGGGTCGAGGGTCGTGCCCTCCGAGATCCACAGCTCGCAGATCGTCGGCCCCGGCGAGACGCTGCACGTCCTCGTCCCCTCCCGCGCGATGGTCCAGGCGGTGCAGGCGCTCTCCCCCCGGGTGCGCGCGTACCGGGTCGACGCCGACGCCGGCCCGCCGACCGGCGAGGCCACCCAGGCGCAGGTCTGGGTGCCGCGGGTCAGTGGCGCGACGCTGCCCGACAACGGCTTCCTGGACGCGCTACCCCGGCTGCGCCTGGTCCAGCTCCTCAGCGCCGGCGCGGAGAAGTTCATCGGCCGGCTGCCCGAGGGAGTGGTGCTGTGCAACGCCCGCGGTGCGCACACGCCCTCGACGGCGGAGTGGGCGGTCGCCGCGACGCTGGCCGCGCAGCGCGGGATCCCCTTCTTCGTCCGGGAGCAGGACGCCGGCCGATGGTCGTTCACCACCCACCACTCGCTGGTCGGGGCCCGGGTGCTGGTTCTCGGCGCGGGCGACATCGGTCGCGCGATCGGCCGGATGCTCGCCGGCTTCGACGTCGAGCTGACCTACGTGGCGCGGACGGCGCGAGAGGGAGTCCACGGCACCGACGAGCTGCCCCGGCTGCTGCCGGAGGTCGACGTGGTCATCGTGGTCGTCCCGGTCACCCCGGAGACGACCCGGATGGTGGACGCCGGCTTCCTCGCCGCCATGCCGGACGGCGCGCTCCTGGTCAACGCGGCCCGCGGCGTCGTCGTCGACACCGACGCGCTGCTCGCCGAGCTGACCACGGGCCGCCTGCGCGCCGCCCTGGACGTCACCGACCCCGAGCCGCTGCCGCCGGGCCACCCGCTCTGGTCGGCGCCCGGGCTGCTCACCCCGCACGTGGCCGGAGAGGTTCCCCGGACCAACGAGCGCGCCGCGGCCGCCGTCACCGAGCAGCTGCGCCGCGTGCTGGCCGACGAGCCGCTGACCAACGTGGTCGACGCCTACTGAACACCGGGCCCGGTGTAGCACTCGGCGCTACAGTGGCTGGGTGGCCGAGATCGCCCAGCGGGAGCTGAGGAACGACAACGCCGGGATCATCCGGCGCGTGGAGGCGGGGGAGACCTTCGTCGTCACCCGCAACGGGGTCCCGGTGGCCGAGCTGCGTCCGTTGCCGGCCGGTCGGCAGCGCATCGTGCACCGGACGCACCTGGCCGAGGTCGCGCGGCGGCTGGAGCGCCTGGACGGGCAGCGGCTGCGCGCCGAGCTCGACGAGGTGGCCGACCCCTGGTGCGGCCTGTGAGCCAGGTGCCCGGACCGGCCGAGGGTCCGTGGCTGCTCGACACCTCCGTCGTCGTCGACCTGGCCGATCCTGCGGTGCTCGCCGCCCTCCCGGAGGCGACGGCGATCGCAGGTCGTCAGCCACGGCGGCGGCAGTTCGACCTGCTGATCGCAGCCGTGGCCCGTTCGAACCGCCTGCCGTTGGCGACGAGGAATCCTGCGGACCTGGCCGGCTTGGCGGGGCTGGTCGAGGTCCACACGGTCTGAGCGTCCCCCGCGGCCGACGCGCCGGCGGTTCGATCAGACAGGGCCGGGCGCGGGGATGCGGCCGCCGGAGACCTCGGCCAGCCGCGGGAGGTCACGGCCGCGCAACACCGGCAGCCGCAGCTCGGTGCCGTGGGTGGTCACCAGCCACAGCTGGCCGCTCTCGGCGACCCGGATGCCGGCGACCTCGCTCCACGGCACCCGGCGCGCCGCGGCCAGGGACCGCACGATGAGGCCGCGGTCGTCGACGTCCACCCCGACCCGCAGCACCCAGGCCGCGGCCAGGACCGGCAGCAGCAGGAACACGAGCGTCCACGGTGCGGCGGTGGCCAGCGGAAGGACGCAGACCAGCAGGAAGGCGGCCGGCAGCAGCGCCACCCTGGTCATCCGCAGTCGCGCTGTGCCCACGTCCGCACATCCTCCCAGAACCGGTCAGGCCGACAGGCGGGCGAGGCGGGCGGCCGCGTCCCCACCCACGGCGGCGGTGTAGACGACCAGCTGCAGACCCGGGGTGTCGGCCGGGGTGAGCTGGTGGTGCTCCAGCAGCAGGGTGCCGACCCGCGGGTGCTCGAAGCGCCGGGCCGAGGAGCTGAACCGGTCGACGTCGTGGCTGGCCCAGCCGGCGCGGAAGTGCGGGCTGGCCGCCTCCAGCCGGGCGACCAGGTCGACCACCTCCGGGTCGGCCAGCCGCGGGCCGACCTCGGCGCGGAACTGGGTGAGGAACCGGCGGCTGTCGGTCGTCCAATCGGCCAGCAGCTCGCGGACGGCCGGATCGGTGAACACCAGCCAGAGCAGGTTCCGCTCGGCCGGCGGCACCGCGGCCACGCCCGGGTAGAGGCGCTCGTAGGCGCGGTTCCAGCCGGCGATGGTCCAGCCGGCGGTGATCGCGTAGGCGGGGGAGGGGCCCAGCGCGTCGAGCAGCCGCTGGACGTGCGCCGGCATGCCGTCGGCGACCGCCGGCGGGGACGCGCCGCCGTGCCCGGTCAGCCCGAGCACGTACTCGTGCTCGGCCGGTGACATCCGCAGGGTGCGGGCCAGCGCGCCGACCACCTGCCGCGACGGCCGGATGTCGCGGCCCTGCTCCAGCCACGTGTACCAGGTGTGGCTCACCCCGGACAGCAGCGCGACCTCCTCGCGGCGCAGCCCCGGCGTCCGGCGCGGGCCGCCCGCAGGCAGCCCGGCGACGCGGGGGTCGACCTGGCGGCGACGCGAGCGGAGGAACTCGGCCAGCTCGCGGCGGGCGGTGGTGGACACGGGCCCTCCTGGTGGTGTCGGTACCAGTATCAGCCGTCCCTGGGGCGGCCCTGCCCAGCGGCCTACCATCGCCGGACGTGACGATCGGTGAGGACCTCATCCCCGGCAACGAGCCGCATGGCGGGACGCACAGTCCCCTCAAGCCGCGCAGCTACGAGGTGACCGACGGCATCACGCGGGCCCCGGCGCGAGCGATGCTCCGCGCGGTCGGCATGGGCGACGACGACTGGGAGAAGCCGCAGGTCGGCGTCGCGTCGTCGTGGAACGAGATCACCCCGTGCAACCTCTCCCTGGACCGGCTGGCCAAGCGGGCCAAGGAGGGCGTGCACGCCGCCGGCGGCTACCCGCTCGAGTTCGGCACCATCTCGGTCTCCGACGGCATCTCCATGGGCCACGAGGGCATGCGCGCGTCGCTCGTCTCCCGCGAGGTCATCGCCGACTCGGTCGAGACGGTCGTGTTCGCCGAGCGGCTCGACGGCACCGTGCTGCTCGCCGGCTGCGACAAGTCCCTGCCCGGCATGCTCATGGCCGCAGCCAGGCTCGACCTGGCCAGCGTCTTCCTGTACTCCGGCTCGACGCTCCCCGGGAAGCTCGGCGACCGCGACGACCTCACGATCATCGACGTCTTCGAGGGCGTCGGCGCCTGCGCCCGCGGACTGATCAGCCGGGAGGACCTCGACGCCATCGAGAAGGCGGCCTGCCCGGGCATGGGCTCCTGCGGCGGCATGTACACCGCCAACACCATGGCCAGCGTCGCCGAGGCGCTCGGCATGGCGCTGCCGGGCAGCGCCGCCCCGCCGGCGCCGGACAGCCGCCGCGACGCGTTCGCCGTCGCCTCCGGCGAGGCCGTGGTCAACCTGCTGCGCCACGGCATCACCGCCCGCCAGATCATGACCCGGGAGGCGTTCGAGAACGCCATCACCGTCGTCATGGCGCTCGGCGGCTCCACCAACGCCGTCCTGCACCTGCTGGCCATCGCTCACGAGGCGCAGGTCGACCTCACCCTCGAGGACTTCAACCGGATCGGCGACCGCACGCCGCACCTGGCCGACGTCAAGCCCTTCGGCCGCTACGTGATGACCGACATCGACCGCGTCGGCGGCGTCCCGGTGGTGCTGCGCGCCCTGCTCGACGCCGGCCTGCTGGACGGCGACACCCTCACCGTGACCGGGAAGACGATGGCCGAGAACCTCGCGGAGATCGCCCCGCCGGACCTGGACGGCACGATCGTCCACGCGATGGCCGACCCCATCCACCGGACCGGCGGCCTGACGATCCTGCGCGGTTCGCTGTCACCGGAGGGCGCGGTCGTGAAGTCGGCCGGCTTCGACGCCGACGTCTTCGAGGGCACCGCCCGCGTCTTCGACGGCGAGCAGGGCGCCATGGACGCGGTCACCGACGGGACGCTGCAGACCGGCGACGTCGTGGTGATCCGCTACGAGGGGCCACGGGGCGGGCCGGGCATGCGCGAGATGCTCGCCGTCACCGGCGCGATCAAGGGTGCGGGCCTGGGCAAGGACGTCCTGCTGCTCACCGACGGCCGCTTCTCCGGGGGGACGACGGGGTTGTGCGTCGGGCACGTCGCGCCCGAGGCCACCGACGGCGGCCCCATCGCCCTCGTGCAGGACGGCGACCGGATCCGGCTCGACCTCACCACCCGCACCCTCGACCTGCTGGTCGACGAGGACGAACTGGCCCGCCGCCGGGCCGGCTGGACGCCGCTGCCGCCGCGCTACACCACCGGCGTCCTCGGCAAGTACGCCAAGCTGGTGAGCTCCGCGGCCCAGGGCGCCGTCTGCGGCTGAACAAAGGACCCCCTTCCTCCCCACCCTTCGCACGCTCGGCGCGAGCCTCCGGACGGGGCCGGGGACCCGGGACGGGGCCTGAGCCTCGGGACGGGGCCGGCGGCGGGGCCCTGCGAGGGGGCCGAGCGCGGGGTCGCCCCCCGATGGGGTGAGACCCGGACCCGGTCCGCTGTCGTCGCTGCACGCACCTGCCGACTGAGCAGGTGTGGACAGGGTGAGGTGGTGGCTCCTCGGGAGCGCCGTGCCGGTGGGGGCCGCCTGCGCGGTGTCCGCGGGCGCCTCCGGCCCGGGGCGCGTCGGCGACCTCGCCGTCGCCGCCCTCGGCGTCGCCACCGCCGCGGTGCTGTGGTGCGCCGGACGGTCGAAGCAGACCGGGTGGCGGGGCTGGCGGCTGTTCGCCCTGGCGCCCCTGATGCCGGTCCTCGGCTTCGTCGCGGCCACGGTCGTCGCGCCGGCCGACCGGCTGGAGCTGGTCGCCCTCCGCTGGTTGCCCACCGTCCCCGGGTACGTGCTCGCCGTCGTCGGCATCCTCACCCTCGTCGACCCTGCCCGGCTGCGCGGCGGTGCCCGCCCGGCCGTCGAGCTGGCGCTCTTCTTCTCCGCCTGCGTGCTCGTGGTCCAGGTGCTGGTGCTCGGCCCCGACCTCAGCTGGCTGGACCTGGCGCCGGGCGAGGGCACCGTCCTCGCCGCGGCGGTCGTCGTCACCTCGGCCACCATGGCCGCCGCGCTCCTGCTGTTGGGCGTCATCGAGAGCCGCCGACAGCCCATGGCGCTGGTGCTGTTGGCCGGGTCGGCCCTGCTCGCGCCGGGCCGCGCGCTCGGCACCTCCGCGACGCTCTCGGGCGACCACGCCGTCGGCGACGTGGGCCGGTTCCTGGTGGCCGGTGGGCTGGTGCTGCTCGGCGCGGCCGTCCTGCTCGACCCGGGCCCGTCCCCGGAGTCCCGCGCGCGCCCGCGCAGCGGCCGCTCGGCGCAGCTGCGCCAGCTGCTGCCGCACCTGGCGATGCTCGCCGCCCTGCTGACCTCGGCCGCCGCCACCCTCACCGGGCACCGGCCGGGCGCGGTGTTCGTCGCCGGCGTCCTGCTCTGCGCCGCTCTGGCCGTGGTGCACCGGTGGATGACCGCGCGCCAGGAGCAGCACCTCGGCGCCCGCCTGCGGCGCAGCGAGGCCTACTTCCGGTCCCTGGTCGCCGCCAGCGGGGACGCGGTCCTCATCCTCGACGGCGACCTGCGGGTCACCTGGGCCTCGCTGACCGTGGGGACGACGCTCGGCGACCCCGCCGCCGTCCCGGTCGGCCGGGACCTGCTGGAGCTGGTGCACCCCGAGGACGCGCCGTCCGTGGCCCGGGCCCGGCGCCCCGGAGCGGGGGACACCGCGGCGTCCGGGCTGCTGCGGTTGCGGCTGCGGCACGCCGACGGCACGTGGCGGCACCTCGAGGCCGGCGTCTCCGACCTGCGCGCCGACGCCGCCGTGGGGGCCGTCGTCCTGCACTGCCGCGACACGACCGAGCGGGTCGCACGGGAACGGGCGCTGGAGCAGCTCGCGTTCACCGACCCGGTCACCGGGCTGCCCAACCGGGCCGGCTGCGAGCGGGAGCTCGACCGGGCCCTGGCCACCGGCGGGACGCCGTGCCGCAGCCTGCTGCTCGTCGAGCTCGACGGACTCGCCGCCGTGCGGGAGGACGCCGGCCGTGACGTCGTCACCGCCGTGCTGGTCGAGGTCGGCCGGCGGCTACGGGCCACCGTGCGCGGCGGCGACCCGGTCTACCGGATGGGCGGGGGTGCCTTCGCCGTCCTGGCCGAGGGCGCCCCCCACGCGGTCGACCTGCTGGCCGACCGCTGCCTGTCGGTCATCGAGCAGCCGCTCGACACCGCCGCCGGGGTCTTCGACCTGGGCGCCAGCATCGGTGTCGTCGACGTGGCGGCGGGATCCTCGGTGGCCGACCTGCTGACCCGCGCCGAGCTCGCCCTCCGGGCGGCCGGCGCCTCCGGCGTCGGCACCGCGCTGCGGTACCGGCCGGCGCTCGGCAGCGTCGCCGAGCGGCGGGCCCGGCTGCGCGAGGACCTGCCCGGCGCCTGGGACCGCGGCGAGCTCTCCGTGCTGTTCCAGCCGGTCGTCTCGCTGGAGGAGCAGCGGGTGACCGGGGTGGAGGCGCTGCTGCGCTGGCGGCACCCCGAGCTGGGGGAGGTGCCCCCGGCGGAGTTCGTGCCGATCGCCGAGCGCGCCGGGGTGATCGGGGAGCTGCAGCGCTGGGCTCTCGAGCACGCCGCCACCGCCGCGCTGGCCCTGCCGGACAGCGGCGGCACGCCGCTGCGCCTGGGCGTCAACATCTCCGCCTCGCACGTCGCCGCCCGGACCCTGGTGGGGGACGTCGCCGCGGTGCTGCGCGCGACCGGGCTGCCCCCGGAGCGGCTGATCCTCGAGATCACCGAGGCCACGCTCATGTCCGAGGGCGAGCACGTGGCCGTCGACGTCGAGGCGCTGCGGCTCATGGGCGTGCACGTGGCGCTCGACGACTTCGGCACCGGCCGCTCCTCGCTGGCGCACCTGACCCGGCTGCCGATCGACGTGCTCAAGCTGGACCGCTCGTTCGTGCTCCGGGTGGACCGCGACCCGAAGAGCCGGGCGCTGTGCGAGTCGGTCGTCGCCATCGCCGGAGCCCTGGGCCTGGACGTCGTCGCCGAGGGCGTGGAGACCCCGGCCCAGCTCGCATCCCTCCGCGCCGCGGGCTGCGGGTTCGCCCAGGGCTTCCTGCTCGCCCGGCCCATGCACCCGCACGAGCTCACCGACCTGCTCCACGACGGCGCGGGCCTGCTGTGGCCGGGGCTGGTCGGGTCCCGCTGACGGGCACCGGCCCGTCCCGAACGCCCGGCAACCCGGCTCGGACGCTCCGTCCCGGCGCGGAGCTGCCCGCCGCGCTTGCCGCACCCTGCTCCGCGGGGCTCGACGGCGAGCGGCTGTCGTCCCACGTCCGAGCCGTAACGTGTCCACGCAGTGGGACGGCGTGGTTGACGACGAGCCCGTTCGAGGCGCACAGTGGCCCTGTGCGTCCGGCCTGCCTGCTCCTCGTAGTCGCCTAGCGCGTCGGTCGCCCCGACCGACGCGCTGACCCCTCTGTGCCCGCAGGCACGAGGGGTCTTTCGTTTGCGGGCCCGCGCGACCTCTCCCGGACGACGGCCCGCGCCCGCAGGCAGCCGAGCCGCACACCGCACGGCCCAGACCGACGGCCCCGTCCAAGTGGCGCCCCAGGTAAGGGCAACACCCAGAGAGAGCAGGGCCAGGAGACGCCATGAACAGCACCACCCCGGGCGAGTCCACCACCCGCGAGGCCGCCGCAGCGCTGACCGGCGGCGAGGGGCGGCTCGCCGCCTCGCGCGAGGTCGCGACCAAGGAGGCGGCCGCCGCGCTGACCGGGGTCGAGACGACCGCCCGCTCCGTCGAGTCGGCCGCTCCCGAGCCGCTCGCCGGCATCACCGGGGCGCAGAGTCTCGTCCGGTCGCTCGAGGCGGCCGGCGTCGAGGTGGTCTTCGGCATCCCGGGCGGGGCGATCCTCCCGGCCTACGACCCGCTGTTCGACTCGTCGGTCAGGCACGTGCTGGTGCGGCACGAGCAGGGGGCGGGGCACGCGGCCACCGGCTACGCGCAGGCCACCGGCCGGGTCGGCGTCTGCATGGCCACCTCCGGCCCGGGCGCGACCAACCTGGTGACGCCGCTGGCCGACGCCTACATGGACTCGGTCCCGATCGTGGCGATCACCGGCCAGGTGCCGTCGGCCGCGATCGGCACCGACGCCTTCCAGGAAGCGGACATCCGCGGCATCACGATGCCGATCACCAAGCACAACTTCCTGGTCACCGACCCCCGCGAGATCCCGCAGCGGATCGCCGAGGCCTTCCACCTGGCCGCCACCGGCCGGCCCGGCCCGGTGCTGGTCGACATCCCCAAGGACGTCCTGCAGGCGACCACCGACTTCACCTGGCCGCCGCGGCTGGACCTGCCCGGCTACAAGCCGACCATCCGCCCGCACGGCAAGCAGGTGCGCGAGGCCGCCGCGCTGATCGCCGCCGCCCGCCGGCCGGTGCTCTACGTCGGCGGCGGCGTCCTCAAGGCGCAGGCCACCGCGGAGCTGGCCGAGCTGGCCGAGCTCACCGGCGCGCCGGTGGTCACCACCCTCATGGCCCGCGGGGCGTTCCCCGACAGCAGCCCGCAGCACCTGGGCATGCCCGGCATGCACGGCACGGTGGCCGCGGTGACCGCGCTGCAGAAGGCCGACGTCATCGTCGCCCTCGGCGCCCGCTTCGACGACCGGGTCACCGGTCAGCTCTCGACGTTCGCCCCCGGCGCCCTCGTCGTGCACGCCGACATCGACCCGGCCGAGATCGGCAAGAACCGCAAGGCCGACGTCCCCATCGTGGGCGACGCGCGGGAGACCATCGCCGAGCTGGTCCCGGCGCTCCGGGCCGAGCACGAGGCCGGCCGCACGCCCGACCTCGCCCCCTGGTGGGCCCAGCTGGAGCAGTGGCGATCGACCTACCCGCTGGGCTACGACTGGCCCGAGGACGGCACGCTCTCCCCGCAGTACGTCATCGAGCGGCTGGGCGCGATCGCCGGGCCGGACGCGATCTACGCCGCGGGCGTCGGCCAGCACCAGATGTGGGCCGCCCAGTTCATCTCGTACGAGAAGCCGGGCAGCTGGCTCAACAGCGGCGGCCTGGGGACGATGGGCTACGCCGTCCCCGCCGCGATGGGCGCCAAGTACGGCCGACCCGACACGACCGTGTGGGCCATCGACGGCGACGGCTGCTTCCAGATGACCAACCAGGAGCTGGCCACCTGCGCCATCGAAGGCATCCCGGTCAAGGTCGCCGTCATCAACAACGGCAACCTCGGCATGGTGCGGCAGTGGCAGACCCTGTTCTACGAGGGGCGCTACTCCAACACCAAGCTCCACCCCCTCAACGAGGACGGCACGCCCAAGCCGGTGCGCATCCCCGACTTCGTCGCCCTGGCCGAGGCGCTGGGCTGCGTCGGGCTGCGCTGCGAGAGCAAGGACGACGTCGACGCCGTCATCGAGAAGGCGATGGCCATCGACGACGCCCCGGTGGTCATCGACTTCGTGGTCGGGCACGACGCCCAGGTGTGGCCGATGGTCGCCGCGGGCGCCAGCAACGACGACATCATGGCCGCGCGCGACGTCCGCCCGGTCTTCGGCGACGGACAGGTATAGCAGAAGGACCCCCTCCTCCCCACCCCTCGCAGGCTCGGGGCGGTGCCCTGGAGGGGGCCACCCCCCACCCCTCGCTCCGCTCGGGGCGGGCCTCTGAACGGGGGCCGCCGTCGCCCACTTCCGCCGTGAAAGGAACGTTGGTCATGAGCCGCCACACGTTGTCGGTGCTGGTCGAGAACAAGTCCGGCGTCCTCGCCCGGGTCTCGGCGCTGTTCAGCCGGCGCGCGTTCAACATCGAGTCCCTGGCCGTCGGGCCGACGGAGAACCCCGACCTGTCCCGGATGACGATCGTCGTCGACGCCGAGACCCAGCCGCTCGAGCAGATCACCAAGCAGCTGAACAAGCTGATCGAGGTGATCAAGATCGTCGAGCTGGACACCGCGGCGGTCCAGCGCGAGCTGCTGCTGGTCAAGGTCCGCGCGCCGATGGCCGACCGGACGCAGGTGCTGCAGACCGCCGAGCTGTTCCGCGCCCGCGTCGTCGACGTGAACACCGACACCGTCACCCTGGAGGCGACCGGCACGCCGGACAAGCTCCAGGCCCTGCTCGCCGTCCTCGCCCCGCTGGGGATCAAGGAGATGGCGCAGTCGGGCACCGTCGCGCTGGGGCGGGGTCCGCGTTCGATGAGCGGCGCCGGTACCTTGCGCCCGGTCGAGCGCACCGCGTAAGGGCCCTCCTGACCCCCACCGTGGAAGGACCCCGTCCTCCCCACCCTTCGTACAAGAACCCCCTGCCCCACCGCTCGCAAGCTCGCGTCGGGACCCTGCAGGGGGGCCACCCGACCTCCGTACCGAACTGAAGGGAACCGCACAGCACATGGCCGCCGAGATCTTCTACGACGACGACGCCGACCTCTCGATCATCCAGGAGCGCACCGTCGCCGTCCTGGGCTACGGCAGCCAGGGCCACGCGCACGCCCTGTCGCTGCGCGACTCGGGGGTCGACGTCCGCGTCGGCCTGCCCGAGGGGTCGAGGAGCCGGCCGAAGGCCGAGGCCGAGGGCCTGCGGGTCGTGACGCCGGCCGAGGCGGCCGCCGAGGCCGACCTGATCATGATCCTGGCGCCCGACCACGTGCAGCGGAACCTGTACCGGGAGTCGGTCGAGCCCAATCTGCAGGACGGCGACGCGCTGTTCTTCGGCCACGGCTTCAACATCCGGTTCGGTTACATCAAGCCCCCGGCCGGCGTCGACGTCGCGATGGTCGCCCCCAAGGGCCCCGGCCACCTGGTGCGCCGCGAGTTCGAGAACGGCAAGGGCGTGCCCTGCCTGGTCGCCGTCGAGCAGGACGCCGGCGGGCAGGCGTTGCAGCTGGCGCTGTCCTACGCCAAGGCCATCGGCGGCACCCGGGCCGGCGTCATCCGGACGACGTTCGCCGAGGAGACCGAGACCGACCTGTTCGGCGAGCAGGCCGTGCTCTGCGGTGGCGCCAGCGCGCTGATCACCGCCGGGTTCGAGACCCTCACCGAGGCCGGCTACCAGCCCGAGGTCGCCTACTTCGAGTGCCTGCACGAGCTCAAGCTGATCGTCGACCTCATGTACGAGGGCGGCATCGCCAAGCAGCGGTGGTCGGTCTCCGACACCGCCGAGTACGGCGACTACACCTCGGGTCCCAAGGTCATCGACGCCCACGTCAAGGACGCGATGAAGGACGTCCTGGCGCGGATCAAGGACGGCTCGTGGGCGGCGGAGTTCATCGCCGACCAGGACGCCGGCGCGCCGGACTTCACGCGCCGCCGGGCCGAGGCCGAGGCGCACCCGATCGAGGAGACCGGGCGCAAGCTCCGCGGCCTGATGAGCTGGGTGTCGGCCTCCGACGACTACACCGGCACCGCCGCGCGGAGCTGATCAGGGCGCGCAGTCAGGTATGTGACACCGCACGGCGAGAGGCCCCCGCTGCCGGCCGGCAGCGGGGGCCTCTCGCCGTCTGCCTACCGAGGCCTGCGAGCCGCGGTGAAGTACTCCCGTGCAGGCGCCTGCAGCAGGAGGACGACGGCGGTGACACCGAGCAGCAGGATGAGCGCCGGGAAGAGGGCGAAACCGGTCCCGGATGCGATGCCGAC
>NZ_SPQN01000076.1 GCF_004571065.1 Geodermatophilus sp. DF01-2
CGGGGCAGCCGGCCGGTGCTGCGGCCGTCGTCGGCCGCACCGTGGCCCGCGGCCGCCGCCTGCCGCCGGGCCTCGTTCCCGACCGACGGGCCGACGGAAGGCGGCGTCGTCGCCCGGCCGGGCATCGAGGTCAGCCAGGCGGAGGCGGGTACGCCGCTCGGGAAGTCGGGCGAGGCGTGCCGACCCCGCCCCTGCGGCGTGGTGGGGTCGCTCACGGGCCCTCCTCGCTGGCGCTCGTCGGCCGCGTTCGCGGCGCTGCTGTGCTCATCGGGAAGCTCGCACGCTCGCTCACGGGCCCTCCTCGCTGGCGCTCGTCGGCCGCGTTCGCGGCGCTGCTGTGCTCATCGGTGAGCTCGCACGCTCGCTCACATGCGCTCCCGCTGTGCGTCCAGATAGGCCTGGAGGATGACCACGGCCGCGGCCTGGTCGATCACCGAGCGCTGCTGACGGCTGTCCAGACCGTTCGCCCGGAGGGAACTGGCTGCGGTCACGGTGGAGAGCCTTTCGTCGACGAGATGGATGGGCACGCTGCCGATGCGCCCGGCGAGTGCCCGAGAGTAGGCACGCGCCTCCTTCGCCGACGCTCCCGACGCACCCGAGAGGTGCCTCGGCTCCCCCACGATCACCTCTGTCACCTCGTGTTCGGCCACGAGGGCCGCGATGCGGTCGAGGTCGGACTCGTCCCGTGCCCGCTGCACCGTCTCCAGCGGGCTGGCCAGCATGCCGGTCGGGTCGGAGATGGCCACGCCCACGCGCACGGTGCCGACGTCGATCCCCAGCCGCCGGCCCTGGCGGGGCCGCCGGGGCGGGATGGGCAGACCACCGGGCAGACCGCCGGAGAGGTCGATCGCGGCGGTCTCGTGCCGCACCGGCGGGAAGCCCGCGCGCAGGTCGATCTGCTCGGTCTTGTGGTGTACCGGCTCCCGGGCCGGAGGGGCGGGTCGCTGCCGCGCCGGGGGGACGGCGGGGCGCCCCTGCATCGGGCGCTCGCCGGCCGGACCGGTCGCGTCGGGGTGCTGGTCGGGCACTCCGTTCACCTCCCTGCGGCGGTCGCGACCGCCTGTTCGCCGGCCTGCAGGGCCGCTGGGATGCCCGCGGGGTCGGTACCGCCCCCCTGGGCCACGTCTGGCTTGCCCCCGCCGCGTCCGCCGACCGGGGCCGCTGCCGCACGCAGCACGTCGCTGGCGACGAGCCCGCGCTCCTGTGCGGCCGGGTTGAGGGCCGCCACGAGAGCCACTTTGCCTCCGGACTCCGAGGCGAGCAACACCACGGCCGGCCGGCCGGCGGGCAGCCGCCCGCGGACGTCGAGGGCCAGCGTGCGCAGGTCGCCGCCGCTCAAGCCCCCCGGTGCGCCGGTGACCACGGCGGTGCCGCCGACGTCCCGGGCGCCGGCGGCGAGCTCCCCGGCCGCGGCGAGGGTCTGCCGGGCGCGCAGCTCCGCCAACTCCTTGTCGACGTCGCGCAGCCGGGCGAGCATGCCGTTGACCCGCTCGAGCACGGTGTCGGTCGGCGTCTTCAGCAGCTCGCCGAGCTGACGGACGAGGTCGCGCTCGCGGGCCAGGTAGCGGAAGCCCTCGAGGCCGACGACGGCCTCCACCCGGCGCGAACCCGAGCCGACCGACGACTCGCCGGTCAGCGCCAGGGTGCCGATCTGGGCGCTGCCCTGCACGTGGGTGCCACCGCAGAGCTCCCGCGACCACGGCCCGCCGATCTCGACGACGCGGACCTGCTCGCCGTAGGTCTCGCCGAACAGCGCCAGGGCGCCGATGGCCTGCGCCTCGGGCAGCGACATGTAGCTGGCGCTCACCCGGTGGTCGGCGCGGACGGCGGCGTTGGCGACGTCCTCGATGTCGTGCCGCTGCTGGGGCGACAGCGCACCCTGCCAGGCGAAGTCCAGCCGCAGGTAGCCCGGCCGGTTGTAGGAGCCCGACTGCAGGGCCTGCGGGCCGAGCACCTGGCGCAGCGCGGCGTGCACGACGTGGGTGCCGGAGTGCGCCTGGCAGGCCGACAGCCGCCACTCGCGGTCGACCTCGGCGGTGAGCTCCGCGCCCTCGCGGAGCTCGCCCTCGAGGATCCGCACCTGGTGGGCGACCAGGCCCTTGACCGGCCGCTGCACGTCGAGCACCTCGGCGCGGCCGCCGTCCCAGGTGAGGACGCCGGCGTCGGCGACCTGGCCGCCGGACTCGGCGTAGAAGGGGGTGCGGTCGAGCACCACCCGGGTGATCTCGCCCGGCCCGGCCGGCGCGCTGAGCGCGTCCTCCTCGGCGGCGAGCTGGGAGACGAGGCCGAGCACGCGCGAGTCGGTCCGCAGCGTGTCGTAGGCGCGCCAGTCGGTGGGGCCGTGGTCGGCCAGCAGCCGGCGGTAGGCCAGGACGTCGACCGAGCCGGTCTTCTTGGCCCGGGCGTCGGCGCGGGCCCGGTCGCGCTGCTGCTGCATGAGCGCGCGGAAGCCCTCCTCGTCGACGCCGACGCCCTGCTCGGCGGCCATCTCCAGGGTGACGTCGATCGGGAAGCCGTAGGTGTCGTGCAGCGAGAACGCCTGCTCGCCGGAGAGGGCCGGCGTCCCGGCGGCCTTGGCCTCGCGGACGGCGGTGTCGAACAGCGCCGTCCCGGAGGTGAGGGTGCGGCGGAACGCCTCCTCCTCGGCGTAGGCGACGGAGGAGATGCGGGCGAAGTCGGTCTCCAGCTCGGGGTAGCTGGCCTTCATCGCGTCCTTCGACACGGGCAGCAGCTCCGGGAGGGTGGCCTCGTCGACGCCGAGCAGCTTCATCGAGCGGACGGCGCGGCGCAGCAGGCGGCGGAGGATGTAGCCGCGGGCCTCGTTGCCGGGGGTGACGCCGTCGCCGATGAGCATCAGCCCGCTGCGCACGTGGTCGGCCACGACCCGCAGTCGGACGTCGACCTCGTGATCCTCCCGCCCGTCCCGCCCCCCGCGCCCGTAGGCGACCCCGGCCAGCTCGGCGGCACGGCGCAGCACCGGCGCCACCTCGTCGATCTCGTAGAGGTTGTCGACGCCCTGCAGCAGGTAGGCCACCCGCTCCAGGCCCATGCCGGTGTCGATGTTCTTCTTCGGCAGGTCGCCGACGATGCGGAACTCCTCCTTGCTCCGCACGTCCTCGAGCTCGTACTGCATGAAGACGAGGTTCCAGATCTCGAGGAACCGGTCCTCGTCGACCACCGGGCCGCCGTCGGGGCCGTGCTCGGGACCGCGGTCGACGTAGATCTCGCTGCACGGGCCGCCCGGGCCGGGCTGGCCGGTGTGCCAGTAGTTGTCCTTCAGCCCGCGGCGCTGGATCCGTTCGTCGGGCAGGCCCGCGATCCGCTTCCACGCGTCGGCGGCCTCGTCGTCGTCCAGGTAGACGGTCACCCAGATCTTCTCCGGGTCGAAGCCCAGCCCGCCGTCCTCCACCGAGCCGGTGACCAGCTCCCAGGCGTGCTGGATCGCGCCTTCCTTGAAGTAGTCGCCGAAGGAGAAGTTGCCGTTCATCTGGAAGAACGTGCCGTGGCGGGTGGTCTTGCCCACCTCCTCGATGTCGAGGGTGCGCACGCACTTCTGCACGCTGGTGGCCCGCGGGTAGGGCGCCGGCTCCCGGCCGGTCAGATACGGGATGAACGGCACCATGCCGGCGACGGTGAACAGCAGGGACGGGTCCGGGGAGACCAGCGAGGCGCTGGGGACGACGGTGTGCCCCCGGGTGGCGAAGTGCTCCAGGAAGCGGCGGCGGATCTCGGCGGTCTGCATGTCCTACTCGGGTCGGGTCGTCTGGGTGGAGGGCGTCGTCCCGCGGGGCTCAGCGGTCGGCGACGCTGTGCCGGCCGGGCAGCTGGACCTGTCCGCTCTCGGGCAGCGGGGCGTCCAGGCCGGTGCCGGCGCGCAGCTCCAGCTCCCGCTCGGCCATCGCCGCGCGGATGTCGGCACCGAAATCGCCGATCGCGTCGGCGAGCTCGCGCAGGCCTTCGGCGATCGAGCCGCCGATGCCGGCCGGGGTCATCCGTTCCGCCGCCCGGGACAGCTTGCGGACGACGAGGGCGCCGATGGTGATGCCCATCGCCAGCCAGAACAGCCGCCGCATCAGGCGGCCCGCCGGGCGGCACGGCGCGCGCGGCGCTCGGCCTTGTCACGGGCGGCGGCGTCGGCGATCGCCTGCCCCTCCCGCTTCTTCTTTGCGGCGCTGCGGACGCCGTAGCTGAAGGCGGCCACCTTGATCAGCGGGCTGCCGAGGGTGGCGGCGACGACGCTGGTGAGGGCAGCGACGTTGCTCGAGACGTTGGCGGCGTTGCCGGTGATGTCGTCGACCCGCTCGAGGTTGCTGTTGACGTGGGCGACCGTGGTCGAGGCCTGGCTCAGGATCGGCCCGCTCTGCTCCCGCGTCTGCCGGATGGTCAGCGTCGCCTCGTCCAGCGTGCGACCCAGCTTGACGATGGGGACGGCGAGCAGCACCACGAGCAGCACCAGGGCCAGAGCTGCGATGAGTCCGGCCCACTCTCCTGCGGACACGCGGTTCTCCTGTTCGTCGACGTCGTCCTCGGCGCCCGGAGCCGACCCACCGGTCGCCGCCGGCGGGCGTCGGCCCGGCGTGGTCACAGTAGTCGCGGGCCACGACGCCCGTCCGTGCCCCGCCGGGGGTCAGCGGCCGCGCCGGACGATCGCCCGCAGCTTGGCCAGCCGCGCGGCGATCGGTGCCTCGGCGCCGCGGCCCGTCGGCCGGTAGTAGTCGCGCCCGACCAGGACGTCCGGTGGGTACTGCTGGGGCACCACCCCGTCGGGGTGGTCGTGCGGGTACACGTACGTCCTCCCGTGCCCCAGCTTCCTGGCGCCCGCGTGATGCGCGTCGCGCAGCCCCGGCGGCACCGGTCCGGCGAGTCCCGCGCGCACGTCGGCGACGGACTCGCCCATGGCCACGGTGACCGCGTTGGACTTCGGCGCCGTGGCCAGGTGGACGACGGCCTGGGCCAGCGGGAAGTGGCCCTCGGGCATGCCGATGAAGGCCACGGCCTCGGCGGCGGCGACGGCCGTCTGCAGCGCCGTCGGGTCGGCCATGCCGATGTCCTCGCTGGCGGAGATGACCAGCCGGCGCGCGATGAACCGCGGGTCCTCCCCCGCCTGCACCATCCGCGCCAGGTAGTGCAGCGCAGCGTCGACGTCGCTGCCGCGGATGGACTTGATCAGCGCGCTGGCGACGTCGTAGTGCTGGTCGCCCTGCCGGTCGTAGCGCACCGCTGCCTGCGCGACCGCCGTCTCCAGGGTGGCGAGGTCGAGCACGCCGGTGCCGGCGGTGCGGGCCGCGCCCGCCCCGGACTCCAGCGCGGTCAGCGCCTTGCGTGCGTCACCGCCGGCGACCCGGAGCAGGTGCTCCTCGGCCTCCTCGGTGAGGGTCACCGCGCCGTCCAGGCCGCGGTCGCTGGTCAGCGCACGGCGCAGCACGGTGCGCACGTCGTCGTCCGACAGCGGCTGCAGGGCCAGGACGAGGGAGCGGCTCAGCAGCGGGCTGACCACGGAGAAGAAGGGATTCTCGGTGGTCGCGGCGATCAGGCTGACGATGCGGTCCTCGACCGCGGACAGCAGGCTGTCCTGCTGGGTCTTGGAGAAGCGGTGCACCTCGTCGATGAACAGCACGGTGCGCCGGCCGGCGTAGGTGAGCTCCCGCTTGGCGCTCCCGATGACCGCCCGGACCTCCTTGACCCCGGAGTCGAGCGCCGACAGCTGGACGAACTGCCGCTCGGTGGTCAGCGAGATGACGTGGGCGAGCGTGGTCTTGCCGGTGCCGGGCGGGCCGTAGAGCACGAGCGACATCGGCTCGTCGCCCTCGACCAGCCGGCGCAGCGGTGCCCGCGGGCCCAGCAGGTGGGACTGGCCGACGACCTCGTCCAGCGACCGCGGCCGCATGCGGACGGCCAGCGGTGCGCCCGGGTCGACCCCGGAGGCTTCCTGCGCCGGCTCGTCGAACAGCGAACTCACGATGCCCTCGGTTCGCTCCCGCGGCGCGCTCCGCTCCTCGGTCGCTGGCGCTTCCTGCGATGCTCACGCGCCTGTCCGCTCACGCTTGCGAACGCTACCCGCGGGGCACGACAGCCTCCGTGCAGCAGCGACGCATCGGGGACACGGCCGTCAGCGCGATCGGCCTGGGGGCGATGCCCCTGTCGACCAAGGACGAGCGGCCCTCACCGGCCGGGGCGGAGGCCGTGGTGCACGCGGCCCTGGACGCCGGCGTGACGCTCATCGACACCGCGGATGCCTACGCGCGCGACGAGGCGGAGTTCGGGCACAACGAGACGCTGGTGGCCGACGCGCTGCGCTCCTACGGCTCCGGGGGCTCCGACGTGCTGGTCGCCACCAAGGGCGGGCACACCCGGCGGGGCGTCGACTGGGAGTTGGACGGGTCACCGGCCTACCTGCGGGCCGCCTGCGAGGCCTCGCTGCGCCGGCTCGGTGTCGATGCCATCGGGCTCTACCAGCTCCACCGGCCCGACCCGGCGACGCCGTGGGAGGAGTCGATGGGTGCGGTGCGCGCGCTGGCCGACGACGGGCTGGTGCGGATGGTCGGCATCTCCAACGCCGATGTCGCGCAGATCGACGTCGCCCGGTCGATCGTGGGCGACGCGCTGGTGAGCGTGCAGAACCAGTTCTCCCCGGGCTGGCGGTTCTCCGCCGGCGAGCTGGCCCACTGCGCCGGCCACGGGCTCGCCTTCCTGCCGTGGAGCCCGTTCGGCGGGGTGACCGCGGCCGGCTCGTTGGGCTCGACGGCACCGGCGTTCGCGAAGGTGGCCGAGGAGCTCGGGGTGTCGGTGTACCGCGTGACGCTGGCCTGGCACCTGGCGCAGAGCGACGCCGTCGTCGCGATCCCGGGCGCCACCCGGCGGGAGTCGATCGTCGACTCCGCCGCCGCGGCGGACCTGGAGCTGTCCCCCGATCAGCTCGCCCGGCTGGATGCCGCCTGACCGTTGCTCCCCTCGACCGGAGGGCCGACGACGAGCTCAGGTGGTCGTCGCCCGGCCGGCGGGAAGGCGCGGCCGTACGGCGCACACCAGCGCCGCGACGACGACAGCGGCGATCCAGGGGGCGACCAGGTGGTGGTAGCCCGGTTGCGCGGTCTGCCAGAAGACCTGCCCCGCCGCGGCCAGGGCCTCGGGCAGCGTCCCGGGGAGGCCGGGGACGGGCACATCTCCCCACAGGAAGATCTCCAGGTTGACCGCCGCGGTGAGCGCCGGTTCCACGACCCAGGCGCCCACCAGCACCACCGCCCACCACGCCAACCGTGCCGCCGGACGGACGCCGATCACCACGAGGGCCGCCGCGAGCACCACCGCCCCGGCCCACTGGCTCCAGCGCCAGTCGAGGACGAGGAGGTGGTCGGCCTGCGTCGCATTCAGCAGCGCCAGCTGCAGCCCCCTGAGCCAGCCGGTCACCACGGTGGCCAGCGCGGCCAGGCCGACCCCCAGCCCGACCGGACCGAACACCCAGACCGAGCCGAGCGCCCAGCCGACGCAGCCTGCGACGACCGTGAACAGGCACAGGCCGGCGAACCCCCGGTCGTCGCCGCCGAATATCGGCTGGTCGGCGCGGAACAGCCCCACCTGCAGCAGCGTCACCGCCATCGCCGAGGCCGCGCCGGCGCCCGTCGCGACCACCGCGGTCCGGCGTCGCCCCGGGCGGGCGAGCCGGCCGAGCAGGCCGGCCACGACCCCGCCCCAGAACGCCCCCATCCACAAGACGCCGGAGCGGGAGGCCAGCAAGGGCACCGCGGGCCAGCCCTGGACCGGGTCGGGGATGAGGACGTCCTCGAGCAGCGACGGGAAGTACCCGCCCAGCCACCAGCCGAGCGCTGCCACGGGGACCAGGGTCCACGGCGGCAGTTTCCGGAACGACCGGCCGGCCGACGTCTGTCGGTGCGGAACTTCCTGGTGCAGCATGTCCGGGAGTGTGCCGCACGCTGCGTCGTTCCGGGGCGCCGCCCGGGCCGGCGTGGCGCGCGCCCGGACGTCAGCGGCCGAGGACGTCCTTCAGCGCGGCCAGCACGAGCGCGACCTTGTCGGGGGTGGCGTTCGCGCCCATGAGGCCGATCCGCCAGACGGTCGCGGCGTAGGCGCCCACTCCCCCGCCGATCTCCAGGTCGAACCGCTCGAGCAGCTCACCCCGCACCTTCGCCGAGTCCGCGCCCTCGGGCACCTTCACCGTGGTCAGCTCCGGGAGCCGGTGGCCATCCGCGGCGAAGAGCTCGAGCCCCATCTCCTGCAGCCCCGCGTGCAGCGCCCGGCCGGCCTCGGTGTGCCGGGCGTGGACGGCGTCCAGCCCCTCCTCCAGGATCCGGCCGAGGCCGGCGTGCAGTGACACGACCATCCCGGTCGGGGCGGTGTGGTGGTAGGTGCGGCCACCCGACCCGGCGGCCTCGCCGGCGTAGCCACCGAGCATGCCGAGGTCGAGGTACCAGCTCTGCGGCTTCTCGATCCGCCGGTCCCACGCACGGTCGCTGATCGTGAAGGGCGCGAGCCCCGGTGCCACGCCGAGACACTTCTGCGAGCCGGAGTACGCGAGGTCCACACCCCACTCGTCCAGCCGCACCGGGATGCCGCCGAGCGAGGTCACGCAGTCGGCCAGCAGCAACGCATCCCCCTTGCCGGCGGCCAGCGGCGCGAGGTCGGAGAGGACACCGGTGGAGGTCTCGGCGTGCACGGCGGCGATCAGCTTGGGTCCCGGGTGCGCGGCCAGCACCCGCTCGACGTCGACCGGCTGCCCCCACTCGTGCTCCACGGCCACGACCTCGGCGCCGCAGCGGGAGGCGACGTCGACCATCCGCTGGCCGAAGAGCCCGTTCACCGCCACGACGGCGACGTCACCCGGACCCACGGTGTTGACGAACGCCGCCTCCATGCCCGCCGACCCGGTGGCCGACAGCGGCAGAGTGCGCCGGTTCCCCGTCCCGAACAGCTGTCGGAGCCGGTCGGAGGTCTCGTCGAGGATCCCGAGGAAGACGGGGTCGAGGTGGCCCAGCAGCGGCTCGGCCAGCGCGACCTGCGCCTCCGGGTACGGGTTCGAGGGGCCGGGACCGAGGAGGGTGCGGGCACGCAGCGGCATGCCCGCAAAGTAGGCCATGGTCGGTCGCACAGCCGACACGACGGCAGGCGACGGCTCGGCGGTGCCGGGGACGGCACACGGGCGGGGTGGCCCGGTCGCGGAGGCCCGGAGGGTCTCCCGACCGGGACACGGGCAGCGGCTCAGCTCCGCCGAGGGACGGCACACGGGCGGGGTGGGCCGGTCGCGGAGGCCCGGAGGGTCTCCCGACCGGGACACGGGCAGCGGCTCAGCGCAGTCCGGGGACGGCACCTGGCCGCGGTGTCGGCCGGTAGGCCGGAGGGTCTCCCGACCGGGACACGGGCAGCGGCTCAGTTCCGCCGAGGGACGGCACCTGGCCGCGGTGTCGGCCGGTAGGCCGACCGTGTCACTGCTCCTCCGGCTTCGCGTCGATCCCGGCCTCCTTGCGCTGCGCCTCGGTGATCGGCGTCGGGGCGCCCGTGAGCGGGTCGAACCCGGCCCCGGTCTTCGGAAAGGCGATGACCTCGCGGATGGAGTCCACCCCGGCCAGCAGCGCGCAGGTGCGGTCCCAGCCGATCGCGGCGCCGGCGTGCGGCGGCGGGCCGTAGGCGAACGCCTCGAGGAAGAAGCCGAACCGCTCGCGGGCCTCCTCGCGGGACATCCCGAGGGTCTCGAACACCCGCTCCTGCAGCTCGGGGTCGGCAATGCGCACCGAGCCACTGGCCAACTCGTTGCCGTTGCACACCAGGTCGTACGCGTCCGACAGCGCGCCGCCCTTGTCCTCGGCGAACCGCTCCCGCCACTCGGGGGTGGGCGAGGTGAACGGGTGGTGCATGAAGGTCCAGTCGCCGTCCTCGGTCTCCTCGAACATCGGGAAGTCGACGACGAAGAGGAACGACCACGAGCCCGGCTCGATCAGCTCCAGCCGGCGGGCGATCTCGTTGCGCGCGGCACCGAGCAGCTCCTGCGCCGGTCGGCGAGCACCGGCGGCGAAGAACACGCAGTCCCCCGGCTGCGCGCCGACGGCCTCCACGAGGCCGGAACGCTCGGCGTCGGAGATGTTCTTGGCCACCGGGCCACCGAGGGTGCCGTCGTCGGCGATCGTCACGTAGGCCAGGCCCCGGTGCCCGCGCGACCTCGCCCAGTCCTGCCAGGCGTCGAACGCCCGCCGCGGCTGCGACCCGCCGCCGGGCATCACGATCGCACCGACGTAGGGCGCCTGGAACACCCGGAACGGGGTGTCGGCGAAGTAGGACGTCAGCTCGGTGAGCTCGATGCCGAAGCGCAGGTCGGGCTTGTCCGAGCCGAAGCGGTCCATGGCCTCCCGGTAGGTCATCCGCGGGATCTCGGGGACCTCGTAGGAGGCCAGTTCGCGCCACAGCGCCCGGACGACGTCCTCGACGACGGCCAGCACGTCGTCGCGCTCGACGAAGCTCATCTCGAAGTCCAGCTGGGTGAACTCCGGCTGCCGGTCGGCGCGGAAGTCCTCGTCTCGGAAGCAGCGGGCGATCTGGTAGTACCGCTCCAGCCCGCCGATCATCAGGAGCTGCTTGAACAGCTGCGGCGACTGCGGCAGCGCGTACCACTTGCCCGGCTGCAGCCGCACCGGGACGACGAAGTCGCGGGCACCCTCGGGCGTGGATCGGGTCAGGTCCGGGGTCTCGACCTCCACGAAGCCGTGCCGCGCCATCACCTCGCGGGCGACCCGGTTGACCTCCGAGCGCAGCCGCAGGATCCGGGCCGGCCCCTGCCGGCGCAGGTCGAGGTAGCGGTACTTGTAGCGGACGTCGTCCGAGGCGGCCTGGTCGGTCTCGATCGGGAACGGCAGCGGCGCCGACGCCGAGAGCACCCGCAGCTCGGCGGCGGCCACCTCGATCTCGCCGGTCGGCAGCTCCGGGTTCTCGTTGCCCTGCGGACGGCGGCGCACCTCGCCGGTGACGAGCACGCAGAACTCGTTGCGGAGGGCGTGCGCCTCCTCCTCGCGGACGACGACCTGGACGTAGCCCGAGGCGTCCCGCAGGTCGACGAAGACGACGCCGCCGTGGTCGCGGCGGCGGGCCACCCAGCCGGCGAGGGTGACGGGAGAACCGGCGTCGGACGCGCGCAGCGTGCCGGCGTCGTGGGTGCGGAGCACTAGAGGAGCGCCTTTCCAGTGGTGGTCACCAGCGGTCGTGGACGTGGGCGCGGATGCGCTCGTCGTAGACGCGCTCGAGGTCGGAGAGCTGGGAGTCGGACAGCGGCGGCAGCGCGGCCGCCGCGACGTTGCCGCGGACCTGCTCGACGGTCCGCGCGCCGGGGATGACCGTGGTGACGCCGGGCTGGTCGATCACCCAGCGCAACGCGAACGCCGCCGTGGGTGCGTCGCCGGCGATCTCGGACACCTCGCGGGCCGCGGCCACGCCGACCTCGAACGGCACTCCGGAGAAGGTCTCGCCGACGTCGAAGGCCTCGCCGTGGCGGTTGAAGTTCCGGTGGTCGTCGGGCGCGAACGTCGTCGTCTCGCCGTACTTGCCGGTCAGCAGGCCGCTGGCCACCGGGACCCGCGCCAGGACGCCGACCTGGGCCTTCTGCGGCGGCGGGCGGCAGCTCGTCGGTCGGCTTGCGCCGGAAGACGTTGAGGATCACCTGCAGCGACTGCACGCCGGGCCGCCGGAGAGCGCGCAGCCCCTGGGCCACGGTCTCCACCGCCACCCCGTAGGCGGCGATCACACCCTCGTCGACGAGCGTGTCGAGGGTGTCGTGGACACGGTCGTCCTCGTAGGTGGCCGGCGGCGGACAGTGCAGCTGCACGAGGTCGAGCGTCTCGACGCCGAGGGTGCGACGGGAGCGGTCGACCCAGGCGCGCAGGTTCTCCGGGGTGTACTGGGCGGCTTCGAACGGGTCGGCCCGGCGGCCGGCCTTGGTCGCCGCGAACGGCCGTTCCGGGCGGGCGACCAGCGCCCGGCGGATCCGCTCCTCCGAGCGGCCGTCGCCGTAGACGTCGGCGGTGTCGAGCAGGGTCACGTGCCCTCCTCGCTGACGCTCGTCGGCCACCTGCCCCGGGGTGCTGTGCTCACGCGTGACCTCGCAAGCTCGGTCACGTCGGCGTCGAGCGCGGCGTCGAGGACGTCGGCGGCGGTGTCGTCGTCGACGTCCCCCCAGTCGGCGCCCAGCTGCCGGGTGCCCAGGCCGACGACGCTGACGTCGGCCCCCGTCCGGCCGAGTGGCCGCTGCTCCATGGAAGTCACGCCCCTACGCTCGCACGCACCCGGTCGAACAGCTCCCCGACCGGGACGGCGGTCTGCTGGCCGGTGCGCAGGTCCTTGAGCTGGCCCACGCCCTGGGCCAGGTCACGCTCCCCGATCACCACCGCGTGCGAGGCGCCCGAGCGGTCGGCGGCCTTCATCGCGCCCTTGAGCCCGCGGCCGCCGTAGACGGTGTCGGCGGAGACGCCCGCCTGCCGCAGTTGACCGACCAGCCGCACCGCCAGCCGCCTGGCCTCCTCGCCCAGCGGGACGACGAAGGCCCGCACGCCGGTCGCCGTCCCGATGTCGAGCCCCTCGGCCTGCACCGCCAGCAGCGTCCGGTCGACGCCGACGGCGTAGCCGATGCCCGAGACGTCCGGGCCGCCGAGCGCCGCCGACAGCCCGTCGTAGCGCCCGCCGCCGCCGATCGCCGACTGCGCGCCCAGGCCGGAGTGGACGAACTCGAACGTGGTCTTGGTGTAGTAGTCCAGCCCGCGCACCAGCCGCGGCGCCTCGGTCCAGGTCACGCCGAGGTCGGTCAGGTGCTGGCGGACGGCGTCGTAGTGGGCCCTCGTGGAATCCGAGAGGTGGTCGACCATCAGGGGGGCGTCGTCCAGCTGGGCCTGCACCTCGGGCCGCTTGTCGTCGAGCACCCGCAGCGGGTTGATCTCCGCCCGGCGGCGGGTGTCCTCGTCCAGATCCAGCTTGGCCAGGTACTCGACCAGCAGCTCCCGGTACTGCGGCCGGCAGGTCGCATCGCCGAGAGAGGTCAGCAGCAGCTCGAAGTCGGTCAGCCCCAGGTCGCGGAAGCCCTCCACGCCGAGCGCGACGACCTCGGCGTCGAGCGCGGGGTCGTCGACGCCGAGGGCCTCCATGTCGACCTGGGTAAAGTGCCGGTAGCGGCCGGCCTGCGGGCGCTCGTACCGGAACGCCGTGCCGACGGTCCACAGCTTCACCGGCAGCGCGCCGGTGTGCAGCCGGTGCTCGATGAAGGCCCGCATCAACCCGGCGGTCAGCTCCGGGCGCAGGGTCAGCGACCGGCCGCCGCGGTCGTCGAAGGTGTACATCTCCTTCGTCACGACGTCGGTCGACTCGCCCACGCCGCGGGAGAAGACGGCGGTCTCCTCGAACACCGGCGTCTCGACGTAGCCGTAACCGGCCCGCCGCAGCGGCGCGGTCAGCGTCTCGCGGACGGCGAGGAAGCGCTCGGACTCCGGCGGCAGGACGTCGAAGGTCCCCTTCGGGGCGGTCAGGCCGGTCACAGCCCGCGCCCCTTGGGAGCGGCGGCGGCCTCGGCGAGGTAGGGGTTGCTGGCCCGCTCTCGCCCGACCGTCGTCGCCGGGCCGTGGCCGGGCAGCACCACCGTGTCGTCGTCCAGCGGCAGGACGACGTCCCCCAGCGAGCGCAGCATCGCCTCCCACGAGCCGCCCGGGAGGTCGACCCGGCCCACCGATCCGGCGAAGAGCACGTCGCCGGCCAGCAGCCCCGGCGCGTCCCCGAGGTCGAGGGAGAAGACCACCGAGCCCTGGGTGTGCCCGGGCGCGTGCCGCACGGTCAGCTCGACCCCGGCGAGGGAGAGGACGGCGCCGTCGTCCAGCGGCCGGACCTCCGACGGGTCGGGCAGCGCGACGCCGGTGATCAGCGGGGCCAGTTGCGGGCCGTGCCAGCGCGCGGGGTCGGCGAGCATGCCGTTGTCGGCCGGGTGCAGGTAAGCGGGGATGTCGTAGCCGTCGCAGACCGGCAGCACCGAGAACGTGTGGTCGAGGTGGCCGTGGGTGAGCACGACGGCGACCGGCTTGAGGCCGTCCTCGGCGAGCATGCGGGCCAGCGGCTCGACGGCGTCCATGCCGGGGTCGACGACCACGCACTCCTGCCGGGGCCCGGGGGCGACGGCGTAGCAGTTGGTGCCGAACGCGCCGGCCGGGAACGAGCGGATGAGCACCCGTGCAGGTTACGCGGGGCCCTCCCGCCGCCCCGGGCCTTCTCCGTTGTCAGGGAACGTCCAGCCTCGGCACCTAGACTCGCGGAGCGACCAGCGGTGCCCGGGCCGACCCGCCGGGCCTCACCGCAGCACCCGTCCCTCCCGAGGAGTCCGACCCGTGCCGAGCAACAAGCAGCGACGGCAGGCCGCCCAACGACGGCTGCAGCGGCAACTCGAGCGCCGCGCCGAGCTGGCCCGCAGGCGCCGCCGCAACGCACTGATCGGCGTCACCGCCGCCGCGGTGGTGCTCGTCGTCGGCGCCGTCCTGCTGATCACCGGGATCGGTGGCGACGACGCCGACACGGCCGCCGCGCAGCCCACCATCCCCAGCACCCCTGCGGCCCCCACCACGCCGGCCGTCGTCGACGGCAGTGACGGCACCTGCGACTGGACCCCGGCCGACACCGCCGCCAACCCCGACCTGCAGGCCGACACCGGCACCCCGCCCGTCGAGGTGACGCCGACCGGCACCACCGAGGTCGACATCGCGACCAACGTCGGCCCGATCGGCCTGACGCTGGACAACGCCAACGCCCCGTGTGCGGTGGCGAGCATGGTCCACCTGGCCGGGCAGGACTACTACGACGACACGATCTGCCACCGCCAGACCGACTCGGCGACCCTGCAGGTGCTGCAGTGCGGCGACCCCAGCGGCACCGGGCGCGGCGGGCCGGCCTACCAGTTCCCGACGCAGGTCACCGGTGACGAGACCTACCCCCGCGGAACGGTGGCCATGGCCAACAGCGGGCAGGGCTTCGACGGCAGCCAGTTCTTCCTCGTCTACGGCGACAGCCAGCTGCCGCCGGCCTACACCGTCCTCGGCACGATCGACGAGGCGGGGCTGGCGACGCTCGACACCATCGCCGCCAACGGCAACGACGGCAGCAACGGCCCCGGGGACGGCCGGCCGACCCAGGAGGTCCGGATCGAGTCGCTCACGGTCGCCACGTGACCGAGCTCGCGAGGTCACGCATGGGCACAGCACCCCAGGGCATGAGCCCGACGAGCGCCAGCGAGGAGGGCTCGTGACCTCGCGGCTGCGCGCCGCGGCGGGCCTGTCGGGCGCGCTGCTCGCCCTGACCGCCTGCGGGGGCTCGTCCGCCGAGGACGCGCAGAGCGACGCCGGCACCGGCTCGGAGGACGTCGGGACGGCGGCGTCCGGCGAGACGACGACCTGCGCGTGGGGGCAGGGCCCGTCGGCCAACCCCTACCTGATCGAGGTCGAGCCGCCGGACGACGTGGTGCCCGCTTCCGGGACCACCGACCTGCTGATGTCGACCAACCTGGGCGACCTCACGCTGACCGTGGACCACGAGCGGACCCCGTGCGCCGCCGCCAGCCTGGTGCACCTCACCGAGCAGGACTTCTTCGACGACAGCCCCTGTCACCGGGCCGTCGACAGCGAGGGCCTGCATGTCCTGCAGTGCGGCGACCCGACCGGTACCGGGGCCGGCGGCCCCACCTACACCTCGCCGACCGAGGTGACCGGCGAGGAGACCTATCCGCGCGGCACCGTCGCGATGGCGAACAGCGGCCAGGGGGTCGACGGCAGTCAATTCTTCCTCGTCTGGGGCGACAGCCGGCTGCCCCCGGCCTACACCGTCGTCGGCACCGTGGACGAGGCCGGGCTCACGGTGCTCGACGCCGTGGCGGCCGACGGCCACGACGGCTCGCTGGACCCGAGCCCCGGCGGTGGGGCGCCGAACGTGCCGGTGACGATCGAGTCGATGGCCGTCGCCGACTGAAGGAGGACCATCCTTCCCCCACGCCTCGCAGGCTCGGCGCGGGACCCTGGAGGGTGGCCGGAAGACGGCTGGGGCGGTGCCCCGGCCGTGGCCGCGGACACCGCCCCACGGCTGTCACTTCTCCTCGAAGCCCTGGTCGTCCGCCCAGTCCTCGATGGCGTCGTTGAACTCGTCGGCCTCCTCGATGATCCCGGCATGGGAGGCGTCGTCGATGATCTCCAGCTCTGCGTCGGGGATCGCGTCGGCCATCTGCTGGGAGAACTCGTACGGGTAGATCGTGTCCTGCAGCCCGACGAGGACGAGCGCGGGCACGCCGATGTCGTCCAGGAGCGGCTGGAAGTCCGGGCGGGTGGCCAGGGCCTCGGCTCCGGCGACGTAGGCCTGCAGGGACGCCTCGTTCATGATGCCGATGAGGTACTGCACCAGCTCGGGATGCTCCATGCGGGCCTCACCGGTGAGCATCTCGTCGATGATCAGCGGCGGCACGGCCTCGGTGCCCTGCTCCCGGGCCACCTCGATGAGTCCGCGCCAGGTGCCCACCTCCGGCGGCGGGGCCGGCGCGGCGACCGTGTCGATCAGGATCATGCCGTCGAACCGGTCCGGCGCCTGCTGGTACATCGAGAAGACGATCGGCCCGCCCATGGACATGCCGCCGATCACGGCCGAGTCCACACCGAGCTCGTCCATCACCGCGAGGACGTCCTGGGCGTAGCTCTCCACCGAGCCCACCGGTTGCTCGCCGAGCGCCTCGCTGCGGCCGTAACCGCGCAGGTCGACCGTGATGACCTGGTAGTCCTCGGCCAGCTCCTCGCGGTTCTCCGCGAACAACGCGCCGGACAACGGGTAGCCGTGCACGAAGAGCATCGGCTGCCCCTCGCCCTCGATCTGGTAGAAGATCCGGGCTCCCTCCACCTCGACGAAGCCCTCCTGACCGTCCGCGCCGTCACGGTCGGGTCCGTTGTGGGCCGCGGCGGCTGTGGGCGTGGCGATCAGGGCGGCGGCGAGGCCGGTTGCGAGGAGACTGCGTCGGGGCAGGTTCATCGATGGGTCCTCCGAGACGAGGCAGGGGTCACCGGCGCGCTGGTCTCGGCGTCGGCCCGGCCTGGTTACCCGACGTCCGGCCGCACGCTCGCCGTCACCACGTCCGTCACGGAGTTGTCACGTAGCAGCGGCCCCCCGCGGCGTCCCGCGCACGGCCGGCCCGGAGGGTCCTCCCTGCGCGGGCCCACTGGCGCGACTCCGTGTCCGGCTCCCTCCTCGGCATCCCCGATGCCTGCGAGGGGTGGGGAGGACCGGGGGGACGGGGTCCTCTTTCACGCCGTGACGCGCTCGACGTCGAAGACGCCCTCCACGTTGCGCACCGTCTGCAGCACCGCGCCCAGGTGCGCCGGGTCGGCGAGCTCGAAGGTGAACCGGCTGATCGCCACCCGGTCCCGGCTGGTCTGCACCGACGCCGACAGGATGTTCACCCGCTCGTCGGCCAGCGCCTTGGTGACGTCGGAGAGCAGCCGGTGCCGGTCGAGCGCCTCGACCTGGATGGCCACGAGGAACACCGACCCGGGCTGCGACGCCCACTCGACCTCGACCAGGCGCTCGGGCTTGCGCTCGAGATCCGCGGCGTTGGTGCAGTCGGTGCGGTGCACGCTCACCCCGCCGCCGCGGGTCACGAACCCGAGGACGTCGTCACCCGGGACCGGGGTGCAGCACTTGGCGAGCTTGGCCCAGACGTCGCTCATGCCGTGGACGACGATGCCCGGGTCGCCGCCGGCCGACCGCCGGTGCAGCGGGCGGCGCGCCGGGATGGCCGTCTCGGCGATGTCCTCGGCCGCGCCTTCGGTCCCGCCCAGGGCGGTGAGGAGCTTCTCCACCACGGAGGCGGCCGAGATCTGGCTCTCCCCCACCGCCGCGTACAGCGCCGTGACGTCGGCGTAGCGCAGGTCCTTGGCCAGGGTGGAGAGTGCCTCCCCGCCGAGCAGCCGCTGCAGCGGCAGGCCCGCCTTGCGCATCGCCCGGGTGAGCGCCTCCTTGCCCGCGTCGACGGCGTCCTCGCGGCGCTCCTTGGTGAACCACTGCCGGATCTTGGTCCGAGCGCGGGACGAGCCGACGAAGGACAGCCAGTCCTGCGACGGACCGGCGGTCGGCGACTTCGAGGTGAAGATCTCGACCACGTCGCCGTTGGTCAGCGTGCTGTCCAGCGAGACCAGCGTGCCGTTGACCCGGGCGCCGATGCAGCGGTGGCCGACCTCGGTGTGCACCGCGTAGGCGAAGTCCACCGGGGTGGCGCTGCCCGGCAGGCTGACCACGTCCCCCTTGGGCGTGAAGACGAAGACCTCCTGGGGACCGAGGTCGTAGCGCAGCGTCTCGAGGAACTCACCGGGTTCCTGGGCCTCCCGCTGCCAGTCCAGCAGCTGGCGCAGCCACAGCATGTCGTCGGGCGACCCGGTCCTGGACCCGCGCGACTCACCGGTCCGGGCGGCCCCCGACCTGGCCTTCTCCTTGTACTTCCAGTGCGCGGCGATGCCGTACTCGGCGGTGCGGTGCATGTCGTGCGTGCGGATCTGCAGCTCGACCGGCTTGCCCTGCGGACCGATCACCGTCGTGTGCAGCGACTGGTACATGTTGAACTTCGGCATCGCGACGAAGTCCTTGAAGCGGCCGGGCACCGGCTGCCAGTGCGCGTGCATGATGCCGAGCGCGGCGTAGCAGTCGCGCACCGACTCGACCAGGACGCGGATGCCGACCAGGTCCCAGATGTCGGTGAAGTCCCGGCCGCGGACGATCATCTTCTGGTAGATCGAGTAGTAGTGCTTGGGCCGGCCGGTGACGACCGCCTCGATCTTCGCGGCCTTGAGCTGCTCGGTCACCGCGGAGGTGACCTCGGCGAGGTAGGTGTCCCGCGACGGCGCGCGCTCGGCCACCAGCCGCACGATCTCGTCGTAGCGCTTGGGGTAGAGCGTGGCGAACGCGAGGTCCTCGAGCTCCCACTTGATGGTGTTCATGCCCAGCCGGTGGGCCAGCGGGGCCAGGATCTCCAGCGTCTCGCGCGCCTTCTTCTCCTGCTTCTCCGGCGGCAGGAAGCGCAGCGTGCGCATGTTGTGCAGCCGGTCGGCCAGCTTGATGACCAGCACCCGCGGGTCGCGGGCCATGGCGACGATCATCTTGCGGATCGTCTCGGCCTGGGCGGCGTCCCCGAGCTTGACGCGGTCGATCTTGGTGACGCCGTCCACCAGGTGGGCCACCTCCGGGCCGAACGCCTCGGTGATCGACTCCAGCGTCTTCCCGGTGTCCTCCACCGTGTCGTGCAGCAGCGCCGCCACCAGCGTCGTGGTGTCCATCCCCAGGCCGGCCAGGACGGTGGCCACGGCCAGGGGGTGGGTGATGTACGGGTCGCCGCTCTTGCGCTTCTGCGTGGCGTGCGCGGCCTCGGCGACGTCGTACGCCCGCTGCAGCAGGGCGAGGTCGGCCTTCGGGTGGCTCTGCCGGTGCAGCGCCGCCAGCGGCTCCAGGACCGGGCGCACCACGCCGCTGCGCTGCCCGGCGACGATGCGGCGGGCCAACCGGTCGCGCACCCGCCGCCGGGGTACGCCTGGTGGGTCCTGCTCGTCGGGGGGCTCGGTCCCGACGTCGTCCGGGCGGCGGACCAGGGGGCGGCTCGGCAGCGGCGATCGCTCGACCGGGGTGTCCGAGCCGCTCCCCGCTGGCAGGGCCGGCGCGTCGGGCCGCGGGGCAGCCACGTTGGTGGCGGCGTCGGGGCCCATGGCGACTCCTGCTGGCCGACGGGGGGATTGACCGTCCCCATGCTAGACGGGACCGGCCTGCTCGCGACGTGTCCGAGAGGGTCGTCTCCGTCTCAGGTGGTCCACAGCGCGTGGACGGCGTGCGGGACCAGTCGTTGCCGGCCGCCGAGGTCGGTAAGCTCGATGACGACCGACACCGCCGCCACGACGCCGCCGAGCGCCTCGACGAGCGCCACGGCCGCGGCCAGCGTGCCCCCGGTGGCCAGGACGTCGTCGACCAGGAGCACCCGCTGCCCGGGGGTGATCGAGTCGGTGTGCACCTCGAGCGTCGCACTGCCGTACTCGAGGGCGTAGTCGGCCGACAGCCGCTCGCGTGGCAGCTTGCCGGCCTTGCGCACCGGAACCACGCCGACACCGGCCTCCAGCGCCACGGCGGCGGCGAGCAGGAAGCCACGGGCCTCGACCCCGACCACCACGTCGAACCCCGGGTCGGCGGGGTCGGGTGACGTGAGGGCAGCCGCCCGCGGGTCCGCGAGGGAGGGCGCGGCCAGCCCCACGACCATCCGGCGGAAGGCCGGCCCGTCGGCGAACACCGGGGTCAGGTCGCGGAAGACGACGCCCGGCTGCGGGAAGTCCGGGATCTCGACGGCGAGGCCGGCGATGAGTGCGTCGAGCGGGGTGCTGCCCGCGGCGGCGCCTGCGCTCACCGGCGCTTCCGGCCGCGGGAGCCGGACCGACGGTCGCCGGGGCGCTGCGGGCGGGCACCGGGCCGCGGCGCGGCGGTG
>NZ_SPQN01000077.1 GCF_004571065.1 Geodermatophilus sp. DF01-2
TAACCGCGTCCCGCGGCACCGCCGAGACCAACACCCCCAGCGACACCTGATCCGGTCGCACCGCCACAGCCTCGCCCATGACCGACCGTGACACCCAACCTCAACGAGCTCGGACCGCCACGCCGAGGCCGCCACGACACCCAACCAAACATGATCAACTTAAGCTACGTGGCATTGGGCCGGGTCTGGCCCACCACCGTGCCACTGCGCCTCGGACGCGAAGCGGCTCCCCGTGCCCCATCTGTGGCGCCGCGGAGTGCGCGGTGTCATCGACAGTCCGCCAGGAAATGTCGCCGCGGGATGTCGAGAACCCGAGCGCGGCTCCGTCCCCGGAGTGCACACGGCCAGAATGGGCCGTACCGCACCGAGGAGAAGACGATGGCCAAGTACTTGCTGCTCAAGCACTACCGAGGAGCGCCGGCAGCGGTCAACGACGTGCCGATGGACCAGTGGACGCCCGAGGAGGTCTCGGCCCACGTGCAGTACATGCAGGACTTCGCCGCTCGGCTGGAGGGCACCGGTGAGTTCGTCGACGGTCAGGCGCTCTCCCCGGAGGGCACGTTCGTCCGCTACGACGGCGAGGGGCGGCCGCCGGTCACCGACGGCCCGTTCGCGGAGACCAAGGACCTGATCGCCGGCTGGATGGTGATCGACGTCGACACCTGCGAGCGGGCGCTCGAGCTGGCCGGTGAGCTGTCCGCGGCTCCAGGGGCGGGTGGAAAGCCGATCCACGAGTGGCTCGAGGTGCGCCCGTTCCTGGGCGCGCCGCCGACCATCACGGAGTGACACGCGGTGGACCGCGGGGCGGATGAGGACCAGCTGCGGGCGCTCATCCCCACCGTGATCGGGATCCTCGGCCGCCGCGGAGCCGGCTTCGCGGCGGCCAAGGACGCCGTGCAGGACGCGCTGGTCGAAGCCGTGCGCGTCTGGCCGGACGACCCGCCGCGGGACCTGAAGGCTTGGCTGGTCACCGTTGCGTGGCGCAAGTTCCTCGACGCCGCCCGCGCCGACACCTCCCGACGGCGGCGCGAGGTGCTCGTCGACGACGAGCCGGCGCCAGGGCCGGCCGAGGAGGTGGACGACACCCTGCAGCTGTACTTCCTGTGCGCTCACCCGTCCCTGTCTCCGACCTCGGCGGTCGCGCTCACACTGCGCGCGGTCGGCGGCCTGACCACGCGGCAGATCGCGCAGGCCTACCTCGTGCCGGAGGCAACCATGGCCCAGCGCATCAGCCGGGCCAAGCAGACCGTCTCGGGCGTCCGGTTCGACCAGCCCGGTGCCGTCGTCACGGTACTGCGCGTGCTCTACCTGATCTTCAACGAGGGCTACTCCGGCGACGTCGACCTCGCCACCGAGGCGATACGGCTCACCCGCCAGCTGGCGGCGGAGACCGAGCACGAGGAGGTAGCGGGCCTGCTCGCGCTCATGCTGCTACACCACGCGCGGCGCCCGGCACGGGTCCGCCCCGACGGCAGTCTCGTGCCCCTCGCCGAGCAGGACCGCGCCCTGTGGGACACCAGCCTGATCGCCGAGGGCGTCGACGTGCTCCAGGCCGCTCTCGACCGCGACCGGCTGGGCGAGTTCCAGGCCCAGGCCGCCGTCGCCGCTCTCCACGACGACGCCCGCACGGTAGATGAGACCGACTGGGTGCAGATCGTCGAGTGGTACGACGAACTGGTGCGGCTCACCGACAGCCCGGTGGCCCGCCTCAACCGGGCCGTCGCGGTCGGCGAGGCCGACGGCCCGCGGGCCGGCCTGGCCGCCCTGGCGGGGCTCGACCCCTCCCTGCCCCGCCACGCCGCCGTCGCGGCGTACCTACACGAGCGGAACGGTGACCTGGTGACCGCAGCGCAGCTCTTCGCCGAAGCCGCCCGATCGGCGCTCAACCTCCCCGAACGCGACCACCTCACGCGACAGGCCGCACGGCTCAACGCAGAACTGCGGGATTGAGTGGCGGGCGGCAGGCATCTGCCGACCCATTGGGGACGGCCGCTCAGCCGTTTGCCCGGCCGGACCGCGTCACTTGACCTCCAAGAGTCCGAGATCGCGGGCTCCTGGCTCCGCCTGGCGATCACCGCAAGAGGAACCTCGAGCGAGAACCCAGCTGGTCGGTGTGGTGGCCCGACGGGGGGTGTCCCGCAAGGCCCGCCCGGTGAGGATTCCCGAACAGGGACGTCAACCGGGACGTGGCCGAGCACAGTCGCGATCTTGTTGGCGATCCACGACGGTGTCTCGTCTCCCCCACCGGCCATGTCCGCCGCAGGGCGGGGACGCCGGTTCCACGTGGAACAGGGTGTTGCGTCGGTGTGACGTCGGCCCCGGGCGGTCGCATCGGCTCGGCCGGTGGGGTTGGATCGAGGCCATGTGCGGCCTCTCCGGCGAGATCCGGTTCGACGGCTCCCTGGCCGACACCACCGCCGTGGGGCGGATGGTCGAGTGCCTCGTCCCCCGCGGGCCGGACGGCCAGGGTGCCTGGAGCAACGGGCGAGTGGCCTTCGGGCACCGGCGGCTGTCGGTCATCGACCTCTCGGCCGCCGGGAGCCAGCCGATGGTCGACAACGAGCTCGGCCTGACCGCGGTCTTCAACGGCTGCATCTACGACTACCGGGAGCTGCGCGCCGAGCTGGAGGGGCACGGCTACCGCTTCTTCTCCACCAGCGACACCGAGGTGATCCTCAAGGGCTACCACCACTGGGGTACCGACGTCGTCTCGCACCTGCACGGCATGTTCGCGTTCGTCATCACCGAGCGCGACACCGGGCGCGTGGTGCTCGCCCGCGACCGGCTGGGCATCAAGCCGCTCTACCTGGCCGAGGCTCCCGGGCGGCTGCGGTTCGCCTCCTCGCTGCCGGCGCTGGTGCAGGCCAGGGACGTCGACACCTCCATCGACCCGGTCGCCCTGCACCACTACCTCACCTGGCACGCCGTCGTCCCGGCGCCGCGGACGATTCTGAACGGCGTCCGCAAGCTGCCCCCGGCCACCGTGCGGGTGATCGAGGCCGACGGCACCTCCCGCGAGCACCGCTACTGGGAGGCCCGCTACGAGCGCCGTCCCGAGCAGGCCTCCTGGTCCGACCGGGACTGGGAGGACGCGATCGAGGAGGCGCTGCGGGTCGCCGTCCGCCGGCGCCTGGTCGCCGACATCCCCGTCGGGGTGCTGCTCTCCGGCGGGCTGGACTCCAGCCTGATCGTCGGCCTGCTCGCCCAGGAGGGGCAGACCGGGCTGGCCACCTACTCGATCGGCTTCGAGGCCGTCGGCGGCCGGGAGGGCGACGAGTTCCAGTACTCCGATGTCGTCGCCGAGCGCTTCGGCACCGACCACCACCGCATCCGGGTCGCCTCCGACGAGCTCGCCGCCGCCCTCGGTCACGCGATCGGCGCGATGGCCGAGCCGATGGTCAGCCACGACGCCGTCGCCTTCGACCTGCTCTCCGAGCGGGTGAGCCAGTCGATCCGGGTGGTGCAGTCCGGTCAGGGCGCCGACGAGGTGTTCGCCGGCTACCACTGGTACCCGCCGCTGGCCGGCGCCGGCCGCGAGCAGGCCGTCGAGCGCTACGCCGCGGCGTTCTTCGACCGCGACGCCGTCGACATGGCGCGGCTGGTCGCCGACCGCTACGCCGTGGACGGCGACCCCAGCCTGGAGTTCGTCCGGCAGCACATGTCCGCGCCGCACGCCGAGACCGCCGTCGACGCCGCCCTGCGCCTCGACAGCGAGGTCATGCTGGTCGACGACCCGGTCAAGCGGGTGGACAACATGTCCATGGCCTGGGGCCTGGAGGCCCGGGTGCCCTTCCTCGACCACGACCTGGTGGAGCTGGCCGCGGCCTGCCCGCCGGAGCTGAAGCTGGCTGACGGCGGCAAGGGCGTCCTCAAGGCGATCGGCCGGCGCGTCATCCCGCCGGAGGTCATCGACCGGCCCAAGGGCTACTTCCCGGTGCCGGCGATCACCCACCTCGAGGGCAAGGTCCTCGACCTGGTCAAGGACGCACTATCCAACGACGCCGCCCGCGAGCGCGGGCTGTTCCGCCGGGAGTACGTCGACGAGCTGCTCGGGAACCCGAACGGCGAGCTCACCCCGCTGCGCGGCAACAAGCTGTGGCAGCTGGGCCTGCTCGAGCTCTGGCTGCAGGCCCACGGGGTGTGAAGATGCCCCGGCTCGCCGGGCACCGTCGCCGCGCCGTGGTGTCCGCTCCCCCGCCCCCGACCAGCCGCCCCTGGCAGCAGGTCTCCGAGCACCAGCGACAGGGGATGGAGCCCGACGTCGTCCTCGACCTCGGCTGGGGGCGGCTGGTCTTCGGCCAGACCTTCGCCGACCTGCACGGCATCGTCGACGCCCTGCGCGCCGAGGAGAGCGGCCGCCGCGACATCTGCATCTACCCGCGGGACCCGCACGTGCTGGTCGGACTGGCTCCCGACGAGCTGTTCATCGACCCCAGCTACACCTACCGGCTCGACCTGCACCGCTACCGCCCGCGACCCGAGCTGATCCGCGGCGTCTTCGTGCGCACGGTGACCGCGCTGGCCGAGATGGACCGGATCAACGAGATCTACGCCCGCAACGGCATGGTCACCGGCGACGCCGAGACCATGTGGGCCAACCACCGCACCCGCACCTTCACCTACCTGGTCGCCGAGGACCGCCGTACCGGGCGGATCGTCGGCACCGTCACCGGGGTCGACCACCTGCTCGCCTTCGACGACCCGGAAGGGGGCACCAGCCTGTGGTGCCTCGCCGTGCATGCCCAGGACGCCCCGCCCGGCACCGGCGAGGCGCTGGTGCGGGTGCTCGCCGAGCGCTACGTCGGCCGCGGCCGCGCCTACCTCGACCTCTCGGTCATGCACGACAACGCCGGGGCCATCGCGCTCTACCGCAAGCTCGGCTTCCACCGCACGCCCGCGGTGTGCGTCAAGCGGAAGAACCCGATCAACACGCCGCTGTTCGCCGCCCGCCCGCCGGGCCTGGAGGACGTCAACCCCTACGCGCGGATCATCGCCGAGGAGGCGTTGGAACGCGGGGTCCGGGTCGAGGTCAACGACGCCGAGTGGGGCGAGATGCGGCTGTCCCTGGGCGGCCGCACGGTGCTCACCCGCGAGTCGCTGTCGGAGTTCACCAGTGCGGTGGCGATGAGCCGGTGCGATGACAAGCGGGTCACCCGGCGGATCATGGAGCGCGCCGGCGTCCGCGTCCCCCGCGGGACGACCGCGGCCGACGGGGACCTGGAGGCCGCCCGCGCGCTGTTGGCCGAGTGCGGCGAGGTGGTGGTCAAGCCCGCCCGCGGCGAGCAGGGCCGGGGCATCACCGTCGGCGTGAGCGACGAGGCCGGGCTCGACCGCGCCGTCCGCCTGGCGCTGCAGTTCTGCCCCGACGTGCTCGTCGAGGAACTCGTGGCGGGCGACGACCTCCGGGTGGTGGTCATCGACCACGAGGTGGTGGCCGCCGCGGTCCGCCGTCCGGCCGAGGTGGTCGGCGACGGCCGCACCCCGGTGACCGGGCTGGTGCGCGCCACCAGCCGCCGGCGCGAGCGCGCCACCGGCGGGGAGTCACGGATCCCGCTGGACGACGCGACCGCCGAGGTGGTCGCCGAGTCCGGGTACGCGATGGACGACGTCCCGCCGTCCGGGGAGCGGATCCGGGTCCGGCGGACGGCGAACCTGCACACCGGCGGCACCATCGAGGACGTCACCGACCGGCTGCACCCGCAGATCGTGCAGGCCGCCGTCCGGGCCAGCCGGGCGATCGGCATCCCGGTGACCGGGCTGGACTTCCTCGTGCCCGACGTCGAGGGCCCCGACCACGTGTTCATCGAGGCCAACGAGCGGCCGGGGCTGGCCAACCATGAGCCCCAGCCGACCGTGGCGCGGTTCGTGGACCTGCTCTTCCCGGAGACCCGCCGCCGCTGACACCGCCGCTTGCGGAGTCGCTCGGTGACGGTTTCCGCGCTCGGGCGACTCCGCTACCGCCTCGGGACGGTCACCTCGAACCAGGCGCCCGGCCCGGTGTGCTCGACGAGCCGGACACCGCCGCCGTGCGCCCGGGCGATGGCCTCGACGATGGCCAGTCCCAGCCCGGCGCCGGACGACGGGTCGCGGTCGGCACCCCGCTCGCGACGCCGGAAGATGCCGGCGGCGACCTCGGGCGGGACGCCCCGGCCCTCGTCGCGGACCCAGATCCGCCCGACACCGTCGTCGCCGCTGGCGCCGAACTCGATCACCTGGCCGGGGCGGGTGTACCGGGTGGCGTTGTCGGCGAGCTGGAGGAGGGCCTGGAGGAGCCGCTGCTCGTCGCCGACCACGGGCACCGCGTCGCCGGTCCGGAGCCGCCAGTCGCGGTCGGCCAGCGCCCCGGCCCGCTGGTACGCGGCCGCGACGACCTGCCGGAGGTCGGTGGGCCCCACCTGCAGGAAGTCCGGCTGGACGGAGCGGGCGAGCAGGAACAGGTCGTTGACGATCCGGGTCATCCGGTCGATCTCGTCGAGGACCAGGGCTCCCGTCTGCGCGCGCTCCTCCGGCGTCCCGTCGAGCTCGAGCAGCTCGACGTGACCGCGGATGATCGTCAGCGGCGTCCGCAGCTCGTGGCTGGTGTCGTGCAGGAACTCCCGCTGGGAGGTGAAGGCGTTCTCCAGCCGGCTCAGCATGTCGTTGAACGCCGCGGCGATCTGCGAGGCCTCGTCGCGCCGGGAGACCGGGATCCGCCGGCTGAGGTCGGTGTCGGAGATCTTCCGCGCGGTGGAGGCCAGGTCGCGCAGCGGGCGCAGGATGCGGCCGGACAGGGCCAGCGCGAGCAGCGACGCGCCGGTGAGGGCGGTCAGCTGGGCCAGGATCTGCGCCCGGACGGCGGCCTCGATCTCGTCACGCTCGAAGGCGGGGAAGTTGGCGACCACGAACAGGCCCTCCGCGTCGTCGCCCTGCAGTGGCAGGGCGACGTAGCGGGCCTCGCCCACCTCGGTGTCGAGAGAGCCCTGTTCGCGCTCGTCGAGGCTCAGCCAGTACTGCACGGCAGGTCTGAGCTGGCCCACCGGCGCGCCGTCCTGCGAGCGCCGTGCCTCGTACAGCTCGCCGTCGAGGAAGGCCAGCAGCGTCTCGCCCTCGTCGGGCACCTCGCGGTCGAAGTAGGCGTCGAACAGGGCCTGGACGTCGCCCTCGAGGGGTTCGCCGGTGCGCGGGTCGTCGCCGCGGCTGAGCCGCAGGAACTCCTCGGCCTCACGCAGCAGGCTCTGCTGCACCTCGTCCTCGAGGTCCTCGAGCAGGGACGTGCGCAGCAGGAGCACCGCCGCCGACGAGGACAGCACCAGAAGCCCGATGACCACGGCCAGGACGCGGGTACGGATGCTGCCCATCCGCGCGTGCAGGCGCGGCCGCCGACCAGCCATGGGCTCCGAGGGTAGGGAGCCGGACACGAGCGCGCCGCGCCGCGGGCTGCCGCTGACCAGCCGTCCGGCGACGATCATGGACCCGAGGCGGCGACACGCCGAAGGTGCCCGGCCTGCCGCGACCGGCATTCCATGATCGTCGAGAAGGGAGGGCACGCGTGGCCTACCTGCTCGCGGCCCTGGGTGGCGTCCTCGGGGCGCTGGCCCGGTGGGGCGTGGGGACGGCGCTGCCGTCCTCCCCCGGCGGCTGGCCCTGGGCCACGCTCCTGGTCAACCTCACCGGCTGCCTGCTGCTGGGCGCCTTGACCGCGACCCTCACCGCACGCTCCCCCGAGCCGGCGTGGGCACGCCCGTTCCTCGCCGTCGGCGTGCTCGGCGGGTACACGACCTACTCGGCGTTCGCGGTGGAGGCCGTCGGGCTCCTCGACGCCGGGGCCGTGGCTCTCGCGGTCGGCTACGTGCTCGTCTCGGTCCTCGGCGGCGTGCTGGCCGTGGCCGCCGGCGCGCTGGCGGCGCGGGGCCGCCGAGCCCGGTGACGCCGCTCCTGGTGGCGGCGGGCGCGCTGATCGGCGCCCCGCTGCGGCTGCTGGTCATCCGGCTGGCCGCCCGCGGCGGTCGGGATCCGGCGCGCGGCACACTGCTCGTCAACGTCGCCGGCAGCGCGCTGCTCGGCGTGCTGCTGGGGACGGCCGGCACTTCCCCGGCGGCCCTCGCCCTGGTCGGCACCGGGTTCTGCGGCGCCGTGACCACCTTCTCGACGTTCGGTGCGGACGTGCTGCGGCTGGTCGAGCAACGGGCGCTGGCTCGCGCGCTGGGCCACCTGGCCGCCACCGTCGTCCTGGGCCTGGGAGCCGCCGCGGCGGGGTACATGCTGGGCTCCGGGTGAGGGCCGGCGCAGCCGGGCACGGTCGCGCTCAGTAGGGTCGGGGGCGGTATGGCTGGAACAGCAGCAGGACACGAGGGGGCCGACAGCCCCGTGGTCGTGGTGGCCAACCGGCTGCCGGTCGACCAGGTCACCGACCCCGACGGGACGACGCGCTGGCAGCGCAGCCCCGGCGGCCTGGTCACCGCGCTCGAGCCGTTCGTGGCCGGGCGCGGGGGCGCGTGGGTGGGCTGGTCCGGGTCGGCCGGGGAGGCGCCGGAGCCCTTCGAGTCCGGCGGGATGTCGCTGGTCCCGGTGCCGCTCTCCGAGGAGGAGGTCGACCACTACTACGAGGGCATGTCGAACGCCTCGCTGTGGCCGCTGTACCACGACGTCGTCGAGAAGCCCGAGTACCACCGGACCTGGTGGGACACCTACGTCCAGGTCAACAAGCGCTTCGCCGAGCGTGCCGCGGAGGTCGCCGCGGAGGGCGCGATCGTCTGGGTGCACGACTACCAGCTGCAGCTGGTGCCGGCGATGCTGCGCCAGCGGCGGCCCGACCTCACCATCGGCTTCTTCCTGCACATCCCGTTCCCGCCCTACGAGCTGTTCACCCAGCTGCCGTGGCGCGGGGCCGTCGTCGAGGGTCTGCTCGGCGCCGACCTGGTCGGGTTCCAGCGGCCCAGCGCGGCGGCGAACTTCGTCCAGCTGGCCCGGCGGCTGCACGACCTGCCCGCCCGCGGGTCGACGATCGAGTACGACGGCCGGACGGTGACCGCCCGCGCCTTCCCGATCTCCATCGACGTCCGTGCCTTCGAGGAGCTGGCCGGCAGTCCCTCCGTCGCGAAGCGGGCGGAGGAGATCCGCGCCGAGCTCGGCAACCCGGCCAAGCTGATCCTGGGCGTGGACCGGCTGGACTACACCAAGGGCATCGCCGTCCGGCTCAACGCCTTCGAGGAGCTGCTGGAGGACGGCGTCCTCGAGGCGCCCGACACGGTGATGGTGCAGGTGGCCACGCCCAGCCGTGAGCGGGTCGAGCACTACGTGCACATGCGGGAGACGATCGAGCAGCAGGTCGGGCACATCAACGGCATCTACGGCACCCTCGGCGGTCCCGCGGTGCACTACATCAACCAGTCGGTGCCCCGCGAGGAGCTCGCCGCGCTCTACCGCGCCGCCGACGTCATGCTCGTGACCCCGTACCGCGACGGCATGAACCTGGTCGCCAAGGAGTACGTCGCCGCGCGCAGCGACCTCGGCGGTGCCCTGGTCCTCTCGGAGTTCGCCGGGGCGGCCGCCGAGCTGCGCCAGGCCTTCCTGGTCAATCCGCACGACATCGCCGGGGTCAAGAATCAGCTGGTGCGCGCCCTGCGGATGGAGCCGGCCGAGGGCGCCAAGCGGATGCGGGCGATGCGCCGCCACCTGGCGAAGAACGACCTCGAGCACTGGGCGGCCTCGTTCTTCGACGCGCTGCGCGCCCAGGCGTGAGCGGCTCCCCGGCACCGGCCGACACCCCTGCCGGGCTGCCGGCGGACCTGACCGGGGCGCTGGCGGCGCTGGCCGGACGGCGGCCGTTGCTCGTGGCCAGCGACTACGACGGCGTCCTCGCCCCGCTGGTGGGCGACCCCTCGGCCGCGATCCCCCAGCCCGGCGTCGCCGAGGCGCTGGGTCGGCTGGCCGCTCGCGACGGTGTCGTCGTGGCGCTGGTCAGCGGGCGGGGCGTGGCCGACCTGCAGGCGGTCAGCGGGCTCGACGGGCCCTACCGCTGGATCGGCAGTCACGGGGCCGAGTACGGCGGCCCGCTCGCCGATGAACTCGCCGCGCGGCGCGACGCGCTCGCCGAGCAGCTGGCCCCGCTCGTCGCGGCGGTGCCGGGCGCACGGCTGGAGGTCAAGCCGGCCAGCGTGGCGGTGCACGTGCGGCAGGCGCCGGATCGGATCGCCGCCGCCGCGCTGCTCGAGCAGGCCGATGCCGCGGCGGATCCGTCACTGACGAAGAAGCCGGGCAAGGAGGTGCTCGAGCTCGCCGTCACCGACGCCGACAAGGGCAGCGCGCTGCTCCGGCTCGGCGCCGACCTCGGCGCCGCGACGACGCTCTACCTCGGCGACGACCGCACCGACGAGGACGCCTTCCGCGTCCTCTCTCCCGACGACCTCACCGTCAAGGTCGGGGAGGGCGCGACCGCGGCCCGCTACCGCGTTCCCGACCCGGCCGCCGTCGTCCTGGTGCTGGAGACCCTGGCCGACGCGCTGGACTGAGTCCCGCCGGCGCACGGGAATGGCGCCGGCCATCGACTTGTCCACGGCGGGAGTGCGGTCGCCGGCGCTTTTCGGCGGGCGCGGCGCAACACGCCACAGGATGGCGTTGCTCGACCCCCGGAATGCCCCACGATGGCGCGGCACCCCACCGCCGTCGACGTGGACGCGGGGATCCGGATCGAACTGGCGGAGTGCGCGTCGTCGCCCCCTCGCCTCCAGGAGCAACACCGTGTCTGTGCCCACTCCTCCACCCTCGGGACGCTCCGGCGGCTGGTTCGCCGACCGGCGGCTGTCGGTCAAGTTCGGCTCGCTCGTCGGCGTGGTCGCCCTGGCGTTCGCCGGCATCGGCGGTGCGGTCTACGCCGGTAACGCGCGAGTGCAGGACGTCAGCCAGGAACTGGCCGACATCGAGCACGCCTACAGCCTCATCCTGCAGATCGACACCCGGGCCAGCGAGCTCAAGGTCGACGGCTACAAGGCCGCCGTCCGGCCCGTCCCCGCCGAGCAGCTGCCCGAGCTTGCCGAGGACATCGCCAGCCCCCGCGAGCTGATCGACGAACTGAGCGCGATCCCGCTGGACGACGCGCTGGACGTCGCGGTCGCCGAGGTGGAGGACACCTTCACCGGCTACACCGACGCGATCACCGCATACGTGAACGGGGCGGTCGCCGACCAGGCCGCCGCGCGGGTCGCCTGGAACGACATCCAGGCGGCCAACGACATCACCGACGGAGCCGTCGGCGAGGCCAAGGACCTGCTGCGCGAGCGGGCGCTGGCCGTGGAGGCCGAACTCGGCGCGACGCTGTCGCGTGCTCAGCGGATCACCCTGGCGGTCGCCGCGCTCGGGCTGCTGCTGGTGACCGGCGCCAGCATGGCGATCCTGCGCTCGATCACCCGGCCGGTGCAGCGGGTCAAGACCGCGCTGGAGGCGCTGGCCGCCGGCGACCTGACCGCGTCCTCCGGCGTCACCTCGCGTGACGAGCTCGGGCAGATGGCGGCCGCCCTCGAGGAGGCCCAGGGCAGCCTGCGCGCCGTCATGGCCGAGGTCGCCGCCTCGGCGGACGCGGTGGCGGCGTCGTCGGAGGAGCTGTCGGCATCCTCGGCGCAGATCTCGGCGTCGGCGGAGGAGACCTCGGCGCAGTCCGGTGTGGTGGCCGGTGCGGCGGAGGAGGTCAGCCGGAACGTGCAGACGGTGGCGGCGGGGGCGGAGCAGATGGGCGCGAGCATCCGGGAGATCGCGTCGAATGCGGCGGAGGCGTCGGACGTGGCGCACCGGGCGGTGACGGCGGCGGAGACGACGACGGCGACGGTGGCGAAGCTGGGGGAGTCCTCGGCGGAGATCGGCAACGTGGTGAAGGTGATCACCTCGATCGCGGAGCAGACGAACCTGCTGGCGCTGAACGCCACGATCGAGGCGGCGCGGGCCGGGGAGGCGGGCAAGGGCTTCGCGGTGGTGGCCAACGAGGTGAAGGAGCTGGCGCAGGAGACGGCGAAGGCAACCGAGGACATCGCGCGGCGGGTGCAGGCGATCCAGGGCGACACGACGGCGGCGGTGGCCGCGATCGGGGAGATCAGCTCGATCGTGGCGCAGATCTCCGATCGGCAGACCACCATCGCCTCCGCGGTGGAGGAACAGACCGCGACCACCAACGAGATGTCCCGCTCGGTCAGCGAGGCGGCCAGCGGGTCGGGTCAGATCGCCGACAACATCACCGGCGTCTCGGCCGCAGCCGACTCCACCACCCAGGCGCTCACCCAGACTCGCACCGCCGTCGACGAGCTCTCCCGCATGGCCGCCGACCTGCGCACCTCGGTGTCCCGCTTCACCTACTGAGCACGCTCCCGGAGCGCCTGACCGGCCCACCGGTCAGGCGCTCCGTCGCGTCCGCCGTCAGGAGGGGTGCCGACAGGGAGTCGCGGGAGTGCGGTCGGCGACCCGTGTCGCGGGCACCGCGGAGGAGACGCCCAGCGCTGCGGTCCTCCCGTGAGCCGTGACCATCCCCCCACGCCCCGTCGTGTGCCGGCGTCACGGCGGGGCGCCCGGTGACCGCACGGGAATCGGCTGCGCGGTCATTTATGTCGACATGGCGAGAATGGTCGTCGCTCAGGTTGCGAAATGGTTGCGAGGTGTTTCGCGCCACCACTTCCGCCCCGTGCCGCCCTACCTTTCCCGACGAGCGACCACCGGACGCCGGGAGAGGCGACGGGAACAGCTCCCCCCATTTCCCGTGCGCGATTGCAGGAGTCCCGAGATGTCAACCAGCGCCACCACCGGCCGCCGCAGCGGCTGGTTCACCGACCGCCCGATCGGCGTGAAGATCGGGGCGGTCGTCGCCCTGCTGGCCGCCGTCGTCCTCGCGACCAACCTCCTGGCCGTCCACCGCATCGTCGACCTGCGCGACGGCCAGGAGCGGATCTACGAGGAGAACGTGCTGCCGCTGAACGCCCTGGCCGAGGTGCAGCGAGCGCACGCCGCGCACCGCGTGCGGACCCTCGAGTACGCGGTGTCCACGCCCGAGCGCCGGCTGGAGCTCAGGGAGCAGATGGAGGAGAAGAACGCCGACCTGGCGGCGGGCCTGGCCGCCTACGAGCCCTACATCGTGGCCCCGGAGGCGATGGCGGCCTTCTCGTCCACCCGCACGGAGTTCCTCGACCTCGTCGAGACCCAACTGTTCCCCGCGGCGGACCGCGGCGACCTCGCCGCCTTCTCCGCCGTCCAGTCGCAGCAGCTGCAGCCGCTGCTGCAGATCATCGCCGACGAGCTGGAGGCCGAGGGGGTCGCGCAGTCCGCCCAGACCGCCGAGCGGAACACGGCATCCGCGGCCGCGGCCCAGGCGGCGATCACCCGGCTGCTGACCATCTCGCTGGGTTCCGTCTTCGTGGCCACCGTGCTCACCGTGCTCATCGTCCGGCGCATCACGCGGACCGTCCGGTCGGTCCAGCGCTCGGCTGAGGCGATGGCGGCCGGCGACCTCACCGTGCCCACCGGGGTGGAGTCGGCTGACGAGCTCGGCCGTATGGCGGCCGCCCTCGACGCGGCGAAGGGCAGCATGCGGGGGGTGCTGTCATCGGTGGCGGCGTCGGCGGACGCGGTGGCGGCGTCGTCGGAGGAGCTGAGCGCGTCCTCGGCGCAGATCTCGGCGTCGGCGGAGGAGACCTCGGCGCAGTCCGGCGTGGTGGCCGGCGCCGCTGAGGAGGTCAGCCGGAACGTGCAGACGGTGGCGGCGGGTGCCGAGCAGATGGGCGCGTCCATCCGGGAGATCGCGTCGAACGCGGCCGAGGCCAGTGAGGTGGCGGCGCGGGCGGTGACGGCGGCGGAGACCACCACGGCGACGGTGACGAAGCTGGGGGAGTCGTCGAAGGAGATCGGCGACGTCGTCAAGGTCATCACCAGCATCGCCGAGCAGACCAACCTGCTGGCGCTGAACGCCACGATCGAGGCGGCGCGGGCCGGTGAGGCGGGCAAGGGCTTCGCGGTCGTCGCGAACGAGGTCAAGGAGCTGGCGCAGGAGACGGCGAAGGCGACCGAGGACATCGCCCGGCGGGTGCAGGCCATCCAGGGCGACACCACCGCGGCCGTGACGGCGATCGGGGAGATCAGCTCGATCGTCGCGCAGATCTCCGACCGGCAGACCACCATCGCCAGCGCGGTGGAGGAGCAGACGGCCACCACCAACGAGATGTCCCGGTCGGTGACGGAGGCCGCTACCGGGACGGGGCAGATCGCGGTCAACATCAACGGGGTCTCGGGTGCGGCGGACTCCACGACGCAGGCGCTGACCCAGACCCGCGCCACGGTCGACGAGCTCTCCCGCATGGCCGCGGGCCTGCGCGCCTCGGTGGGCAGCTTCACCTACTGACCGCGCGGCATCCCAGGGACGGGAGGGGCGGCAGCCGGGATGGTCCAGCTGCCGTCCCTCTGCCGTTGTCCGGCCACCGGACCCGGACCGCGGTGGGCGAGCTGTCCCGGAGGGCCGCCGGCCCGCGCACCTCGGTGGCCCGCTTCACCTGCTGAGCGCCCTGCTCGTCGCCATTCCGGTCCCGATCGCGACCAGGAATGGCGGGTGCGCTCCTTGTCGACATGACGGCCCCCATTGTGCGCTGACCCGCGGGGCCCATAACAATTCGTCGGGGGCGTGTGTGGCAGCGCGGGAAATGGCCGACGCACCGCCACATTGGTCGCGCACGGCCGAATGCCCCCGGGGAGATCGCGGCCGATCCCGAATTTCCCCGTCTTCCCCAGGAGGATCCATGAGCACCACGTCCCTGCCGGCCACCGGCCGGCGAGGCACCCACTGGTTCGCCGACCGGGGGGTGAAGACCAAGGTGCTCCTCGCGGTGGGGGTGGCCTCGCTCGTCGCCGCCGTCGTCGGCCTGCTGGGCCTGCAGGCCCTGAACGCCGCGGCCGACCGCACCCAGCGGATGCTCGACGACAACGTCCACGGCGTCACCAATGTGTCCGCCATGCGCGGCGCGGTGAAGGACACCCGTGTCGCCATCCGGGACGCCGTGCTGACCACCGACCGGGTGGAGGCCGAGCAGGCGCTCGACGCCGTGGAGGAGGTGACGGCGCAGCTCCGCACGGCCCTCGAGACCTACCTCGCGGACACCTCGGCGCCGGAGAAGCGGAAACTCGCCACCGCGATCGGCGAGGGGTACGCCGAGTACCGGAGCCAGGCCGAAGCGGTCCTCACCCCGCTCGCGCTCACGCACCAGCTCGACGCCTGGGTCGTGGCCAACGACACCGTGGTCGGGCCGCTGGCCGCCCAGGTCGAGGAGGACCTCAACACCCTGATCGAGATGGAGACGACGGAGGCCGAGGACGCCGCCGTCGCCGCGGCGGACGCCGCGTCCTCGCAGCGGACGACGTCCGTCCTGATCCTGGTCGCCGGTATCGCCGCCGCCGTCGGCATTGGCCTGTGGGTCGCCGTGGGGATCGCCCGCAGCGTGCGTCGCGTCCAGGAGGTCACCGAGGGGCTGGCCGCCGGTGATCTGACCCGCACCGCCGGGCTGACCTCCCAGGACGAGCTCGGCCGGATGGGCGCCTCGCTCGACGAGGCCGTTGCCAGCCTGCGCGGCCTCATGGCGGAGGTGGTCGCGTCGGCGGACGCGGTGGCGGCGTCGTCGGAGGAGCTGTCGGCGTCGTCGGCGCAGATCTCCGCCGGGGCTGAGGAGACCAGCGCCCAGTCCGGCGTCGTCTCCACGGCTGCCGAGGAGGTCAGCCGCAACGTGCAGACCGTTGCTGCCGGTGCCGAGCAGATGGGCGCCTCGATCCGCGAGATCGCGAGCAACGCCGCCGAGGCCAGCGACGTGGCCACGAAGGCGGTGAACGCCGCCGAGTACACCACGGCCACCGTCGCCAAGCTGGGGGAGTCCTCGGCCGAGATCGGCAACGTCGTCAAGGTCATCACGAGCATCGCCGAGCAGACCAACCTGCTGGCGCTGAACGCCACGATCGAGGCGGCGCGGGCCGGTGAGGCGGGCAAGGGCTTCGCCGTCGTCGCGAACGAGGTCAAGGAGCTGGCCCAGGAGACGGCCAAGGCGACCGAGGACATCGCCCGGCGCGTGCAGTCCATCCAGGGCGACACCACCGCGGCCGTGTCGGCGATCGAGGAGATCAGCTCGATCGTCGCGCAGATCTCCGACCGGCAGACCACCATCGCCTCGGCGGTGGAGGAGCAGACCGCGACCACGAATGAGATGTCGCGCTCGGTGCAGGAGGCGGCCAGCGGCACGACCGAGATCGCACACAACATCACCGGGGTGTCCACGGCCGCGGAGTCGACCACCCAGGCGCTGACCCAGACCCGGACCGCGGTCGACGAGCTGTCCCGGATGGCCGCCGACCTGCGCACCAGCGTCTCCCGATTCAGCTACTGAGCACCGCCCCGCCGGTCCGGGCTGCACGCGCCCGGACCGGCGGGCCAGCCCCACGCGTTGGGCTTGACCTCGCGCCCCCTCCCGCCGATGAACCCCCTGGAGTGCGCACGACGCTCCCGGGACGAGAGAGAAGAGCAACGTGGACGGTCTGGACGACATCGTCGAGGAGTTCCTGGTCGAGAGCCACGAGAACCTCGACCAGCTGGACACCGACCTGGTCGCCCTCGAGCAGGAGCCCGACTCGCGTGAGCGGCTCTCGAGCATCTTCCGCACGATCCACACGATCAAGGGCACCAGCGGCTTCCTCGCCTTCCACCGCCTGGAGGAGGTCACCCACGTCGGGGAGAACATGCTCTCCCGGCTCCGGGACGGCGCTCTCGCGCTGACCCCCCACCGGACCAGCGTGCTGCTGCAGATGGTCGACACCGTGCGCGCGCTGCTCGCCTCCATCGAGGCGACCGGTGGCGAAGGGCCGGTCGACGTCTCGGGTGTGGTCGCTGACATCAGCGCGGCGATGGACGACTCCCCCGTGACCGCCGCGCCCGCCCCCGCCGTCGGGGAGTCGGCCGTCGAGCCGGCCACTGCGCCTGCCGTCGTCCAGGCGCCCGTCGTCCAGGCGCCCGTCGTCGAGGCGCCCGTCGTCGAGGTGTCCGCCGCCGAGGTGCCGGCCCCCGTGGCCGAGGCCCCGACGGTCCCGGTCCCGCGGCCCGAGCCGACCGTGGAGGCCAACCACGAGCCCGACGCCACGCACGACGGCGAGGCCGCCCCGGGCGTCGGCCAGGCCCGCCGGGCGGTCGCAGACAGCACCATCCGGGTGGACGTCGACCTGCTCGACGAGCTCATGCTTCTCGTGGGGGAGCTGGTGCTCACCCGCAACCAGATCGTCCAGTACGTCGGGCGCTCCAACGACACCGACCTGGTGCGCGCCTCGCAGCGGCTCAACCTCATCGCCAGCGAGCTGCAGGAGGGCGTCATGAAGACGCGCATGCAGCCGATCGACCACATCTGGTCGAAGCTGCCGCGCGTCGTCCGCGACCTCGGCCTGCAGCTGGAGAAGTCGATCCGCCTGGAGATGGAGGGCCGCGACACCGAGCTGGACAAGACGCTGCTCGAGGCGGTCAAGGACCCGCTGACCCACCTGGTCCGCAACTCCGTCGACCACGGCATCGAGGACGCCGACGTCCGGATCCGGGTGGGCAAGCCGGCCGAGGGCGTGCTCACCCTGCGCGCGAAGCACGAGAGCGGCCAGGTCGTCGTGGAGGTCGCCGACGACGGCGCCGGCATCGATCCGGCGCGGGTCGGCGCCAAGGCCGTCGAGCGCGGGCTGGTGACGGCCGACGCGTTGGCCCGGATGAGCCCGCAGGACGTCCTGCAGCTGGTCTTCCTGCCGGGCTTCTCCACGGCCGCGAAGGTCACCAACGTCTCCGGCCGCGGCGTCGGCATGGACGTCGTCAAGACCAACATCGAGTCCATCGGCGGCACCATCGAGGTCGAGTCGGTCCCCGGCAAGGGCACCTGCACCCGGCTGCGCATCCCGCTGACCCTGGCGATCGTCCCGGCGCTGACCGTCGAGTGCGCCGGCGACCGCTACGCCATCCCGCAGATCAGCCTGCAGGAGCTGGTCGCGCTCGACGCCGAGAAGGCGGCCACCGCCGTCGAGGAGGTCGGCGGCGCCCCGGTGTACCGGCTGCGCGGCGAGCTGCTGCCGCTGGTCCGGCTGACCGACGTCCTCGGGCTGACCTCCGACCGGCACGACGGGCACGTTGTCATCGCCGTCCTGCGCTCCGAGGGCCGGCGGTTCGGCCTGGTCGTCGACCGGGTCATCAACACCGAGGAGATCGTCGTCAAGGCCGTCGGCGGCCAGCTCAAGGCGATCGGCCTCTACTCCGGCGCCACGGTCCTCGGCGACGGCACCGTGGCGCTCATCCTCGACGTGCAGGCCCTGGCCCGCCGGGCGCTGCGCACCGAGACCACCGAGCGCCAGGATTCCCGCGAGGCGGCACTGCAGGCGCAGGCGACCGACGCCGAGCGGCAGCGGATGCTGCTGGCCGCCATCGGCGGCGGCCGCCGGGTCGCCATCCCGCTGGACACCGTCACCCGCCTCGAGCAGGTGCGCACGGAGTCGGTGGAGCGGGTCGGCAACCGTGAGGTGGTCCAGTACCGCGGCGCGATCCTGCCGATCGTGCGGCTCGACCGGCATCTGGGCGCCTACGGTGAGACCGACCGCGACGTCCTCGAGGTCATCGTCTACACCGACCACGGGCGCAGCGTGGCCATCGTGGTCGAGGAGATCCTCGACATCGTCGACGGCGAGGCCGCCGTCCGCAGCGACATCGACGACCTGGGCCTGCTCGGCTCCGCCGTCCTCGGCGACCGGGTCACCGAGCTGCTCGACGTCCGCGCCGCGATCCTCGCCGCCGACCCGGCGTTCTATACGGCCCACCCCGCCACCCTCGCCCACCCCGCCACCCTCGCCCACCCCGCCACCCTCGCGCCGGCCGATTCCCTGTCCGCGACGCCGCAGGGCGTCCCCGCGTCTCTCCTGGAGGTCTCCCGATGACCACCGCCCAGGCCCCCGCCATCGGTGGTCAGCTGGCCACCTTCTGGCTGGACGGTGACCTCTACGGCGTCGAGGTGGCGCACGTGCAGGAGGTGCTGAAGAGCCAGGGGCTGACCCGGGTGCCGCTGGCCCCCGCCGCCGTCGCCGGCCTGATCAACCTGCGCGGCCAGGTGGTGACGGCGATCGAGCTGCGCGAGCGGCTCGGCCGCCCGCCGCGGCCGGAGGGCACCGACGCGGTCGTCATCGTCGTCCGACTGCACGGCGAGGCGGTCAGCCTGCTCGTCGACGCCATCGCCGACGTCGTCGACGTCGACCCGGCCGACTTCGAGGCGCCGCCGGACACCCTCGACGGGGCCGCGCGCGAGCTGATCCGCGGCGCGTTCAAGCTCGACGGCCAGCTGCTGCTGGCGCTGGACGTGCACCAGGCCGTCAGCGCCTGAGACACGCTCGCCCCCGGCGAGCGTCCGTTCACCGGCTGCGCGGGAGGCGTCTGCTGCCGCGTGTCGGCTCTCGCCGGACCACCCCGCTGACCTGCGCATTCGACTTGCTCATCGGCGCGTTCGAACGTATGATCGAGGGCATGGACGGCGGGACGCAGACCAGCACTCCGGGTGCTGGCGCGCCCACCGTGGGGTGGGCGTCCGGTCCGCTGGGGGTGGTGCAGGCCGCGTCACGGGAGATCGCCCGGGCCACGGCGGTGCGGGCGCGGGCGGTGGCGGAGTTCGCCACCTCCCGGCCGGCGTCGGCCGATCGGGCGCAGGGTGAGCGCGGTGCGATGAGTGCCGAGCGGTGGGCGGCCCGGGCGGAGGTGCTGCGCCCGGTGTCGGAGTGGGCGACGCCGGAGGTGGCGATCGCGCTGAACCTGACCCAGCAGGGTGCCGAGGCACTGCTGGCCGAGTCGCTGATCCTGGTGCACCGGCTGCCGGCGACGCTGGCGGCGCTGGAGTCGGGGGTGCTGCACGAGGGGCATCTGTGGCACCTGATCGACAAGGTCGCTCCGGTCGCCGACGACGTGCTGCGGGCGGAGATCGAGGCCGAGCTGCTTGCCTGGGTCGCGAAGCGGAACCAGGTGACCAGCCCGGCCCAGCTGGGGGACAAGGCCCGCCGGGTGGTCGCGAAGCGGGACGCGGCCGCGGCGGCGCGGCGGTTG
>NZ_SPQN01000078.1 GCF_004571065.1 Geodermatophilus sp. DF01-2
CCCGCCACAACAGCTACCGCGTCAAGAAGCCAGGCGAGCGCAGCATCCGCCACTCCGGACCGCCCACGGTCACCATCCGCGCACTCCAACCCCGGGCAGCATGATCAACTTAAGCTACGTGGCATTGAGACCCGGCCGCGCCGGATCACCGCTGCTCGATCCTGCGCCGGTCATGACGGCGCAAGTCACGCTGCCTGGGTCGGCCCTGAGCCTTTGGCGGGCCCCCAGCCAGACCTGCCTCAGATCGCCTCGATCCGGTATCGCAGGTGCACGGCGCCACGACCGGGCAGGACCTCAATAGGTTCGAGGTCGGTCACCTCACTGAGATCGTCGAACAATCGCGTCCCGCTGCCGAGTAGGATCGGCGCCAGGTGAAGGGAAATCTCATCGGCCAGCCCCGCCTGCAGGTACTGCTGTGCAAGATTTGCGCCACCCGTCACCGCAACCACGCCATCTCCGGCCGCGGCGCGGGCCTGGTCGAGCGCGGCCTCTATCCCGCCGGTGACGAAGGTGTACACCCCGTTGGCCGGACTTTCGCTCGGGCGCCTCGTGAGAGACCACAAACAATGGCCTGCGCGCAGGGCCGGAGCGGCCGTCGGCGCCCCACCACCGGATCGAGTCGTTGTAGGTCGTCCGCCCGCAGATCGTGGCACCGAGGTCGGCGACGCCACGCTCAAGGACTTGCCTGCTCTCCTCGTCCGCGGACATCTCCGGTGCGTCGGTCACCGGCGACGGCAACAGCCGCTACCCGCGGACAGTGATCACCACGGACATGCGCAGCCTGCCTGTCAAGACTTCGATCACCCCCTCGAACGCTCCGGCCTCGCCGCGGTGTCCACCCCGACGGCCGGCATTTGGCGGTGAACTGGTCCCGGACCCGGCTCACCGCCTGATGACCCACCCGGCGTCCGTCTGCGCTGCTCGTGCCGACGTCTCGCCCGACGATCGTCGACGCCTGCGCCGCCGCCACGCGCCTGCGGCGTTCGAGGATCCTGATGACTCCTCGACGCGAAATCCGGCGAGGCGCCGCCCGGGCCGCGCGCCGCTGGACCCCAGCGTCCCGGACACGCCGCACCGGCCATGGACGGCAGCCATACCCGGTATGCATACTCCGTACCCATGTCCATCCGACACGGTCTGCTGGCGCTCCTCGAGCGCGGTCCGAGCCACGGCTACCAGCTGAGGGCGGAGTTCGACGCGGCGACGGGGGCGACCTGGCCGCTGAACGTCGGGCAGGTGTACTCGACGCTGGACCGGCTCGAGCGCGACGGCCTCGTGGCTGCCGAGGGCGAGCCGGACGCCGAGGGGCGCATCGCCTACCGGCTGACCGAGGACGGGCGGCGCGAGCTGCACACCTGGTTCGCCTCACCGGTGAGCAGCCGCAGCGGCCGGGACGAGCTCTCGATCAAGCTCGCGCTGGCGGTCACCACCCCCGGGGTCGACGTGACCGCGGTCGTGCAGACCCAGCGGAGCGCCACGATGACCTCGCTGCAGGAGTACACCCGGCTCAAGACGCGCGCCGACGGCGACGCCGGCGAGCTGGCGTGGTCGCTGGTGCTCGACGCGCTGGTCTTCCGGGCCGAGGCGGAGATCCGCTGGCTCGACCACTGCGAGGCCCGGGTCGCCCGCGCCGCGGCCCGGCGGCGGCAGGCCGGGACCCCGTCGTCCGCCCCGGCGGCCGACACCCCGTCGGCGACGGGGGGACGGCGGTGAGCGCGCCGGTGCTGCTGCTCTCGGACGTGACCCGCGAGCACATGCAGGGCGGGACGACGGTGCGCGCGCTGCGCGGCGTCGACCTCGCCGTGCACGCCGGTGAGCTGGTCGCCGTCATGGGACCGTCCGGCTCGGGCAAGTCCACCCTGCTGCACGCCGCCGGCGGGCTGGACACCCCGACGTCCGGGCAGGTGCTCGTCGAGGGCGTCGACCTGGCCGGGCTCTCCCCGGCCGCGACCGCCGCCGTCCGCCGGCGCAGCATCGGCTACGTCTTCCAGGACCTCAACCTGCTGCCGGCGCTCTCGGCGGTCGAGAACGTCGCCCTGCCGCGGGAGCTGGACGGCGTGCGCCGCCGGCAGGTGCGGCAGGAGGCCGTGGCGGCGCTGGCGGAGGTGGGCGTGGCCGACCTGGCCGACCGCTTCCCCGACGAGATGTCCGGGGGCCAGCAGCAGCGTGTCGCCATCGCCCGCGCCCTGGTCGGCCCGCGCCGGCTGCTGCTGGCCGACGAACCCACCGGGGCCCTGGACTCCACCACCGGCGAAGAGGTGCTGCAGGTGCTGCGCGCCCGCTGCGAGGCCGGCGCGGCCGGCGTCCTGGTCACCCACGAGCCCCGGCACGCGGCCTGGGCCGATCGGGTGGTCTTCCTCCGCGACGGCGTCGTCGTCGACCAGAGCGGCCCGGTCGCCGGTGCCGAGTCGCTGCTCGCCGCCGGCGGGTCGGCATGAGGGCCTGGGCCGTCCGGTGGCGGCCGGCCCTGCGCATCGCTCGCCGCGAGGCGCTGCGCCACCGGGTCCGCACCCTGCTGGTCGTGGCCATGGTGGGGCTGCCGATCACCGCGGTCGTCGCCGCGGCCACCCTGTTCGCCACCCGCGACGTCACGCCGGTCGAGGCGCTGCCGCGGACGCTGGGTGCGGCCGACGTCCGCATCACCGGGGAGTCCCGCGGACCGGTGACCGCCGACCCGGTGCACGGTGCCGTGTACGACCCCGGCCAGGCCGGCGGGGACGAGCCGTGGACCCGCACCGAGGTCGCCACCGCGCTCCCGGCCGGCTCGCGCGTGGTGGAGGCCCGCGAGGGGGAGATCGCCTACCGCACCGGGAACGGCTACGCGACCGTGTCCGGATGGGCCGACGACCTGGCCGACCCGGTCCGGGCCGGTGCCGCCGACCTCGTCGCCGGGCGGTTCCCCGCCGCCGAGGGCGAGGTGGCGGTCAGCCCGGCCGTCGCCGCCCGGGGCGTGTCGGTGGGCGACGAGCTGCTCGTCACGCGGGACGACGTCCCGGTGCAGGTGGTCGGCATCGCCCGGCTGCCGCAGCTGCCCGGACCGCTCGTCGTCCTGCCGCTCGACGCGGCGGACCTGCTCGGCGAGTCGCACGCCGTCTTCTACGCCACCGTGCCCGGCGGGCTGGACTGGCCGGCGGTACAGGAGCTCAATCGCCAGGGACTCGTGGCGCTCTCCCGCGAGGTCGTGCTCGACCCGCCGCCGCAGGAGGCCTGGCTGCCGCCCGACACCTTCGTCGCGACGGGTGGCGGAGCTGCGGCGACCGCCGTGCTGGCGCTCGTCGTGGCCTCGGTCCTGCTCGAGGTGGTGCTGCTCGCCGGCCCCGCCTTCGCCGTGGGCGTGCGCCGGCAGCGGCGCGACCTCGCCCTCGTGGCCGTCGCCGGCGGCGCCCCGGCCGACCTGCGCCGCGTCGTCCTCGGCAGCGGGATCGTGCTCGGGGGTGGGGCGGCGCTGGCCGGTGCCGCGCTCGGCGTGGGGCTGAGCGCGGCGGCCGTCCCGCTGGTCGCCGCCCGGTGGGACGTGCCGTTCGGGCCCTTCGACGTGCCGTGGACGCACGTGGGACCGACCGTCGCCGTGGGGATGGGAGCCGGCCTGGCCGCGGCCTGGTTCCCGGCGCGGCAGGCCGCCCGCACCGACGTGGCCGACGCGCTGGCCGGGCGCCGCGGCCAGGTGCGCACGTCGTGGCGGTCGCCGGTCGTCGGTCTGCTGCTGGCCGGGGCGGGCGCCGTCCTGGTGGCATTCGGTGCGCAGGGCAGCGAGTTCGGGGTCGCCGCCGGTGCGGTGCTGCTGGTCGCCGGCGCGGTCGTCGCCACGCCGTGGCTGGTCGGGCTGCTCGCGCCGGCGGCCCGCTGGCTGCCCGTGGCCGGGCGGCTCGCCGTCCGCGATGCGACCCGCAACCGCGGCCGGACGGCTCCGGCCGTGGCGGCGGTGGCGGCGACCGTCGCCGGGGTGACGGCGCTGGCCATCGGCAGCGCCAGCGACAGTGCCCAGTCCCAGCGTGACTACGTGCCGCAGGCGCCGATGGGGGCGGCGATGGTCGCCGGGGACGCCGACGCCGGCACGTGGGACGACGTCCAGGCCGTCGTCGCCGAACAGCTGCCGGGACGCCCCGTCGGCCGCATCCAGGCCCTACGCGAGCTCGACGGCGCGTCCGCCGGGCTGTCCCTGCTCCGCGCGGGGTGCACCGGCGACGTGGGGGAGTGCTCCTGGTTCCCCCAATACGGACCCACCTCCACGATCACGCTGACCAGCGGGGATTCGGTCGCCGTCGTCGACGGGTCTGCCGTCCGCGCACTGTTCCCCGCCGGGCTGGCCGACGGCGTGGCCGCCGCCCTCGACCGCGGCGAGGTCGCCGTCGTCGGGAGCGGCGCCCTCGACGCGCAGGGCGAGGTGACCCTCGTGGTCGCCGAGCACGACCAGGGCGCCGGCGTCCCGGACGTGCTCGCCCAACTGACGCTCCCGGCGACGGAGTTCGCTCTGCCGCAGGGTGGGATGGTGACGCTGCCGACGCTGGTCGCCGTGCCGCCGTCGGTGGCCGCGGACCTGCCCGTGCCGGTGCAGACGGTGCAGCTGTTGGTGGGCGGTCCGGACGCGCCCGTGACCGCCGCGGAGGAGCAGCGGCTGAGCGAGACGGTCGGCGCACTCTCCACCGGCCTGTGGGTCTACGTCGAACGGGGCTGGACCGACGACCTGGCCATCGGGCGCCTGCTCCTGGTGCTGCTGGGCGGGGCGCTGGTCCTCGTCGCCACGCTCACCGCGACCGGCCTCGCTCTCACCGACGCCCGTCCCGACCTGGCCACCCTCGCCGCGGTCGGCGCCGCACCCGGTACGCGGCGGCGGATGGCGATGGCCGCCGCGGCCGTCGTCGGGGGTGGTGGGGCGTTGTTGGGCGTGCTGGTGGGGCTGGGGCCGGGCATCGCCGTCGCCTTCCCGTTGACCAGCCAGGACTTCGGCGCCGGCGTGCAGCCGGTGGTCGTCGTCCCGTGGACGGTCCTCGGCGCGGTCGCCCTCGCCGTCCCGCTGCTGGCCGTCGCGGTCACCGGGGTGGCCGTGCGTGCCCGCCTGCCGATGACCACCCGGCTGACATGAGCGGCCGGGACCGTCGTGGGGGACCGGGCAGCGAGCCGGCCTCGGTGATCGCCGCGCGCCAGCTGGCCCAGGAGGCGCGGGAGCGACGGGAACTGCCCAGGCGGCGACGCAGTCGGCCACCGATCCGGTCGAGTTCCGTGACGGGCCTCCCGGAAGTCGTGCTGCAGCGCCGGATCGCCGATGCACATCCGGTGCATCGGCACACCTGACGGATGAGGCATCACCGTGCCGAGAGGGTGTGGTCGAGCAGCACGTAGTCGGCGCCCTGGCACGTCACCACGGCCACGTAGGCGCGTCGGCCGGCCGGCCCGGCAGCGCGGCCACCGTCCTCCGCGTCGTCGGCTCGGCGACGTCGAAGCTGTGCAGCAGGGTCACCCGCGCCCGGAGCCGCACCGGCTGTTCCGTCACGGCGTCGAGGTGCTCGGCGAACAGGGCGCTGACCGAGACGTCCCCCCTGCGCGGGAGGATGGCACCCGTGTCCGACGCCACCGCCACGGGGTCCGCCCGGTGAACCTCGTGCTGGTGGTCGCGGTGACGGTCGTCTCCGCCCTGCTCGCGCTGGCCGGTCTCGCCTCGACGCTCGCCCGGCGGCGGATCGGTCTGCTGCACCTGTGGGGGACGGCGCTGCTGGAGGCGTTGCTGCTGGTCCAGGCGGTGCTCGCCGTCGTCCTGCTGGTCCGCGGGGAGCGCCTCGCCGACACCCCGACGTTCCTCGGCTACCTGGCCGGCATCGTGCTGCTGCCGGTCGCCGGAGGGCTGTGGGCCCGCACCGAGCCGACCCGCTGGGCGGGCACCGTGCTGGCCGTGGCCGCCGCGGCGGTCGGCGTCATGGTGTGGCGGCTGCAGGAGCTGTGGGAGGCGACGGGTGGCTGAGCCTACGGGGGACCGACACACGGCGGAACGGCCGATGGCGGGACAGGCGAGCGCGGGAGGCCCCGGCCGGGTGCTGGTCGCCGTGTACGGCGTGTTCGCCCTCGCCGCCGGCGCCCGGGCCGTCGTCCAGCTCTCGACCCGCTTCGCCGAGGCGCCGGTCGCCTACCTGCTCTCCGCCCTCGCCGCAGCCGTCTACGTGGTCGCCACCGTGGCGCTGGCCCGCGACGGGCGCCGGACCGCACTGGCCGCGATCATCGTCGAACTGGTCGGCGTCCTCGTCGTGGGCACGCTGTCGTTGGCGGACCCGGCGTCCTTCCCCGACGAGACGGTGTGGTCGGCCTACGGCCGGGGTTACCTGTTCATCCCGCTGGTGCTGCCGGTGGCCGGCCTGCTGTGGCTGCGCCGACAGCAGCGAGTCGCGCCCCGCTGAGGGGCGTTCCCGGCCGTGCCGATCTCTGCCGTCCTCGACTCCACGAGTCCCAGGCTCACGAGTCCCAGGCCCCCACGAGTCCCAGGCCCTCGTGGGGGACGCAGACGGAGAGCGGGCTCGTACAGGGACCGGCGAGCGGGCGCGGAGGCCCGCCGACCGGCCACTGCCGATGCGCGGATCAGGCGGGCTCGGGCACGCCGCCGGTGTCGCCGCCGGGATCGTCAGGTGTCGACTCGATCGGCGCGGGCGGGAGTGGCTCCGGTGCGTCGGGAAGCAGCTCAGCCGGATCGTTGGGCACCGGCTCGTCCGGGTCGATGTTCGGCTCCGGCTCCGGCAGTGGTGCGACCATGCGATGAGTCAACCAGCGCGTCGTTCCGATCGCAGATCCTCGAGCCGACCTGGCGGGTGGTCAGGTCCGGATCGCGCAGCGGCATCAGGTCGTGATCGGGGCTGTGGCGCATGCCGGGCACCCCAGCGGTGTCCCGAGGCGACCAGGCCGAGCCCGATGAGCACGTCGCGCCGGCTGCTCAGAACTCCCCGCCGCCGAAGTCCCCACCGAAGTCCCCACCGAAGCCGCCGCCCGCGTCGGCGCCGCCGGCGAAGTCCCCACCGGGATCACCGCCGCCGGCGTCCTCGTAGCCCTGCGCGTAGGCCTCCTCGTCCCCACCGCCCAGGAGCCCCTGGTCGCCGAGTCCGCTGTCGAAGAGCGCGTCGGCGACCGCCGTCCCCACCACCAGGCCGCCGACGGTGCCGAGCAGACTGGCGCCCACCATGCTGCCGAAGCCGGGGCCGCTGCCGCCGGGCCCGTAGCCGCCGAAGGCCCGCTCCAGCGTGCCCGGCTGGCGCACCTCGGCGCGGGTGGCGGCGCGGGCCAGGGAGCGCGGGTCGTCCGCGCGAGGCCGCTCCGACGAGGGCACCGCGGCGGCCAGCTGCACCAGCACCTCCTGCCGCTGCTGCGGGGTCAGCTGGGCGAACGCCTCCGCGTGCGCCTCCTCGATCTTGTCCGGCGGTGCGGTGCGCAGCAGGTAGCGGTAGCGCTCGACCGCCTGCTGGTCGGTGGGCGCCCCGCCCTGCGCCGGCGGCGGTGGGGGCGGCGGCTGAGAGCCGCCGTACTGCGGCGCATGTCCCTGGCCCGCGTACCCCCGGTCGTATTCCTGGCCACCACCGGATCGGCGGCGGCCGAAGAGCCGGTCGAGCAGTCCCATGGCGATCGTCTCCCTCCGGTCGGGACGGTGTCTCCCGCCGGAGGGGTTCCCGCCGAGCTCCGGCCCACACGTGACACCGCGGTCCTACCGGACCGCACCGCGACCAGGTGCCGTTCCCGGGAGGCGTCGAGCCGCCACCCGTGTCCCGGCCGGAGGACCCTCCGGGCCCCCGCTCCTCGGATCGATCAGCCCGGGGGGCTCTCCAGGAGCCCGTAGACCCCGCGGTGGAACAGCAGCGGCCGCCGCCCGGGGTCGTCCCCGAGGTCCAGCACGCGGGCGGCGACGAGCGTGTGGTCGCCGCCGTCGTACTCCGCCCACAGCTCGCAGTCGATCCAGGCCACGACGTCCTCCAGCACCGGCTGGCCGAACCGGCTCGGCCGCCACGGCACGCCGGCGAATTTGTCGACCCCGGAGCGGGCGAAGGTCACCGACAGGGCGGTCTGGTCCTCGGCGAGCACGTTCACGCAGAACCGACCGAGCGCGCGCAGCCGCGGCCAGGTGCCGGAGGTGCGGGCCGGCGCGATCACGACGAGCGGCGGGTCCAGCGACAGCGAGCTGAACGACTGGCAGGTGAACCCGATCGGCCCCTCGTCGGCCTGCGCGGTCACCACGGTGACGCCGGAGGCGAAGTGGCCCAGAACCTCGCGCATCGTCCGCGGGTCGACGACTTCGCCGTCGGGTCCCGGCTGCGGCCGGCTCATGCCATGGGCACGGGCCGGGGCACCGAGCGGCCGCCGGCCCGGTACAGCGAGCTGGGCAGCGCGTGCCCCACGGCGTCCTCGGTGACCCGGGCGGCGGCGAGGACGGCCTCGAGGTCCAGGCCGGTGCGCACGCCGGACTCCTCGAGCATGTAGACCAGCTCCTCGGTGGCGATGTTGCCGCTCGCGCCGGGGGCGAACGGGCAGCCGCCGAGCCCGCCGACCGAGGAGTCCAGCTGGGTGACTCCCGCCTGGACGGCGGCCAGCGCGTTGGCCTGGCCGGTCCCGCGGGTGTCGTGGAAGTGCACCCCGACCTCGACCCCGGGGCACGTCCGGCGGACGGCGTCGAGCAGCTGCACCACCCGCAGCGGGGTGGTCGTGCCGATCGTGTCGCCCAGGCACAGCCGGTCGGCGCCGCCGGTGACCGCGGCGCGGGCGACGTCCACGGTCCGGGGGATCGGTGTCCGGCCGTCGAAAGGGCAGTCCCACGCGGTGGCGATGACCACCTCCAGCGAGCCACCGGCGCCGTGGGCCAGCTCCGCGATCTCGCCCACCGCCCCGACCGCCTCGGCGGTGGAGCGCCCCGCGTTGGCCCGGCTGTGCCCGTCGGAGGCGGAGACAACGTACTCCAGGTCGGCGACCCCGGCGTCCACGGCGCGGGTCGCACCGCGGGCGTTGGCCACCAGGGCGGAGAAGTGCACGCCGTCGAAGCGGTGCAGCTCGGCGGCGACCTGATCGGCATCGGCGAGCGCGGGCACCGCCCGCGGGGAGACGAAGGAGGTCACCTCGATCCGGCGGACGCCGGTGGCCACGAGCGCCTCCAGCATCGCCAGCTTGCCGTCCAGCGGTACCGGCGCCTCGAGCTGCAGGCCGTCGCGCATCCCCACCTCGCGGACGTCCACGGCCGCGGGCAGCACCAGGTCGAACTCGTTCACGGGCCCTCCTCGTCCGATCACGTGCCATCCTGCCCCGGCGCCAGGTTCCACGTGGAACGAGTCCGGGCACCTCCCAACCGGAGCAGGATGTCCGGAGCGGAGGTGAGCCGTGGTGGACGCTGCGGACGGGCTGCCCCTCGCCGATCGTCGGAGCGTCTTCGCGAACGCGCCCATGGGCATCCTGCTCGCCACGCCCGCCGGCGTGGTGGTGGCCGCGAACCCGACGCTGGCCGCGCTGCTCGGCAGGACGCCCGAGGAGCTGCACGGCCGTCAGATGCTCGACTTCGTCCACCCCGACGACAGCCCCGCCACCGCCGAGGCGTACAGCGAGTTGATGGAGCGGCACCGGGTGATGCGGCACGAGACCCGGCTGGTCCGGCAGGACGGCAGCGTCGTCCCCACGCAGGTCACCTCGTCCTGGGTGGACGCCACGCCGGGCGGTGACCCGCCGCACGTGGTGGCGATCATCGAGGACATCACCGAGCGCAAGAGCCTGGAGGCCGCGCTGGTGCACCGGTCGCTGCACGACCCGCTCACCGGCCTGCCCAACCGGATCCTCTTCGCCGACCGGTTGCGGCACGCCCTGACCCGCGGGCACCGGGAGCGGACGGCGACCTGCCTGCTCGGCATCGACCTCGACGGCTTCAAGCAGATCAACGACGTCTACGGCCACCCGGTCGGCGACGAGGTGCTGGTCGCCTTCGCCGGACGGCTCACCTCGGTGCTGCGGGCCAGCGACACCGCGGCCCGGGTCGGCGGCGACGAGTTCAGCATCGTCTGCGAGAACAGCGGGCGCGCCGACGCCGAGGCGCTGGCCGAGCGACTGCGGAGCACCGCCACCGAGCCGCTGCGGCTGGCGGGGGGCATCACCATCTCCCTGCACATGAGCATCGGGATCGGCATGGTGCACGGCGGCACCGACCCCGAGCGCGCGTTCGGGGTCCTGGTGCGCGAGGCCGACGACGCCATGTACGCCGACAAGGCCGCCCGGCGGCGCTGAGCGGCCGGGCTCGCCCGCCCTGCAGGGTCCCGCCGCAAGCCTGGTGACGGACTGCAACGGCCACCCTTCAGGGGCCCGCGCCGAGCATGCGAGGCGTGGGGGGAAGGGTGGTCCTTCTTCAGCCGTGGACGGCGTCGTGGAAGGCGATCTCCGCGCGCAGCACCGCACCGAACCAGCGGTCCAGGTCGGAGTCGGGGACGTCCTGCGGTGACAGGACGTCGACGTCGCGCTCGAGCGCGGTCACCTGGGTCAGGAAATCCGCGCCCGTGTGCAGGTCGATCCAGGCCTGCAGGTCCGGGTGCCGCCGGCGAGCGACCTCGGCCGGCGCCGCAGCCGCGGCCGTGCACCAGCGGGCGTACATGGTCTCCGCGGCCAGCATCCCGGTCACCGCGGCCGGGCGTCCGCCGTCGGTCACCTGGGACAGGACCGTCGCTGACAGCACTGCCGCGCGGTCGAGCACGGAGCCCTCCTCACCGATCACGAGCGGCCACCGGCCGCGCAGCGCCGTGAAGTACGCGCGCTGGTCGGTGACCAGGTTCGTCAGCGACCGGGCGTGCGGCAGGAGGTCGTCCCACGAGGCGGACTCCCACACCACCCGGCCCAGCACGCGAGAGGCGGTGAACACGAACGCCTCCTCGACCAGCAGATAGCGCGCGAAGTCGTCGGCGGACAGCGTGCCCTCGGTCGCCTCCCGCACGAAGCGGCAGCCGCAGGCCGCGGCCAGGACGGCGGCCTGGCGGTCGACCAGCGCGGCGGAACGCCGGCTCACGTCCCCTCCTCGTGGGCGCTCGTCGTCGCCGTGCGCCCCGCTGCTCCGTCCATCCGTGACCTCGCGGGCTCGGTCACGCCCGGACCAGCCAGCGGGTCAGCCCGTCGAAGAGCCGGGCGTACCCCGGCCAGTCCTCGCAGAAGGCGGGGGGCGCCCAGTGCGGCGAGCAGTCCGACGTGAACGCGGCGACCCGCCCCGCCCCGTACGTGCCGACGACGAGCAGCGGGTCCTCGCCGGCGCGGACCGGCACCTCGGCGCCGTCCTTGGCCACGACCCGGTTGTAGCCGAGCAGCAGCGGCCACTCGGTGCCGGCTCCACCGAGGGCGGGGTGGTCGGCCTGCAGGACCGAGGGGTGGATGCCCGCGGGGCACTCGACCCGGTCGTCCTCGGCGAGCATGGTCACCGGCAGGACCTCGGCGATCGCGGTCTGCCGGAAGGCCGCTCGAGCCTGGAAACCGCTGAAGGACAGGTAGCCCCCGATCATCAGCAGCGCCCCACCGTCGGACACCCACTCCGCCAGCACACGCAACCGGTCCTTCCCCGGCACCGACCGTTCGAAGACGCCGGGGGCGAGCTGGATCGAGTTGGCGCCGATGTCGGAGAGCACCACGACGTCGTGAGCCGACAGCGCGCCGGCGTCCTCCGGGAAGTCGGTCGGCACCAGGTGCGCCGGCAGGTGCACCACCTCGTGGCCGGAACCGGTCAGGGCATCGCGCAGCGGCCCCACCCCCTCCACGTAGGAGTGGACGGAGAACTCGTCGACGCCCTTCACGTGGGTGGAGGTCGTCATCCAGCTCTCGCCGGCGATCAGGATGCGCGCCATGGCGGCGGGTCACCGTCCTTCGGTGGTGAGTGGGTGGGTCAGGTGAGGGTGGGATGGGCCGGGTGAGTGATCAGCGACCGGCGGCCGCGCGCTCGAAGAGCCGGCGCGGGTTGTCGGTCATGAGGGAGGCCACCAGTCCGGCGTCCAGGCCGGCCCGGCGCAGGCGGTCGGCGAAGACGACCGGGACGTAGGCGAGCCCGTTGCCGCCGAAGCGGCGCAGCATGGCCTTGAGGAAGAGGTCGTGCGAGAGCAGCAGACGGTCGGCGTGCCCGGCCTCGACCAGCGCGGCAACGGCGGTGGCGGTCTCGCCGGGCGACGGGGACTGCCCCTCGCCGGCGAAGGAGAAGGGCATGCCCACCATGTCGAACTCCAGCGCGACCCCCCGCTCGGCGACCGACCGCTGGTAGGCCGGGTCGCCGCCCGAGGGGTCCATGTGGCAGAGGACGACCGCTCCCGGGTCCACGCCCTCGTCGTCGACCACGACGTCGAGCACCTCGTGCGCGCGGCGCTGCCAGCCGGGCAGGTGCACGAACAGCGGCACGCGGACCTCCCGCTGGGCCCGGCACGCCGCGCGCAGGGCCGTGCGCTCGTCGTCGGTGAACGCCGGCGAGACCCCGATCTCCCCGATCACGCCGGGCCGCAGCTCGTGACCGGTCGCGAACTCGTCGACGAGGGCGGCGGCCAGCACGTCGGCCGGCGTCCCCGCGAGCTCCGGTGGGTGGGTGGCCTGCAGGTACCAGCCGGAGCCCATCACCACCTGCACGCCCGTGGCGCGGGACAGCGCGACCAGCCGCTCCGGTGCCCGGCCCAGCCCGGGCGGGGTCAGGTCGACCACCGTCCGGCCGCCGACGGCGGCGAACAGGGCCAGGTCGGCGGCCATCGCGTCGTCGTCGTCCAGCCGGCAGTTGTCGGCGTTCTCGTACGGGTGGTCGGTCAACAGCCAGGCGAGGTCGGCCGTGACGGGCGCGTCCAGCAGGGCCGCGACCGCCGGGTCGTCCGCCGTCCGGACGGCGCTGGTGACGTCGTTCGCCAGGTGCTCGTGCGGGAGGACCAGGCCGAGGTCGGCGGAGTCGACGGCGCCGAGCACCGTCCGGACCGCCGTCATGCCCGGCTCGTGAGCTTCCGCAGCGAGTAGGCGATGCCGGCGCTGCGCAGGTTGACCCAGATGACCACCAGGAGCACCGCGCCGGTGATGATGGGCGTCAGGAACGGGCTGACGCCGATCAGCGTCAGCCCGTTGGCGATGACGCTGATGAGGACGGCGCCGATCAGGGTGCCGACCACGGTGCCGCGCCCACCGAAGAGGCTGGTGCCGCCCAGCACGACCGCGGCGATCACGGTCAGCTCGAACCCCTGGGCGGAGTTCGCCGAGCCGGAGCCGAGGCGCGCGGCGACCAGCATCCCGGCGATCCCGGCGGCCAGGCCGGAGAGCACCAGCGTCAGCATCTTCACCCGCCGGACGTTGACGCCCGCACGGCGGACCGACTCCTCGGCCGCGCCGATCCCGATGACGTACTGCCCGAAGCGGACCCGGTGCAGCACGACGAGGCCGGCCACGACGGTCAGGACGGCGACCCAGGCGCTGCTGGAGAAGCCGAGCCAGTCGGCCGTCCCGAGCCGGGCGAAGAACGTGCTGAACTCGATCGGCACGGAGAACCCCTCCGTGGAGTAGAGCGCGATGCCGCGGATGACCGAGAGGGTCGCCAGGGTGACGATGAAGGCCGGGATGCCCGCGTAGGCGGTGAACCATCCGTTGACCAACCCCCAGCCGGCCCCCATGAGCAGGCCGGCCAGGAGCACCAGGGAGGAGTCCCACCCGGCGGCCAGCAGCTGGGCGGACATCGCGGAGACGAAGGCGATGATCGAGCCGACCGAGAGATCGATCTGGCCCGCCGTGATCACGAAGGTCATCGCGACGCCGACGATGAGCACCGGGGCGACCTGCGTGGCGAGGTTGGAGATGTTGGCGAAGGTCAGGAAGGTGTCCGAGGCGATCCCGAAGAAGACGCAGACCACCAGCGTGACACCGGCCATGACGAGCGTGGCCTTGTTGGCCCGTTGCCACCAGGACTGCTGCCGGGCGAGTCGGGTGGTGGCCTCGGACGTCGGGGGTGCAGTGGTCGCGGTCATGCGGACGCCTCCTGCTCGGGTTGGGAGCGGGTGATGAGGGCCACGAGCTTCTCGATGTCCAGGTCGCCGATCGGGACGTCGTCCACGCTCTCGCCCTCGTACATGACGGTGATCCGGTCGCAGACCCGGAAGAGGTCCTGCAGCCGGTGGGTGACGAGGATGACGCCGACGCCGCGGGCGGCCACGTCGGAGATCAGGCGCAGCACCGACTCGACCTCGGCGACCGCGAGCGCGGCGGTCGGCTCGTCGAGGATCAGCACGTCGGGCTCGAAGGAGACGGCCCGGGCGATGGCGACGGTCTGCCGCTGCCCGCCGGACAGCGTGCCGATCTCCTGGTGGGTGGAGGACACCTTCACGTGCAGGTCGGCCAGGATGCGGGCCGCCTGCGCGTGCATCCGCCGCTTGTCCACGAAGGGGCCCCGATGCGGCTCGCGGCCCAGGAAGAGGTTGCTGGCCACGTCGAGGGTGTCGCACAGCGCCAGGTCCTGGTAGACGATGCCGATCTTCTCGGCCTGGGCGGCCGAGGGGCTGGCGAAGCGCTTCGGGCGGCCGTGCACCCGGATCTCCCCGCCGTCGTGCTGGACCGCGCCGGCGAGGATTTTCATGAGCGTGGACTTGCCGGCGCCGTTGTCGCCGACGAGGCCGAGGACCTCCCCGCGCCGCAGGGTGAGGTCGACGCCCCGGAGCGACTGCACCGGTCCGTAGGACTTGGTGATCCCCCTGAGCTCGACGAGGAGGTCCCCGGTCGGGTCGGCCACGGGTCAGCCCTCCAGGTAGTAGAGGTAGTCCTCGTAGTTCTCCGGCGTGACGATCTGCGTCTCCACGGGGTACTCCTCCTGCACCGGGTTGCCGCACGCCAGGTCGATGGCCGCGGCCATCGCCTGGTAGCCGAACTCGTAGGTGTTCTGCTGCACGACGCCGGCGATCCAGCCCTGCTCCAGGCCCGGGATCACGGGCTCCGAGAGGTCCCAGCCGACGACGGTGATCCGGTCCTGCGCGTCCTGGCTGCGCACGGCGGCGGCCAGACCGATCAGCGCGGGCTCACCGGTCGCGTAGACGTACTGCAGGTCGGGGTTCCCGGTGAGCAGGTTCTCCGCCGCGGCCTGGGCCTCCTCCTGGATGTTGCGGCCGTCGACCACGGTGCCGATGGTCATCCCGCCGGCGGTGACGGCCTCCTCGAAACCGCGCTGGCGCTCGAGCTGGATGGTGCTGTTGAGCGCGCTGACGATGCCGACCTCGCCCTCGCCGCCGGACTCCTCGAGCAGCAGCTCGCCGATCAGCGCGCCGGCCTCGGCGTTCGCCGTCCCCACCTGCGCGTCGACGGCCGGGTCGTCGACGATCGCGTCCACGGCCACCACCGGGATCCCGGCAGCGTCGGCGGCGCGGATCGCCGGCTTGATGCCCTCGGTGTCGATCGCCGCGACGATGATCGCGTCCACGCCGTCGGCGACCAGGGTGTTGATCGCGTTGGCCTGGGTGACCGAGTCGTTGTTGCCGCTGATGATCTGCAGGTCGACGCCGTACTCCTCGGCCATCGCCTGGGCGGCCTCGTTGATCTGGTTGAAGAACAGTGCCTGGAGGTTGATCGTCACCAGGCCGATCTCCATTTCGTCGGTGTTCTCGCAGCCGGTCGGCTGCAGGCTGGGTTCGGGCAGCGAGGCGGCCGAGCCGCCGCCGTCGGCCGCGGTCGGGTCGGCGGCCGACGGCGGGGCGCTGTCACAGGCGCTCAGCGCGAGCAGAGCGGTACCGGCGGCCAGGGCGATGGTGCGCTTCACGGGGTCCTCCAGGGTGGACGGTGGGTGCGGGACGTGCCTCTCCGTGGTGCTGGGTCAGGCGGGGCCGGCCAGGACGGCGTCGACGTCGGCGGGAGTGGGAGCGCCACGTGCTCCCCGGACGGTGCACGAGAGGCTGGCGGCCACACCGGCCCGCCGCGCGGCGGTGACCGGCGGGAGCCCGCCGTCGATCCCGGCCAGGTAGGTGCCTGCGAAACAGTCGCCGGCACCGGTGTCGTCGACCACCGCGACGGGCAGCGCCGCGCCGGGGACGGTGCTGCCGTCGGGCGCGAACAGCTGCCAGCCGTCCGCCCCGTCGGTGACCAGGAGGCAGCTGCCCGCCGAGCGGGCCAGCTGCGCCCAGTCCGACCCCGGGTGGCCGAGGAGTCGCTCCAGCCGCCGGCGTCCCACGACGACGTGGTCGGCGCAGTGCAGCGCGGCCAGGGCCTGGTCCCGGTCGTCGCAGCCGTCCAGGTCGACGGCGAGCACCAGGCCGGCCGTCGCCGCGGCCGCGACCGTCGACGCGCGGTAGCCGTCGAGGTAGAGGAGGCCGCCGCCCTCGGCGACCAGCCGCCGGGCGGCCGCGGCGACGTGCGCGGGACCGAGTCCGTCGTCCTGGCTCACCACGGCGCGCCGGCCGTGGGCGTCGACGAGGACGACGGCGGTGGACAGGAACGCCGTGCGCTCGGTCCAGCTCGTGTCGACGCCCTCGGCCTCGAGCTCGCCGAGGAAGCGCCCCGAGAGGTGGTCGTCGCCGACCACACCGGCGAAGGCCACCCGGGCGCCGGCCCGGGCGGCGGCCACCGCCGCGTTCGCCGCCATCCCGCCGGGCAGGTGCTCGACCGCGGTGGCGTGCACCCGCTCGTCCGGGCGCGGCAGGCGGGGCACGCGGGCGACGACGTCGAGGTTGGCGTAGCCGCAGAAGACGATCACCGGCCCGCCGCCCGGGCCACGGCGCGCACCCGGTCGGGCGCCACCCGCCCCCACCACCGGCCGTTCTCCTTCGCCGCGGAGGCGACGATGGCCCCGTCGCACTCGGCGAGCAGCCGCCCGACGTTGCCGGGGTCGATGCCGCTGCCGATGACCACCGGCAACCGGGTGTGGTCCCGGATGCCGACGACCTCCTCGACCGACGTGGCGTGCCCGGTCCGGGACCCGGTCGCGATGAGGACGTCGGCGTCGAAGAACTCGGCGTCCTCGGTCTGCTCGGCCAGCGTGCGGTCGGCGACGATCGCGTGCGCCCCGTGCTTGACGTGCACGTCGGCGAAGACCTTGACCGAGTCGGCGCCGATGGCGTGGCGGTAGCGGGTGGTGCGGGCCGCCTGGCCCTCGATGATCCCCTCGTTGGCCACGTAGGCGTTGGCCCACTGGTTGACCCGCACCCATCCGGCACCCGAGGCCCACGCCGCGGCCACCGAGCACTCGCCCGCGTTGGACAGGATGCTGACGCCGACCCGTGGCCCCAGCTCGGCCACCACCGCGGCCGTGACGACGCCCATGGCCGCGGCGACCTCGTACCCGTGCTGGCCGGGCTTGAGGAACGGGATGTCGCCGTGGTTCTCGACGATCACGGAGTCGAAGCCGTTGGCGACGTAGGCCCGCGCCTCCTCGACGGCGAACCGGCACAGCTCACCGACCGGCTGACCCCGGTAGGCCGGACTGCCCGGCAGGGGCGGCAGGTGCACTGCGCCGATCAGCGTCTTGCCGTCCCCGAACAGGGCGGTCGTCGCTGAGGGCTTGGGCGGGAACACCCCGAACGGCGCGGACACGCAGCCTCCGATGTAATCGTTTGCCGACACGCGAGACGCTAGCCGTCCCCCCGCAGGGCTCGTCAAGAGCAATCGATTACATTCTCGTTGCGCCCGGTTCCGGGCCCGATGCGTCCCGAGCGCGGCCGGCCCCGATGGGAGGCAGGATCGCAGGCAGGCGTCCGGTCGGCGGACGAGAGAGGGAACCGGTGCCCAAGGCGACCATCCGGGACGTCGCAGCCCGCGCGGGTGTCTCCACCGCGACGGTGTCCCGGGCGCTGTCCGGCGCCCGTCCGGTCTCTCCCGAGGTCGCCGAACTCGTCCGCCGCGCCGCCGCGGACCTCGGCTACTCCGGGAACGGCATCGCGAGCGCGCTGCGCCGCAACCGCACCGACACGGTCGGCATGGTGGTGCCCAGCATCGCCAACCCGTTCTTCACCGCGCTGGTCGAGAGCGTGGAGCACGCGCTCCAGGACGCCGGCCAGCAGCTCTTCCTGTGCTCGTCCCGCTCCGACCCGGCACTGGAGGCCCAACGGCTGCGCAGCCTCGTGGCCCGGCAGGTCGACGGCATCGTGATCAGCCCCGTGCACGGCACCGAGAGCACCGAGGCGGTCGCCTGGGCCGCCCGCGAGCTGCCGCTGGTCCAGGTCGACCGGTACGTGACCGGGGTCGACAGCGACTGGGTGGGCGTGGACGACGACACGGCGCTGCGGCTGGTCGTCGACCACCTCGCCGGGCGGCACGTCCGGTCGGCGGCGTTCGTGAGCTCGCAGCTCACCAACTCGTCGACCGAGCTGCGGCTGGCCGGCTTCCAGCAGCACACGGACCGGGCGGGCATCGCCGTCGAGGACGGGCAGGTGCTGCTGGGGGAGTACTCGATCGCCTGGGGACGGACCGCTGGTGAACGGATCCTGCGCTCCGCCCACCGTCCCGACGCCGTCGTCTGTGCCGACGACCTGATCGCGTTCGGCGTCCTGCAGGCCTGCCACGACCTCGGGCTGGACGTGCCCGGTGACGTCCTCGTCACCGGGTTCGACGACATCCCCTACGCGGCACTGTCCGCGCCGCCCCTGACGACGATCCACCAGCCGCAGGAGCAGATCGCGGCCGAGGCCGTCCGCCTGCTGCAGCGCGCCCTGGGCCGCGAGGCCGGCCCGCCCACGCGCATCGCTCTGCCACCCGACCTCGTCGTCCGGCAGAGCACCGGCCGCTGAGGGCTCAGGTCCTCCAGCGCGCGACGACGTCGGTGAAGGCGGCCGCGGCCTGCTCCAGCTCGGCGACCTCCACGTACTCGTTCGCCGCATGCATCACCGCGGGAGTGCCCGGGCCCCACACCACGATCGGGGCACCGCCGACGACCCGGACCAGGACCGACGCGTCGGTGAAGTAGGTCGCCGGGGTGGGCAGGACGGCGGCGGGCAGCGAGGCGACCCACGGGTCGTCCGCGGGCGTGCCGACCGGCGGCAGGTCCACCCGCACCTCGACGTCGGCCACCTCGGGCTGCTCCCGCCACCAGCCCAACAGCTCGCCGCCGTCCGCGACGGTGCGCATGTCCACCACCACCTCGGCCCGGTCGGGGACGACGTTGGGCACGGTGCCGCCGGTGACGACGCCGGGGTTCCACGTCTCGGTGCCGAGGAAGGGGTCGGTGCGCAGTGGCAGTGCGCCCCCGGCCCGGCCGAGGACGGCGACCAGGTCGAGGACGGCGTTGTGCCCGCGCTCGGGCGTGCTGCCGTGCGCGGCCCGCCCCGCGGTGCGCACGGCGAGCCACAGCGCCCCCTTGTGGCCGAGGACGACCTGGTTGCCGGTCGCCTCGGGGACGATCACCGCGCCGACCGGCTGGTCGGCCACCGCGGCCGCTGCCGCGGCGGCGCCCAGCGAGCCGATCTCCTCGTCGCTGGTGAGCAGCAGCGCCACCGGCGTCTCCGGGTCGGCGGTGGCGAGCGCAGCCACCGCGGCCACCACCCCGGCCTTCATGTCGCTGCCGCCGCGGCCCCACACCCGGCCCTCGTCGAGGTCGGCGCCGAACGGGTTGCGCTGCCAGACGCCCGGGTCGGGCACCGGGACCGTGTCGACGTGGCAGGCCAGCAGCAGCTGCGGGCGCCCCGGGTCGGTCGGCGTGCGCAGCAGCGTCCACGGGTGGTCGGGGTCCCGGCCCTCGGTCACCCGCAGGTGCGGGGCCCGCTGCCGCAGCACGTCGGTGAGCATGCCGAGGACGTCGCGCTGGGCGGCGGCGCCGCCGGACACCGTGTTCCGGCCGACGATCTCCCGCACCAGCGCGACCAGGTCGAGGCCGCCGTCCGCTGTCATCCCCTGATCCTCCCGCGGTGTCGTGAGGAGTGGGGCCCGGAGGGTCCCGCGACGAGCGACGGTCAGGCTCGGCCCGACGGGGGGACGGCACCTGGCCGCGGTGTCGTGAGGAGTGGGGCCCGGAGGGTCCCGCGACGAGCGACGGTCAGGCTCGGCCCGACGGGGGGACGGCACCTGGCCGCGGTGTCGTGAGGAGTGGGGCCCGGAGGGTCCCGCGACGAGCGACGGTCAGGCTCGGCCCGACGGGGGGACGGCACCTGGCCGCGGTGTCGT
>NZ_SPQN01000079.1 GCF_004571065.1 Geodermatophilus sp. DF01-2
CCGATCTCCGGGCCACGGGGGTGGCCGGCCGGCACCGCGCGGCCGACGAGGAGCGGCGGCCGGAGGTGTCGCCGGGCGAGGAGCCGTGGCCGGAGGAGGCGCCGGTCGCGGAGCCGCAGCCGGAGGTGGCGCCGGCTGCTGAGCGCACCGACGCCACGGTCCTCATGCCGCGCGCCGAGGTCGACTGCCTGACCCGGCCGCTGCGGCTCGGCGACCGGATGTCCCGGCCCCGGATCCCGCGTCCCGACGGGGCCCTGCGCGCCTGACGGGGTCCCCCCGTACGCCGTCCCGGACCGACACGCACTACACCCCGCCGTCGCGCCGCGCGACCTCCGCGGCGCGTTCAGCGGCGTGTCGCCGTGGCGGATGTGACGAGTGCGCGCGGGTGGTCACGAAGTCGTCTCGATGGACGACGCACCTCGTGCTCGGCTTGCAGATCTAGTGTTCCCCGACCTAGGGTCCCCCTACATCTAGTAGTTGCACCGCTGTAAGTCCGTCCACAGGCCGATCCCCAGGTCCTCCCCACGACGTCCACCGGATGTCCCCAGGAGGGTCCACAGCCGGCCTCCCGGCTCCGCTGCCCCGGCCGCTCCCACGGCCGCCGCGACGTCCGGGCGGACCGCGCGCCGGGCCACGACACGAGGGGAGGGGACCGCCGTGCGCTGCCCCTTCTGCCACAACCCCGACAGTCGCGTCATCGACTCGCGCGAGGCCGACGAGGGGGCCACCACCCGCCGCCGCCGGTCGTGCCCTGCGTGCGGGCGGCGCTTCACCACGGTGGAGGAGGCCGTGCTCGCCGTCGTCAAGCGCAGCGGCGTGAGCGAGCCGTTCAACCGCGCCAAGGTGGTGGCCGGCGTCCGCCGGGCCTGCCAGGGGCGGCCGGTCGACGAGGACCGGCTGCAGCAGCTCGCCCAGCAGGTCGAGGACGCCGTCCGGGCGACCGGCGCGGCGGAGGTCCCCAGCCACGAGGTGGGGTTGGCCATCCTGCGGCCGCTGCGGGAGCTGGACGAGGTCGCCTACCTGCGCTTCGCCAGCGTCTACCGCGCCTTCACCTCGCTGGAGGACTTCGAGAAGGAGATCACCGAGCTGCGGGCCCGGCACGTCGCGGCCGGGACCCCGCCGCTGCCTGGCATGCAGGACCCGCCGGCCCGCCGGCGGGGTGCGGGGCGCGGCCAGGCCGCCTCCGACGGCAGGGCCGTTCCATGACGACCGTCGCCACCTGAGAACTGTCGGTACCACCCGCTACACACCGAGGGCGGCTCTTCCCCAGCCGCCGGACAACCCACCACCGAGGGAGAGCTCGTGACCGAGACCGAGGATCGCTTGTCGGGCCGCACGCGTCGCGCCGCCAAGGCGCCGACCAGGGGGAAGGGCCTGAAGGTCAAGCGTGTCTTCACCACCGCCGGGGTGCACCCGTACGACGAGGTGACCTGGGAGCGTCGTGACGTCGTCATGACCAACTGGCGGGACGGGTCGATCAACTTCGAGCAGCGCGGCGTGGAGTTCCCCGCCGAGTGGAGCATCAACGCCACGAACATCGTCACCACGAAGTACTTCCGCGGCGCCGTCGGCACCCCGCAGCGGGAGACCAGCCTGCGCCAGCTGATCGACCGGGTCGTGCTGACCTACGGCCAGGCCGGCCGCGAGCACGGCTACTTCGCCTCCGAGGGCGACGCCGAGATCTTCGAGCACGAGCTGACCTGGATGCTGCTGCACCAGCACTTCAGCTTCAACAGCCCCGTCTGGTTCAACGTCGGCACCAGCGCGCCCCAGCAGGTCAGCGCCTGCTTCATCCTCGCCGTGGACGACACGATGGACTCGATCCTCAACTGGTACCGGGAGGAGGGGCTGATCTTCAAGGGCGGCTCCGGCGCCGGCCTGAACCTCTCCCGCATCCGCTCCTCCAAGGAGCTGCTCTCCTCCGGCGGCACGGCCTCCGGCCCGGTCAGCTTCATGCGCGGTGCCGACGCCTCCGCCGGCACCATCAAGTCCGGTGGAGCCACCCGTCGCGCGGCGAAGATGGTCGTCCTCGACATCGACCACCCCGACATCGAAGAGTTCGTCGAGACCAAGGCGCGCGAGGAGGACAAGATCCGCGCGCTGCGCGACGCCGGGTACGACATGGACCTCGGCGGCAGGGACATCACCAGCGTCCAGTACCAGAACGCCAACAACTCCGTCCGGGTCTCGGACGAGTTCATGCGTGCGGTCGAGGACGCCACGGACTTCGGGCTGCGCGCCCGCCTCGACGGCTCGGTCATCGAGACCGTCGACGCCAAGGACCTGTTCCGCAAGGTCACCCAGGCCGCCTGGGAGTGCGCCGACCCGGGCATCCAGTACGACGACACGATCAACGACTGGCACACCAACCCCGAGACCGGGCGGATCAACGCGTCCAACCCCTGCTTCCCGGCCGACCAGCGGGTCGTCACCGACAAGGGGCTCATCCGGATCGGCGACCTGGTGTCCCGCGCCGCCCTCGGCGAGGCGTTCGAGGTCTACACCAACGACGTCACCGCGGAGAGCGACCCGGGAGCCAGGGTGGTGGCCACCCGTCCGCTGCAATACATGGTGACCGGCACCAAGGAGATCCTGTGCCTGTCCTTCTCAGATGGCTCCCGGCTCCGGTGCACCCCCAACCACCGGCTGTGGACCATCAACCGCGGCTGGGTCCGCGCCGAGGACCTTCTTTCCCAGGACCGGGTCGTGCGCTCGTTCCACCACGCTCCGCGGCCGGCCGCCGACCTGGCGCTGCCCGCGCGGGCGTCCGAGGCGGCGCGCCAGGCGCGGGAAGCCGATGTTCGACTGCCGCAGAAGTGGTCGGCGGAGTTCGGGCACTACCTGGGTTGGCTGGTCGGCGACGGCTGCCTCACCGCCGAGGGCGCGGTCACGGTCTACGGCAGCGGTGAGGACGTCGAGGAGATCTTGCCGCTGCACCGAGCAGTCCTCCACGCGGCCGGCGGCATCGAACCCAAGCCGTCACTGCAGTCGAACGGGACACAGCAGCTCCGCTGCATGCGTGGCCAGTGGCGAGTCTTCCTCGAAGGCCTCGGCGTCACCAACGGCGGCAGTTCGGGCAAGCGGGTTCCCGACGCCGTATTCGAGGCTCCCGAGGAGGCACTCACCGCCTTCTTGCGAGGGCTGTTCGACGCCGACGGCACGGTCGTCAACCAGGTCGTCAAGGGCACCCGGTACGTTGGCCTCGGCTCGCGCTCGCCGGAGCTGCTGCGCGACGTCCAGGAGATGCTGGCCTCGCTCGGCATTGCCAGCGGCATCTACGCGACAGGCACGAAAACCGACAGCTTCCGGTACACCCGGGCCGACGGCACGGAGGCGAACTACGGCTCGGACGGCCCCTCGTACGACCTGCGGATCTCCGGCCGCTCCATCCGTGACTTCGCCGCTCGGGTGGGCTTCAGCCTCCCCCGCAAGCAGGAGCGCTTGGACACTCTGCTCGCCGAGCACGGCTTCTACGTGAAGGACGAGACGGTCACGCTGACCGGGCGGGTGAGCGACGGCTTCGAGACGACCTACAATCTGACCGAGCCGCGCAACCACAGCTACATCGTCAACGGCGTCGTGGTGGCCAACTGCTCGGAGTACATGAGCCTGGACAACAGCTCGTGCAACCTGGCGTCGCTGAACCTCATGAAGTTCCTCAAGGACGACGGCACATTTGACACAAGGAACTTCGTGAAGGCCGTGGAGTTGGTCATCACCGCGATGGACATCTCCATCTGCTTCGCCGACTTCCCGACCGAGCCGATCGGCGAGACCACCCGTGCCTATCGCCAGCTGGGCATCGGCTACGCCAACCTGGGCGCGCTGCTCATGGCCACCGGCCACGCGTACGACTCGCGCGGCGGTCAGACCCTCGCCGCGGCGATCACCTCGCTGATGACCGGCACCGCCTACCGCCGCTCGGCCGAGCTGGCCGGCATCGTCGGAGCCTACGAGGGCTTCGCTCGCAACGCCGACGCTCACGCCCGCGTCATGCGCAAGCACTGCGCGGCAAACGACGCCATCCGACCGGTCGGTGCCGACGACGCCGACGTGCTGAAGGTCGCCACCCAGCAGTGGCAGGAGTGCCTCGAGATTGGTGCCGAGAATGGCTGGAGGAATGCGCAGGCCAGTGTATTGGCTCCGACTGGCACCATAGGTTTCAAAATGGACGTGGATACCACTGGCATCGAGCCTGATTTTTCGCTGGTCAAGTACAAGAAGCTGGTCGGCGGCGGCTCGATGCAGATCGTCAACCAGACCGTCCCGCGGGCGTTGCGCAGCCTCGGCTACCAGGACGAGCAGATCGAGGCGATCGTCGAGTACATCTCCGAGCACGGTCACGTCGTCGATGCCCCGACCTTGCGGCCGGAGCACTACGAGGTCTTCGACTGCGCGATGGGCGAACGGGCCATCTCGCCGATGGGCCACGTCCGGATGATGGCCGCGGTGCAGCCGTTCATCTCCGGCGCGATCAGCAAGACGGTCAACATGCCCGAGACGGCGACCGTCGAGGACGTCGAGAACATCTACTTCCAGGGCTGGAAGCTCGGCATCAAGGCGCTGGCGATCTACCGCGACAACTGCAAGGTCGGGCAGCCGCTGTCGGACGCCAAGGCCAAGAAGGCCGAAGCCAAGGTCGAGGCCGCCGCCTCGGCGACCGCGCTGTCGCACCCGGTGCGCAAGCGGCTGCCGAAGAAGCGGACCAGCGTCACCACGTCCTTCAGCGTCGCCGGCGCCGAGGGATACATGACCGCCGGCATGTACGAGGACGGCAGCCTCGGCGAGGTCTTCCTCAAGCTGGGCAAGCAGGGCTCGACCCTGGCCGGTGTCATGGACGCGTTCTCGATCGGCATCTCGCTGGCGCTGCAGCACGGTGTGCCGCTGGAGACCTACATCCAGAAGTTCACCAACATGCGCTTCGAGCCGGCCGGCATGACCGACGACCCGGACATCCGGATCGCCCAGTCGGTGATGGACTACATCTTCCGTCGCCTGGCGCTGGACCACCTGCCGGCGGAGAAGCGGGCCAACCTCGGCATCTTCACCGCCGAGGAGCGGGCCGCCCAGGTCTCCGGTTACGGCAGCTCGGCCTCGACCGCCGCGGTCGTGGAGGAGGAGGTCGACGTCGAGGCGCTGCGCGGCTCGGTGCCGACCGAGGCCCCGGCCAAGCCGGAGGCCGCGCCCGCGAAGGCGGAGAAGCCGGTCAAGGAGGCCCACTCCTCGGCCGAGTTGCTCGAGCTGGTCACCGGGACCGCCACCGACGCGCCGCTGTGCATGACCTGCGGCACAAAGATGCGCCCGGCCGGCAGCTGCTACGTCTGCGAGGGCTGCGGCTCCACCAGCGGCTGCAGCTGATGTAGTCGGTAGTACGGCGACGCCCCGCCCCCACCAGGTGCGGGGACGGGGCGTCGCCGCGTCGAGGGTCACCACTCGGCCGTTCCACCTGCCGAGGCGGCCGCCGATGAGTCGCAGGCCACCGGAGCGTCCACCCGGCATGACGACCGCGCGGGTTTGCGCCCCGGGGCCTCGATGCCACCTTCCCCGCCTGCCTCGAGCCGAACTCGACCGCCACGGCCGGGCGCGGCACCGGCGGTGCCGGTTCCCGGCTGGCGCCGCTGGGTGCCGAAGGCAGGCGAGGCCATCGCGGCAAGCGTCAGGGAGTCGGCCGGGCCCACGCCCTCGAACCCAACGGCAACCTGACGGTCACCACACCCTCGGGCCTCACCGCGGTCGCCACACCACCGCTCTACTCATCGGGCGTGGGGACCGGCGCCTCCGGCCCGATGGAACGTCAGTCGGCCAGCGCCCTCCGGTCGACCGCTCGACGCGCCCGCCCGCCGGGCGTCGTCCGACAGAGGAGCGCCCATCGGGCCACGCTCTCACGGCTCCTTGCTGAACTGACGCCCATGAAGGTCTGGGCCGACACGCCTGGAGGACGGGTCGCCGTCGCGCGCGGCGAGCTCTGCACCGCGCCCCCGGCCACGGCCCGCTCTGGTGCTCGCCTACCGGCGCCCGGCACGAGCGGCAACGTGGGCCTCTCGCCGAGGTGGTCGACGTGCTGTGGCTGCGGGGTCACGTCGACGAGCTCGCCGGCGTAGCGCCTGATGGCGCGGAGGTGTGGCGCCAGGACGTCGAGTGCCTGGGCGACAGCTCGGCGGGAACCCCAGGTCACTGTGGAGAAGGGCCGAGGTGAGGAAGGCGGCCGAGGCGTCGTCGCGGCCGGTCTCCGTGCCGCTGGGCGGACACGTCCAGCGAGTCCGCTTTCGAGGAGCTCGATGGCCTCGTGAGGACGGCCGAGGTTGCGCAGCGTGCTCGCGAGCTGGACGAGGGCGCGTGGACGTCGCGTCGGCGCTCGGCCAAGGTGGCGTCGTGACAGCGCTCATCTCCCACACCACCTTCGACAGCCTCGACCCCCATGCGATGTCGGTCTTCTGGAGTCAGGTGCTCGGGTTCGCCGAGGACCCCGACGACCCGAACGAACCCGGCGACGAGGAGTGCATGATCGTCTCCGACGACGGTGCCCGACGGCTGCTGTTCATCGCGGTCCCGGATGCCAAGCAGGTCAAGAACCGCCTCCACCTGGACCTCAAACCGGCCCAAGGCACCCGCGACGAGGAGCTCCAGCGGCTGCTGGGGCTGGGAGCCCGCACCGTGGCCGACCGCCGCCGCCCGGACGGGTCGGGGTGGGTGGTGCTCGCCGACCCGGAGGGCAACGAGTTCTGCATCCTGCGCAGTGACGCGGAGCGCGCCGAGGCACGGTGAGCACCGGCGGCGTCGCGCCATGCCGCACCGACGGTGGCCGGCGGGCTGGGCTGATCGGTGCCCGACGGTGGCCGGGACCGTCCCGGGTCGACGTGAGGTGGATGCCGGAGGGCACGTCCGGCGATCGGCTCAGCATCTGCATCGCCTGGGCAACCGCCGGACACGGCCCCATCGGGCTGGTCGAAGTGGCCACGCCTTCCGCTACGGCCTCCAGCGCGGCCGTGTTCACCGATGGGCGTATGCCAGGAGCGTCGCAGTCGACGATCAGGACGCGGGCGTCGTCTCTGGCGTCGCGAGCAAGCCCGAGGGCCCATCAGCGGACGCCGACCACCCCGGTGACGGCCGTGCCGACAGGAGCCCGGTTCCGCGCTCCGCCGTCCCGCACGTCACGCAGACCAGGAGCTGACCAGGACAACGGCGTGCAACCCGTTCAGCTCGACCTCCAGGTCGGGTCGACGTACCAGCCCCGCGGCGGCCGCCGTGCGCTGTGAGGCGATGTTGTCCAGCGTCGTGTAGGCGAGCACCGGGAGGGCCGGGTGGTGCACGGCGGCCCAGGCGACGGCGTGCCGGGCGCCCGCGGTGGCGTACCCGCGCCCCCAGTGTTCGGCGGCGTAGCGGTAGTAGAGGTTCAGCACCGGCCGGTCGAGCCAGCGGGCGTGCTGGACGCCGGTGAACCCCACGACACCCGGCGCGTCGGCCAGTTCCACCGCCCAGTAGCCGAAGCCGTGCTCCTCCGAGTGCTCCAGCCATCCGTGCAGCCGCGCGGCACTCGCCGCGCGGTCGCGGTCGGGTCCGGCCGGGTTGTGGACGTTCGTGCGCGGGTCGCCGTGGACGGCGAACACGGCGTCGACGTCCTCGGCCGTCGGCCGACGCACCGCGAGCCCTCCGCCGACGAGGAGCCCATCGCCTGACCAAGTCACCGCGAGACCCTACGAGCCGGCCACCTCCTGCACGATCGCCGCGGCCGCCGCCCGGCCCTCGGGCGCCGGGACGAGCGGGTAGTCGTGGACGGCGCCCTCGCAGACCGTGACCTCGACGTGGGCGCCCTCGGCCGCCCCGCGGTCGCGCAGTCGCAGCGCGTCGGGCAGGCACAGCTCCCGGGTGCCCACGTAGACGTGCACCGGGGCCAGCCCGGCCAGCGGCCCGTTGCCCGGGCTCAGTCGCGGGTCGGTCGGGTCGTCGCCCCCGGCCCACGCGTGCCCGGCCTCGAGCAGCCCAGCGCGGCTCAGCCACGGGTCACGGGCTTCGACGGCCGGGAGGTCCGGATGGCCGAGCGTCAGGTCCAGCCAGGGGGAGAGCAGCACCAGCCGCCGCGGCTGCGGCAACCCGGCATCGGCCAGCGTCTGCGCCAGGCCCAGTGCCAAACCGCCGCCGGCGGAGTCCCCGGTGAGGGTGACCGCGGCGGCGTCCACCTGGTCCAGCAGCTGTCGGTAGACAGCCGTCGCGAACGGATACGCCGCGCGGTGGGTGTGCTCCGGCGCGAGGCCGTAGAGCGGCACCTCCACGCGGACGCCGGCGTCGGCCAGCGCCCCGACCAGTGTCCAGTGCTGCGGGGCGACCGGCGCGATGTAGGCCCCGCCGTGCAGGTACACGGCGGCCCGCTGCGCATCGGCCCCACGTGCCCCGACCGTCCAGACCGGGAATCCCTCCACGTTCCGGCAGGTCACGTCGTGCCGACGCACCAGCCTCTTCGGCGGCTGCGCCGGGGTCTTCGGCTCGGCCATCCGCTGCCGGGCACGCTCGGCGGTGGCCATGCGCGGCTTGCGGGTCAGCCGCAGCACCCCCGCGACCACTCTCATCTGCAGGCTCATGCGGGCAGCTCCGGCACCACGACGTCGTCCTCGTGCAGGCCCGCCACGCTCACCAGGTGGCCGGAGCCCCGCTCCTCGAACAGCGGCACGAACGTCGGCCACCCGTGCACGGCGCCCAGCACGTCGACGTCGACCACCCGTCGCCAGTGGGCGGCGTCGAGCCGGTCGACCCGGCCCCCGGCGGCGACGCCGGCGTCGTCGACCAGGAGGTCGAGCCCGCCGAACTCGTCGAGCACGCAATCCAGGGCGGTCGACCAGTCGGGCTCCGAGGTGACGTCGAGACGCTGGTAGCGCCCCCCGGCCGGGACGTCGGCGCGCGCGGCGAGGTCGGTCACCAGGACGGCGTCCCCCCGGCCGGCGTACCGCGCGGCGAGCGCGGCCCCGAGGCCGGAGGCGCCGCCGGTGACGAGCACGCGTCGCGGTGAGGAGCTGGGGGACATACCCGCGACGCTAGGTGGTCCGTTCCGTGAGCACGTGATCGGGGACGGCACGTCCGTCGCGACGCGGTCGCTCCACCGGTGTGCACGCATCGCGAACGGGACGGCGGCCAGAGCGCGCGGTGTGCACTCCCCGCCGCGGTCGGGGACGAGGCGATCAGACCCGGGTGTCGCGCTTGCTCCACCCGATCACCGCGGTGGCGACGAAGAGGAGCAGGCCCACCACGGCCAGCCAGAACAGCCCCTCCAGGACCGCGCCGATGACGGTGACCGCCAGCCACACGACCAGCAGCAGGCCGATGAGTCGCAGCACGGACGCACCTCCGGAAGTCGGGGCCGACACGGCCAGCGTAGGTCCCGGGCGGCGCCCGGACGACGAGCTCGCGGCGATCGACGAGCACGCCGTCGACTCCGGCGTCGACCTGTGCGCGGCCCCCCGCACGGCCTGGGTCAGGGACCGCGTTCGACCAGCGCGGCCAGCCGGTCCAGCGCCATCCGCCAGCCGAGCTCGTTGTCCGCGGGGCAGACGCCGTCGGGGACGCCGTCGTGCACCGCGGTCAGCTCGGTGCCGCCGTCGGCGTCGGTCAGCGTGATCGTGCTGGTCATCTCGCCCCGCAGGGTGGGGTCGTCGGTCTCGAAGACGTCGACCTCCACGACCAGCTCGCCCGGCACCAGGCGGACGAACCGGCCGCGGTAGGTGTCGGTGTGCGCCGTCGTCTTGCCCTGCGGTCCGGGCTCGGCGTAGGTGAGGGAGACCCGCAGGGCGCCGCCCTCGCGGGCGTCGAACTCGTGCACCTCGCAGGTCATCCCCTCGGGCACCTTCCACCGGGTGACCGCGGCGGGGTCGAGCAGGGCCCGGTAGACGGCGGCGCGCGGTACCCGCAGGAAGCGGCTCACCCGGGTGGTGGTCACGGCTGCATCCTCCCGGATCTCGGGTATTGACGGACGTCGATATACCGCGCCATGCTGGTGGCACCCATCGACACCTGTCGATGGAAGGTCCCCGAGGAGGTCCACGTGTCCCGTGTCCAGCTCGCCCTCCGCGTCGCCGACCTCGACACCGCCGTCGACTTCTACTCCCGGCTGTTCGGGACCACCCCGGCCAAGCGCCGGCCCGGCTACGCCAACTTCGCCGTCGCCGAGCCGCCGCTCAAGCTCGTGCTGCTCGAGGGTGACGCCGGAGAGCCCACCCGCCTGGACCACCTCGGCGTCGAGGTGGCCACCGCCGAGGAGGTCGCAGCGGCCACCTCCCGGCTGGCCGGGGCGGGCCTGGCCACCCGGGTCGAGGAGGGGACGACGTGCTGCTACGCCGTCCAGGACAAGGTGTGGGTGACCGGCCCCGGCGGTGAGCCGTGGGAGGTCTACACGGTCACCGCGGACGCCCGCCCCGACCTCGAGGGCCGCGCGGGGGCGGAGCTGTCCGCGGTCGGCGGCGACGGCCGCTGCTGCGCCCCGTGATCCGCCGAGTGCTACGAACTCGTGGTGATCCCAGCGCGATCACCACGAGTTCGTAGCACTCGACGAGAGCGAGGGGGCGCCGTGGACCTCGACGAGGTGGCCGACGAGCTGTACGCGGTGCCGCCCGACGAGTTCATCGCCCTGCGCAAGGAGCGCCAGGACGACGCCCGGGCCGCGGGGGACCGGACCCTCGCGCGCGAGATCGGCGCGCTGCCCAAGCCGACCGTGGCCGCGTGGGTGTCCAACCTGCTGGTGCGTGAGCAGCGCGCGGAGATCGAGGGGCTCGTCGAGCTCGGCGGCCTGCTCCGCGAGGCGCAGGAGAACCTGGCCGGCGACCAGCTGCGGGCACTCGACCGCCAGCGCTCCCAGCTGCTCACCGCCCTCACCCGCCAGGCGACCGCGCTCGCCCGCGAGCACGGCGCCCGGGTGGGCAGCGCCGGCGAGACCCAGGTCGCGGACACGCTGCGCGCGGCGATGGCCGACCCGGAGGCGGGGGAGGCGCTGCTGTCCGGCCGGCTCACCGGCGCGATGTCCTACAGCGGCCTGGGGACGACGGGCACCCGGCCGGCGCTGCGACTGGTGCCGCCGCGCCCGGAGCAGCCACGGGAGACCGCCCGGTCCCGGAGCGGCACCGCGACCGCCCGCCGGCGGCGCGACGAGGACGCTCGCCGCGCCGCCGAGGAGGAGGCCCGCCGCCGCGAGGAGGAGGCCCGCCGGGCGGCCGAGCGCCGCCGGCGCGAGCTGGCGGAGGCCCGCGCGGCAGCGGAGGAGGCGACGGCGATCGCCGCCGAGGCCGTCGCCGCGGCCGAGGAGGAACGGCACCGGGTCGACGACCTCGACGGCCGCCGGGCCGACCTGCAGGCCCGGGTCGAGGAGCTGGCCGACGAGCTCGCCCGCGCCGAGCGGGAGGCGGCCGAGACCGCCGAGGAGCTCAGGCGCGCCGAGCGGCACCGGCGCACCGCCGAGCGGCACGCCACCGAGGCCACCGCCGCCCGGGACCGAGCCGTCACCGCCCTGCGTGCGCTCGAGGAGGGCTGAGCCCCGGCCTCGGTGCGGCGGGTGGCCGGGGCTCGGGCCGCGGTCGACGCGCTCCTGGACCGGCGGGCTGACCGCGACGTCCTGAGCCCGGGGTGCCTCGGCAGCCCGCACGGAGGGCGCGAGGGGGACGTCAGGCGCAGCGGGGGCCGTCGTCCTCCGGTCGCACGATCGGTTCCTGCGGCGGCGTCTCGGTGGCGATCGCCGGACGGTCGGCGCCGACGGTGCGCCCGAACTCCTGGGTGGCCCAGACGGAGCCGTCGTCCGCGCAGTGGACGCCGATCCCGATCCGGTTCCAGCCGGGGTTGAGGACGTTGACCCGGTGGTCGTCCGAGCGCATCCAGCCGGCGTGGATCGTGCCCGCCGGTACCGGGCCGGTCGCCGTGAAGATGTTCTCCCCGAGCGCTCGGAAGCCGGAGAGCGATCCGCTCCGGAGCAGCGCACCGAGGTCCTGGTGCTGCAGCTGTCCGGTCCGCGCCATCTCGGCGCTCCAGCCGCGGGCCACGTCGGCCAGCTGCTCGTCCCACTCCAGCGGCGCGAGCCGGCGGGCCTCCCGCTCGGCATTGACCCGGTCGAAGATGGCTCGGGCGATCCGTTCCTCGGCCGAGGACGCGTCGACCGGCGGCGGCGACTCCGGTGCAGGAGCGGTGCCGGTCGCGGCGACGGGGACCTCGACCGCCACGCAGCCGGTCAGGAGCACGGCGACGGCGGTGAGGACGGCAGCGAGCGGCGCGCGGATCATGGAGGGGCGGTACCCGCTCCGGGACGCCGGTGCGGGTCGGTCGGATCGCGATCCGGCATCGGTTCACGGCACGACCCGGTGGCCCGGTCGCCGGGCGGGGAGGACGCGGCCTCATTAGCGTCGCCCCATGACCGCACCCCGCGTCGCCATCGTCACCGGCTCCGAGTCCGGCATCGGCCGGGCCACCGCCGTCGCGCTCGCCGAGCAGGGCTGCGACGTCGGCATCACCTGGTACCGGGAGGAGGAGGCCGCCGAGGCCACGGCGGAGGAGGTCCGTGCCCTCGGGCGGCGCGCGGAGGTCCGGTACGTGGATCTCACCCGGCTGCCGCAGGCCGCCGACGTGGTGGACGACCTCGCCGACGCCCTCGGCGGGGTGGACGTCCTGGTCAACGACGCCGGCACCGGCCACATGTCGACCGTCCTCGACACCGACTTCGCCACCTGGCGCGAGGTGCTGACCACCGACCTCGACGCCGCGTTCCTCGGCCTGCAGCGGGCCGCCCGCCGGATGGTCGCCGCCGGCCGCGGGGGGCGGATCGTCAACGTCACCAGCGTGCACGAGCACCAGCCGCGGGTCGGCGCCGCGGCCTACTGCGCGGCCAAGGGCGGGCTCGGCCTGCTCACCCGGGTGGCCGCGATCGAGCTGGCCGAGCACGGCATCACCGTCAACGCCGTCGCGCCGGGCGAGATCGCCACCCCGATGACCGGCCAGGAGGACGAGGACCCCACCGCTCCTGGGCACGAGCGCCCCGGCGTCCCGCTGCGTCGCCCCGGCGACGCCCGCGAGGTGGCTGCCGTCGTCGCCTTCCTCGCCTCCCCGGCGGCCGGCTACGTCACCGGCGCCTCGTGGTCGGTGGACGGCGGGATGCTGCAGATGGGCCCGATGGCCGGCTCCCACCTCACCTCGGACGACTGGCGCCGCCCCTGAGGAAGGACCCCGTCCTCCCCACCCCTCGCAAGCTCGGGGCGGTGCCCTGGACGCGGCCGTCCGCGGTGTCCGTTCTCAGGTGTCCCGGCGCTTGTCCCGCTTGTCGCGGTAGAGGTCGGCGTCGGCGCGCACGAGCAGCTCGGAGAGGGAGTCCTCGGGTCGCACGGTCGCCGTCCCCGCCGACCAGGCCGCCGGATGGCCGGCCCGCAGCCGGGACAGCAGCTCGGCCGCCCGCTGCGCGTCGGTGCCGGGCAGGCAGAGGACGAACTCGTCGCCGCCGTAGCGGCCGAGCGAGTCGGCCAGCCGCAGCTCGGTGCTCCACCGACCGGCGAGGGTCCGCAGCAGCGCGTCGCCGGCGCCGTGCCCCTGCTCGTCGTTGATCCTCTTGAAGTCGTCGAGATCGAGCACGGCGACGGTCAGCGGCTCGCCGGTGCGCAGCGCGTGCGCCAGCGACCGGTTGGCCTCCGCCTCCCAGGTCCGCCGGTTGGCCAGTCCGGTGAGCGGGTCGGTGCCGGCCGCCTGACGCAGCTCGCCGGTGATCCGCGCCTGCGCCTCGGTGAGGACGACGACGGTCACCACCGCCGTCGCCCACGCGAGCAGGAAACCGGAGGGCGCCGCGGCCACGGCGCCGGCGGTGGTGACGGTGAGCAGGACGGCGACGTGCACCCGGGCGGCGCGTCGGGAGAGGAAGTGGGCGCTGAAGACCCCCACGGCCACCATCGCCGGGCCCAGGCCGACGATCCCGACCGCGGTGGCCGAGCGCCAGGTCAGCACGCCGAGGGCCGCCGACGCCAGCGCGATGGCGACGTGCAGCGCCGGAGGGCCCAGCCGGTCGCGGCGCAGCCAGAGGACGGCCGCCCCGGCGGCGCCCACCCCGGCGAGCGCCCACAGGAGCGGGACCGGCGTGCCCGGCGACATCGGCACCAGCGCCCCCACCACGCACAGCACCGCACTCACCGCGTACAGCAGCGAGATGCCCCCCGGCCGGTGCGCGTACATGGATCCCCCGTTCGTCCGGGCCAGCATCAGCTGACCGGACGACGCTCCGCAGCGGTCGGTGACGGTCCCGCCCCCATGGGGTGAGGCGCCGCCGCCCACCCGGGGGACGGCGTCGCCTCGCCCGGGTGGCGGCCCCTCACCCGCCGGTGAGCTCGGTCGGCACGCTGGTGACGTCGACCATCGCGCCGCGGCGGTGCACGGTCACCGGTGGAGCCGCGGTCATGCCATGGGCCGACAGCGGCCCGATACTGGCGCGGTGACCATCCCGGCGGCCGCCCGTCGAGCCGCGGCGGAGCAGGCGTGGACGGTGCTGCGGCCGGAGCTCGCGGAAGAGGCGCTCGCGGCACTGGGCCCGGCCGAGGGCGACGCCTTCCTGGCCCGCGCCGACCTCGCGCTCCACGACGTGCACGAGGCGCTCACCGTCCTCTACGGGGACGCGGCCGACGACCTCTTCGCCCGGTCGCTGCGCACCGCGCTGGCCGCCGCGGCCGAGCGGCCGGAGGAGCTGCGGCGGGTCGACCGGCGCCGCGAGATCGACCCGGGCTGGTTCCAGCGGTCGCGGGTGCAGGGCTACGTCTGCTACGTCGACCGGTTCTGCGGCACCCTCGACCGGCTGCGCGCCCACCTCGACCACCTCGCCGAGCTGGGGACGACCTACCTGCACCTCATGCCGCTGCTGCGGCCGCGGCCCGGGGAGAACGACGGCGGCTACGCGGTGATGGACTACCGCGCCGTCGACCCGCGGCTGGGCGCCATGGCCGACCTGGAGGACGTCGCCACCGCGCTGCACGACCGCGGCATGGCCCTCTGCATCGACCTGGTGCTCAACCACACCGCCCGCGAGCACGCCTGGGCGCAAGGGTGGCTGGCCGGCGACCCGGCCTACGCCGGCTTCTACACCGCCTATCCCGACCGCACGCTGCCCGACGCCTACGACGCCACGATCCCCGAGGTCTTCCCCGACCGGGCGCCGGGCTCGTTCAGCTGGGTGCCGGAGGCCTGCGGCGGCGCCGGCGGCTGGGTGTGGACGACGTTCTGGCCCTACCAGTGGGACCTGGACTACGCCAACCCCGGGGTCACCCTGGCGATGCTCGGGGAGATCACCTGGCTGGCCAACCGCGGCGTCGACGTCTTCCGGATGGACGCCGTCCCGTTCGTGTGGAAGCGGCTGGGCACCAGCTGCCAGAACCAGCCCGAGGGGCACTCCCTGCTGCAGCTGCTGCACGCGCTGACCCGGCTGGCCGCCCCCGGCGTCGTGTTCAAGGCCGAGGCGATCGTCTCGCCCGACGACCTGGTGGCCTACCTCGGCGGCCACGACCGCTACCGGCCCGAGTGCGAGCTGGCCTACCACAACTCGCTCATGGTGCTGCTGTGGAGCAGCCTGGCGACCCAGGACGTCCGGCTCGCCCGGCAGGCGCTGGGCCGGATGCGGCCGATCCCGCCCGCCGCCACCTGGGTCACCTACGTGCGCGGCCACGACGACATCGGTTGGGCGGTCACCGACGAGGACGCCGCCGCGGTCGGGCTGGACGGGTTCGCGCACCGCCGCTTCCTCAACGACTTCTACTCCGGCCGCTTCCCGGGCTCGTTCGCCCGCGGCGCCCTGTTCCAGGAGAACGAGGCCACCGGCGACGCCCGCATCTCCGGCTCGGCGGCGTCCCTGTGCGGCATCGAGGCCGCGCTCGAGGCCGGCGACGACGCCGCGGTGGACGCCGGCATCCGCCGGTTGGTGCTGCTCTACTCGGTGGTCTATGCGTACGGCGGCATCCCGCTGCTGTACATGGGCGACGAGCTGGCCCTGCGCAACGACTCCGGCTACCTGACCGATCCCGCGCGGGCGCCGGACAACCGCTGGATGCACCGGCCGCCGATGGACTGGTCCGCCGCCGCCCGGCGCGGCGACGCGGCCACCCTGGAGGCGCGGGTCTTCGGCGAGCTGCGGCGGCTCGGGGAGGTCCGCCGCTCGCTGCTGGCGCTGCGCGGCGGCGTGGAGTCGGCGGTGGTGGACGCCGGCAGCGACGCGGTGCTGGTGTGGCGGCGCAAGCACCCGCGCAGCGGCGCGTTCGTCGGCCTGGCCAACGTCTCGCCGTTCCCGCAGGCCGTGGACGCCGACACCGTCACCGGCTTCGGCACCTTCGCGCAGGTGCACGGCAGCGACGGCCCCCTCCCGGTGCGGGACGGGCAGCTCGTCGTCCCGGGGCTCGGCTTCGCCTGGTTCGCCGAGCCCTGACCGGGCGGGCCCGGCGCTCCGGCCGGTGCGTGGGAGGCGCCCATCGGAGCCGGGTGAGACGGGGATCCCCGGGGTAGGGGGCGTGCATGACCGAACCGCGCCCTCTCGCCCTCGTCACCGGCGCCTCCAGCGGGATCGGCTTCGAGCTCGCCCGGCAGTTCGCCGAGAACGGGTTCGACCTGCTGGTCAACGCCGAGGACACCTCCATCGACACCGCCGCGGCCAAGCTGCGCAGCTCCGGCACCGCCGTGTCCGGCTTCCGGGCCGACCTGCGCACCGCTGCCGGGGTCGACGCCCTGTGGGACGCCGTCCAGGCCACCGGCCGCCCCCTGGCGGCCGCCGCGCTCAACGCCGGGGTCGGGCAGGGCGGCACCTTCGTCGAGATCCCCATCGAGAAGGAGCTCGAGGTCATCGACCTCAACGTCACCTCGACGGTGCGGCTGGCCAAGCTCGTGCTCCGCGACATGGTGGCGCGCGACGAGGGGCGGGTCCTGATCACCTCGTCGATCGCCTCGACGATGCCCGGCTCCTTCCAGGCCGTCTACAACGCCTCCAAGTCCTTCCTGCAGTCGTTCGCCGAGGCTCTGGTGGAGGAGTTGAAGGACAGCGCGGTCACCGTCACCTCGCTGATGCCCGGGCCCACCGACACCGAGTTCTTCGACCGGGCGGAACTGCAGGACACCAAGGTCGGCACCAGCAAGAAGGACGACCCCGCGCAGGTGGCCGAGCAGGGCTTCCAGGCCCTGATGAAGGGCGAGGACAAGGTCGTCGCCGGGTCGGCGAAGACCAAGGCGCAGGGCGTGGCCAACAAGGTGCTCCCGGACAGCCTGAAGTCGAAGGCGCACCGCCAGATGGCGGAGCCCGGCAGCGGGGAGTAGCAGCATGCCCGGCATCCAGGACCTGGCCCTCCCCCTGCGGGACGCGGCCGACCTGGACCCGCTGCTCGAGCGGGTCGGGGATGCGCGCATCGTGGCGATTGGCGAGGCCAGCCACGGCACCTCCGAGTACTACGCCTGGCGGGCCGCGCTGACCCGCCGACTGGTCACCGAACGCGGCTTCGGCTTCGTCGCCGTCGAGGGTGACTGGCCCGACTGCTACCGGGTCAACCGCAGCGTCAAGCTCCGCCCGGGTGCCGACCCCGACCCGCACGACGCCCTCGACGCCTTCGCCCGCTGGCCGACGTGGATGTGGGCCAACGACGACGTCGTCGACTTCTGCCGGTGGCTGCGCGACGTCAACGCCGAGCGCCCGGAGGCCGAGCGGGTGGGCTTCTACGGCCTCGACGTCTACAGCCTGTGGGACTCGATGCACGAGCTCGTCGGCTGGCTGCGCGCGAACGAGCCCGAGCACGTGGACACCGCGGTCCGGGCGCTGCGCTGCTTCGAGCCCTTCGGCGAGGACGGCGCCGAGTACGCCTTCGCCAGCCGCCTCGCCCCCACCAGCTGCGAGCAGGCCGTCGTCGAGCTGCTGCGCTCGCTGTGCGAGGAGCGCGGCCGGCAGGAGGCCGACTCGGACCCGGAGGCCCGGTTCTCCGCCGAGCAGAACGCCGCGGTCGTCGTCGACGCGGAGCGCTACTACCGCGCGATGGTGCAGGGCTCGGCGGAGTCGTGGAACGTCCGCGACGTGCACATGGCCGACACCCTCGACCGGCTGCTGGCCCACAGCGACAACGGCCCCCACCCGCCCAAGGCCGTCGTCTGGGAGCACAACACGCACATCGGCGACGCGCGGGCCACCGACATGGCCGGTGCCGGGATGGTCAACGTCGGCCAGCTGCTGCGCGAGCGGCACGGCACCGACGACGTCGTCCTGGTCGGGTTCGGCGGCTACCGCGGCGGGGTCATCGCCGGCAGCGAGTGGGGCGCCCAGATGCAGCGGATGCCGGTGCCCGAGGCCCGCCGCGGCAGCCTGGAGGCGCTGCTGCACGACGAGGTGGGCCGCGACGCGCTGCTCGTCTGGGCCCGCGACGGCTCCCGGCCGGCCGAGCTGGAGCGGCGGCTGGACCACCGGGCGATCGGGGTGGTCTACCGGCCCGAGCGGGAGACGTGGGGCAACTACGTCCCCACCGTGCTGGGGGAGCGCTACGACGCCTTCCTGTACCTCGACGACACCCGCCCGCTGCAGCCGCTGCACCTGGAGCAGGCCGACGAGCACGTGCCGCCGACGGCGCACACGGTCTGAGGCGGGGAACGGCTCTGCGACACGCCTCGGAAGGACGGCTGGAGAGCCGCCCGGTCGCCGCGCCCGCCGCGGCGCCGTACCCGCCGGGCGCCCGCACGCTGGAGCTGGGGCCGCACGCCGAGGCCCGGCTGCTCGTCCCCGCCGGGGAGCCCCGGCCCCGGCCGCTGCTGGTGTTCTTCCACGGCGCGGGCGGCACGGCGGCGCAGAGCCTGGCCGCCGTCGGCGACCTGGCCGCCGCGCGCGGCGCCCTGGTGCTGGCCCCCTCGTCGGTCGCCTCCACCTGGGACCTCGTCGCCGGCGGCCTCGGCCGGGACGTCGCGGTGCTCGACGCCGCCCTCGAGCAGGTCTTCGCCCGGCAGCCGATCACCCGGGTGGCGTTCGGCGGCTTCTCCGACGGCGCCTCCTACGCGCTGAGCCTCGGACTGGCCAACGGCGACCTGGCCGAGGCCGTGCTCGCCTTCTCCCCGGGGTTCGCCAGCCCGCCCCGCCGGGTGGGCCGGCCGCGGGTCTGGATCGCCCACGGCAGCGCCGACCGCGTGCTGCCCGTCGAGCGGTGCGGACGGCGGCTGGCGCGCGCCCTCGGCGCCGCCGACTACGACGTGACCTACGAAGAGTTCGACGGCGGCCACGTCGTCCGGCATCAGGACGTGACCGCCGCCCTCACCACCTGGCTCGGCGCCCCTGGCTGACGGGCCCACCCGGCGCCGTCCCCGACGATCAGGTCAGCTGGTCATTGCGGCTCCTGGCTCAGCACTGGTCGTGAGCCAGGAGCCGAATCCGGGAGCTGACCGGAAAATAGCCACCCGCACTGGGGCTCGGCGAGCGCGCTGCAGCGGACCTCGGCGGCAATCGGCGAGGTCGGCTCGAGTGTGGGGTCAGGCTGCTGCGGTGAGGGTGACGGTGTAGCC